>NZ_DATMRK010000036.1:0-47192 GCF_035566375.1 Collimonas sp.
ACGGTGGTTGCCGGCGGCAATATCGATGAAGTGCACCTGCGTCCGAACAAGGCGGTGGAGTACAAGTCGGTGGCGGCGGTGATGGCTTCGGCGCAACGGCTGGGCGTGACCAAGATCGGTATCGTTGGTAACGAGCAGTTCCTTAAATAAAATCCTCGATTGGATAATCCACGGCTGGGTAATCCGATTCATCGATCAAAATAATTTTTTACAAGGCAATCCCGTCAAAATCACGCGAAATCAAGTCCGGAAATACAGGAGTTCCCAGTGAAAAAGCAAAGCGCCGACAGCAATGTCAGATACCGCCGTTTTACCGCAGACGACGTAGCGGCGGCGCAGGCATTGTCGCTATCGCTTGGCTGGCCGCACCGCTTGGAGGATTGGCAATTCATCCAGCGCCTCGGCACCGGTTTTGTCGCAGAAAATGAAGCGGGCGTGATAGGCACCGCCATGTGCTGGGGCCATGGCCAGGAATATGCGTCGCTTGGCATGGTGATTGTGCCGCCAGATAGTCAAGGCGAGCGCATCAGACGGCAATTGCTATCGCAAGTGCTGGCTGAAATCGGCGACCGCACCATTTTGCTTAGCGCCTCGCCGCAAGGCCGACCACTCTACGAACAGCTGGGATTTACGCCTTTTGGCGAAGTTCGTCAGCATCAGGGAATCGTGGTCCAGTCGCAGGCCAAGCCCATCATCACCCCACTCATGCCGGGTGACCGGATTCGTCCCATCGGCGCCGCCGACAAAACCAAGATTGCGGCGCTCTGCAGCCGTGCCGCCGGCATGCCGCGCGGCACCGTGCTGGCGGCTTTGCTGGAAGTGGCGGAGGGCGGCGTCGTCATCGAGAGTTATGACGAGATGGTCGGTTGCGCCCTGATGCGCCGTTTCGGACACGGCTACGCCATCGGCCCGGTGATTGCCCGGGATACCGCTCGCGCCAAAGCCTTGATTAATCATTGGGCCAGTTCACACGCCGGCGCATTCATGCGCATCGATGTCGCTGGCGCCAGCGATCTGAGTCAGTGGTTGAATCAGGTTGGCCTGACGCAAGCGTACGAGATGGTGACGATGGCAAGAGGAGAGCCGCCGCTGCTCGACAAGAATCTGCATCAGTACGCGCTGATTAACCAGTCGTTCGGTTGAGTCGGCAATACAATCCGGAAATACTTTTCAGCAGTACTTTATCCCTTGATCTGAATTGCTTCATTCCCGGCTGCAAGGAAAGGCCGTTCCCGTTTCAGCGGGAACGGCGCTATCGAGGTGGGCGATCTTAGAAGTAACGCACCCATTTCTGTGTCGATACCCGTTTGAATCGTGCAAATGCACGGCATGGAAAATACAGCAAAGGCATCAGCGCGAAAGCCGTCGGCCAAACTATCCAGAAGTGATCCACGCCAAATCGCACTCCATGATTGGCGCCGAAAATGGCGACCAGCAGATGTTGCAGGATCAATAGCACATACAGGTGAAGCAGATAGTAAAACATCGGCGCGCCGCCAAAAGTTGCGCATACCCGAGTGAACCAGTTATCGATGGCCTCAAACCAGGCCAGCAGCACTAAGCCGACGCCCAGAGTCAGCAGCAGGAAAGACAGCGACGGCGGATATTTGGTGAAATTCAGCCAAGACATGAGCGTATGCACAAAATCCTCGCCATGCGCCCAAGGCAGCGTTTCTCCATAAATATTGAAACCGCGCAGCAGGCCCAGCAACAGCAGGCAGCTGATGCCAACGCTTAGCAGCAGCCGCTTGCGGCGGGCTGCGGCGACAGTTTGCGCATACAAGGGACCGGCAACATAACCCAGCAGGATCACGCCAATCCACGGCAAGAGGGGATAGGTGACCTTGATCTTGACCCAGCCATCGGCCACCAGATAACCACGATGCAGGAATAGCGTCCAGAGAAAATAGCTGACGCTGCCGGGCTCGAAGCTGATCGAGGTCAACAGATTGTGGCCGAACACTATGCTCAATCCGATAGCGGCCAGCAGCCAGCGCGGTTGCCGGTGCAGCAAGGCCAGCACAATCATGGCCAGCCCGATGACCCAGATCACCTGCAGGTAAATGGTCGATGGCGGGAATTGGCCGGACCAGGCAAACGTCACCAGAGTCCATTCAAGAACCACCAGCAGCAAGCCGCGCTTGACCAGGAAACCGGTAGCGGAACGCGGCGCGCCGGAGGATGGATTGGCATACAGCCAGGCCGACAGTCCGGTAAGAAATACAAACATCGGTGCGCAAAAGTGCGCTGCCAGGCGCGAGAAGAAGAGGGCGGGTTCGGTGCTCGCGACATCCATCGGATCGCTGACCTGCATGTGCAGATAGATGGTCTCGCGCACGTGATCGAACAACATGATCAGCATGACCAGGCCGCGCAGAACATCGATCACGGCTATCCGCGAACGTGATGCAGCGATCGATGTAGCAAATGACGCAGCAATTGAGTTTGCAGTGGCATGTGCTGTGTGCGTGCCGCTGCCGTATGCCAGCGGGACTTTCGGATTGACCGTCGGATTCGTCATGATGTGGGCCTGCTGTGGTTAGAGGGGAATGCAGCTATAAAGAGATGCTCGATTATTCTAAATCCCGCATATAAATTATTCTGCTTACTTTGAGCGGAAAGCAGGTTCTTCCCTTTAAAAAAATGCAGCGATATAGCATTTTCTATCGCGCCGGCAAAAAAATGCTAGAGAAAATTCTTGCGATAACAGCGCGCTGAAGTTGTACCGACGTTGCACCGGCGTTGCACTGAGCTTGCATTAACGCGACCCGCCAGGAAATTTCTCGTGGGGGAGTAGGGTGGCAGCGATTTCAAAATGGTGAAATCGACCAGTAAGCCGCACTCTCTTGGGGAAATCCCAATCAAACCGCACGGTTTTAACGCATGCGCGCCCATTCCGGCACGGCGTGCTGATTCGGTCGGATAAAACAGATATTTCTGTTCTGTGACCTGCCGAAAACAAGATAAGTGCGCAATTTCGACATGCTGTAATCAATACCAGAAGACGATGTTTTTGCGCGCCGCGGTCACGCAGGGAATCGGACTTCCACACGATATCTATTCCAACAGGGAGTTTTCATGTACACCTCGTCACGCTTTCCGCCGTGCTTTCACTTTGCACTTTTTCTGGCCGCCACTTACCCGCTCGCTGCCTCCGCCGCTGATACTGAAGGTACTCCGGAAGTGGTGGTGGTCGGCCAAAAACAGCCGTACCGCAGCCTCTCCGCCACCGGCGCCACCAAGACCGACACGCTGCTGCAGGATTTGCCGCAAAGCGTACGGGTCTTGACTGCCGATCTGTTGCAGGATGTCGGCGTCATCAAATTTTCCGACGCGCTGGATCTGGCCAGCGGCATCGCGCGCCAAAGCAATCTGGGCGGCCTGTGGGACAGCTACGCCATGCGCGGTTTTACCGGCGATCCGAATTTCGGTTCTGACTTCCTGGTGAACGGTTTCAATTCCAGCCGCGGCTACAACGGCCAGCGCGATTCGGCCAATACCAATACCGTCGAAATATTGAAAGGCCCGGCTTCTGCGTTGTATGGCCGCGGCGACCCAGGCGGTACCGTCAATATCACGACTAAGAAGCCCTTGTTTCAACCGTCGCAAACCATTGAGCAATCGGTCGGTAACTACAGCACTTATAGAACCGCGGTTGATCTGACTGGCCCCCTCAGCGAAACGGTCGCCTACCGTCTTAACGCCGCCTATCAGAACGGCAACAGCTTTCGCGATACGGAGCATTCAGAGAGTTATGTGATATCGCCGTCCTTCATCTGGATGATTTCGCCGGATACGACGCTTTCTTATGAAATGGAAGCGGTCCAGCAGAGAACGCCGTTTGACCGCGGCGTGCTGGCAGTCAAAGGGCAGCTCGGCCTGATTCCTAACTCGCGCTTTCTCGGCGAGCCGAGCGACGGTCCGATCACCATCAAATCGCTGGGTCATCAATTATTCCTGCAGCATCAGTTCAACGATGACTGGTCGCTGCAGAGCGGCTTGTCGTATCGTGAAAGTTCACTCAAGGGCTTATCGACCGAGGCCAGCAAATTGCTTGCTGATGGCCGCACCCTGTGGCGCCAGCACCGCCTGCGCGATTTCTCGGCGATCGATACCTCCGGCCGTGTCGAAGTACTCGGTAAAGTTGCCACCGGCCCTGTACTGAATAATCTGCTGTTCGGCATCGACGCTTATCGATTCGACGACGATCGCGTTTTGATGCGCGCCAATCCGAGCGCTGCTTCGCCTTACGCGATTGATATTTACAATCCTGTATATGGGTCATCCGTACCGGCGGCCATGACGCTCAACATCAGCACCAAGGAAAAACAGCGCGCACACGGCTTGTATGCGCAAGACCAGATTGACATTACCAAACAATGGAAGGCCTTGATTGGCGTGCGTTACGATAATTACACGCAAACTTTCGATGACCGGCGTTTCCTGCGCTATACCGAACAATCCGGCAACGCCACCAGTCCGCGCTTCGGTATCGTCTATCAACCGCTGAAGACGCTGTCGTTTTATGCCAGCGTATCCAAGGGATTCCGGCCAAGCAGCGGCACCACCTCGGGCGGTCTGCCTTTTGCACCGGAAAGCAGCCGCTCTTATGAAGTTGGGACGAAATACGATGCAGCCAACGGCAAACTCAGCAGCACCTTGGCGGTGTATAAGATCCAGAAACAGAATGTGTTGACGGTTGATCCCGTGGATCCGAATTATTCGGTGGCTGCCGGCGAGGTCGAAAGCCGTGGCGTTGAACTCGACGTATCGGGAGAAATCGTCCGCAATCTGCGCCTGACGGCAGCCTACGCCTACACCGATACCAAGATCACCAAAGACAATCTGTTCAAGGTCGGCAGCGCCCTGCCGGATGTACCTAAAAACAGCGCCAACCTGCTCCTGGTTCAAGAATTCAAGCTGGGTGATGGCGTCGCGTCTTTCGGCGGCGGGGCGAATTATGTCGGTGAACGAAGCGGTGACGTAGCGGTAAGCAGCAATTTCAAATTACCTGCCTACACCACTTACAAAATGATCGCTTCTTACAAGCCGACCAAGAAGCTGCGTATCTCCTTGAACATCGACAATCTGTTCAACAAGACCTACTACGCCAGCTCTTACAGCCAGCTCTGGGTTGCTCCTGGAACGGAGCGCACGATCACGCTTAAGGCGCAATACAAATTCTGATGTATAGCACTGAAGCCGGCCGCTGACGTCAGCAGTGCGACGGAGCGGTCGCTCAGTTCGATAGACCGATCATGCACACCGGAGAATCTGCATGCAAGAGTTATCAAGTAGCAGGGTGAATTGGCTCGACGTTGCCAAATCCGTAGTTATCCCCGCCGTATTGTTGTTGCTGGCGTTCGCCGCATCCCATGCTTTTGCGCATGGGGTTGCGGATGAAGACAAAACCTTTATCGAGCAAAACACCGGCGTTCATCTGCTGCCGTTTATCTATCTCGGCGCAAAGCACATGGTCACCGGTTATGACCATTTGCTGTTTTTGTTTGGCGTCATTTTCTTCTTGTATCGGATGAAGGATGTCGGCGCCTACGTCAGTTTGTTTGCCATCGGCCATAGCGTCACTTTGCTGGCTGGCGTACTGACGGGCACCCACGTCAATCCCTACATGGTGGACGCCATCATCGGCCTGTCGGTCGTGTACAAGGCGCTCGACAATCTTGGGGCGTTCAAGCTGGTGCTGGGTTTTCAGCCGAATACCAAGGCCGCCGTGCTTATTTTCGGTTTCTTCCACGGCTTCGGCCTGGCTACCAAGCTGCAAGAGCTGACCCTTTCTCAAGATGGCTTGATCCCGAATATCGTGGCTTTCAATGTCGGCGTCGAGATGGGGCAGTTGCTGGCTCTGAGCGCCATCATGATTGCGATGGGATTCTGGCGCCGCACCGAAAATTTCCAGCGTCAGGCGTTTTCCGCCAACGTGGTTTTGATGACTGCCGGCTTTATTTTGATGGGCTATCAACTGACTGGCTATTTCATGAATTTACCAAGGATCCCGACATGACCCCTGCTAACAGTGCACCACTACCGACTTTGCCGCAACTGCGCAAGGCCACCGGCATCGCCATCGTCGCCGCAGCGGCGATATTGCTTGCTTTCGTGTTACCCGCCGAGTATGGGATCGACGTTACCGGAATCGGAAAGCTGCTGCAGATCAAGAAATTGAACGCCGCCAGTGCGCAGGAGGCGCCGCTTAGCCCGGCGACGGTCACGGCAGCGAATGCAAATTCGCCGCAAGCAACTCTGATCAAAAGCCAGGCGCCATTCAATGAAAGTGAAATGTCTCTGGTATTGCAACCGAATCAAGGTGGCGAGATCAAGGCTTTGATGCGGCAGGGCGAACATTTCGTCTATACCTGGTCGGCCGAGGGTGGCAAGGTCACCGTCGACATGCACGGCGAGCGGCCCAATGCCGGCAAGGAATTCACCCGCTATTGGAAAGACAAGCAGCAGGCGGGCGATCAGGGATCTTTCGTCGCGCCGTTTGACGGCATACACGGCTGGTTCTGGCGCAATCACAGCGATAAGCCGGTCACCATTAAAGTGAAAGTCAGCGGTTTTTTCGAGAAACTTTATGTGCCGTCCTGAGCGTCGTTTCAACTGACCTTTTAACCAACCTTAAGGAAAACAATGAACAACATCACTAAACTCTTTACGACCACGGTCCTGGCTGCCAGTTTGCTAGCAAGCGCGGTCTCACATGCGCATGGAATCTGGTTTGCACAACGCAACAATCAACTGGCGCTGCTGTATGGCATTGGCGCTGACGATCTCGACATGGTCAAACGCTACTCCATGGTGAAAAGCATTGCCGGCTTCGATGCCGGCGGCAAACCGGTGCCGACTTCATTGATCAAAACCGATCATCTGATCCTGGTCGACACCGAGAACCAGCCGGCGCTGGTGGCAGCGGTTCTCGACAATGGCACATGGAGCAAAACGCCGGAAGGAAAGTGGCTGAAGAAGGGCAAGGACGAAGTACCTGAGGCCGTCGTCAGTGAGCAGAATTACAAATATGCGGTACTCATTCGCGGTCAATTGAGTGCGCTGTTGCCGCTGCTGCCAGGGCAGACGCTGCAGATCTTGCCGGTCGACGCAACGCTGCCGGCGCTATTGGGGCAATCCATGAAATTGCGCGTGATGTATCAAGGCAAGCCGGTAGCAGGTGCGCGCGTATTGCATGACTGGATCAACGATCCTGACAGCGAGCAACTCAAAACCGCCGCCGACGGCACGGTGACGATCAAAGTCCGGAATCAAGGGCTGAATGTGATCGTCGCCATTTTCAATTCAGCGCCGGAAGATCCAAAGAAGACGAATACGGTGGAGCACCTGGCCTCGCTTTCCTTCGTGCTGCCGCACGCCCCTGAATAATCAACAAGCCGGGCTTTCGGCGCTCCCCGTTCAAGGGCGCCGGTTTTTGGTTTATGCAAGTTTATACAAAGGTGATTCGATGAAGAAGATTGCAATGTTATTGCTGCTGGGCGCTATGTCCATGACGTTCAATGCAGCCCAAGCCCACGGCAACACAAAACCAGAGCATGGCGGCTTGATTCAGATCGACGGCGACATGTCGCTGGAACTGGTGGTGGGCAAAGACGGGGCCGAGTTGTATGTGCTGGATGACGACGACGAACTGCCGAGCGCCGACCTGAGCGGCAAGTTGACGATCACCAGCAAGGGAACCAAGTCGGAAGCATTGCTCAAGCCTGCCGGCGCCAATAAATTTGAAGCCAAGGGAGTCAAAATTCCGTCTGGTTCGACGGTGATTGCGATGGTGGTCTTGAAAGATAAGACCAGCAAGGTCAGCGCCAGCTTTACCACCAGATAGCAGGCTGTCATCCATTACCTATGATGACATTGCCACGGCAAGAGTCATCTGGGGTCGGAGTCAACGGGGTTAGTCAATTTCTGCAGTGCTTCATCGCGAAACTTGACTCTGACCCCAGTTAGCTGGGTTTGTTAAGCGCACCGGCGCCTACAAATCCAGTACCAGCATGGCGCTATGCGCGCGCGAACAGCAAGGCAGAAATACATCGTTCCTCATTCTGTCTTCTTGATTCAGATAGCTGTCGCGATGATCCGGTTCGCCATTCACCACCCGGGTCAGGCAAGTACCGCAGATACCTTGCTGGCACATGGTCGGTATCGGAATGCCGGCTTCGGATAAGGCCGCAAGCACAGTCTTGTCTTTGGCGATGTGATAGATTTTTCCGGTGCTGGCCAGCTTGACATGGAATTCGACATCGCTGCCTGAACTGAGCGCTCCAGCCGCAAAATATTCACGGTGCAAGCGCTCATCGCACCAGCCATTTTTCTTCGCAGTGTCAATTACCGCATCCATGAATCCGGCCGGCCCGCAGACGTAGAGATGCGTCGCCGGGTCCGGATCGGCGAGCAGTGTCTGCAAGTTGAGGCGCTGAGACAAGACGCCATCGCTGAAATGAAACGTTACGCGTTGCGCATATGCCGCAGCATTGATGCGCTTGAAAAAGGCGGTACGCTGCAATGAACGGCTGCAGTAATGCATGCTGAAATCGGCATCGGTATTGGCAAGCTGTTCCGCCATGGACAGGATAGGCGTCACGCCGATGCCGCCAGCTATCAGCAGCGATCGTTTTGCCGCAGCTACGATTGGAAAATGGTTTCTTGGCAGGCCAATTTCCAATAGCGAACCTTCCTCGATATCCTCGTGCATGGCCTGCGAGCCGCCGCGCGAATCCGGCGTGCGCAACACGCCGATCAGGTAGCGCTGCCGCTCTCGCGGATTGTTGCACAGTGAATATTGCCGTACCAGGCCAGCGCGCAGATAGACATCGATGTGCGCACCGGGGCTGAATGGCGGTAGTGCTTTCCCGCTTGGATCGACCAGTTCAAAGCTGCAGACGCCTTCTGCTTCGACCGTCTTTTTACTCACGCGCAGCAGCATTTTTTTGTTGCCTGGCTGCTTGAATCTCTTGCGCAGATAACTGCTTATGCCGGTAAAGGCGAGCACCGGCACCGCTAGCGCGCCGATCAACAGCAGCAACTGACCCAACAGACCGCCGACCCAACCGTAATGCACGGATAAGGCCCAAAGATAGATTCGTTCTCCGAGGCTGTTTTTGGCGTAGGGAGTAAAGCGCAACACTTGCCCGCTGTAGGGATCCAGCGTCAGATAGGAAAATGCCTGCGCATGCGGCGCTTCGGGCCCGAGCAAGCTGATGTCAATCGCATCTCCAGGCTTGCCGGAGTAGTGCAATTGCGCTTGCGTGGCTTGCGGCACCAGGGACAGCGCGCGTTGCCAAATTACTTCCGCGGGCAAACGGGGGGCGCCGGTCGCCGCTATCGACTGCGACACAGGCGCAGGCAAGGGCGATCCCGTGAGCAGGTAAATGCTGTTCCGGCACCAGTCAAAGGCTTGCGGCAAGCCGGTGAGGGCGCTTGTCAAAAGAATCAGGCTGGCGTACAGCGCCGTGGTTTTATGCAGTTGCTGCGGATAGGCGCGAAAGCTGGGGCGAAAGTCGGATTGGCGGCCGCTGCGCCGGGCACCGCTCCACCAGATCAGCAGGCCGCCCAGAATCAGCAGGATGATAAACGCCAGGGTAACGGTGCCGGTAATCAGCTCGCCGTTTGCTACGAAACGGAAGCTGTGCAACAGCGCCAGCGTGCCGAACAGACCGCCATAACGGTGGCCTTGCCCAAGAACTGCACCGGAGCATGGATTTAGGTTCACCCATTTGTCATCGCTAAAGCGGATGCGCGCAACGCTATTCGCATCCGCATAAAGCCGTATGTAAGTGAGTGCGCCGCCTGCTGGGTTAGCTGCATGGGCCTTGGCGATCAAGACATCCAGCGGCAGGCGTGTATGGCAAGCGCTAACCCTGAGCTGATCGCGGTTGATGACAGGATCGAGTTGCGGCCGGAAAACCATGCCGGCGCCGCTAACCGCAATCAGGACCACGATCAGCCCAAGGCTTAAGCCGGCCCAGCGATGGCATTGGAGAATACGGTGGCGGACAGGATGGCGCATACCTGGTGGTTGCCTACATACGTTGGAAAAACGACCCTTCTTCAAGCTGTGGCAGCCGATCAGGCAAGCCGTTACAGTGCAGCAAGCGAGGCCGGCCATCAGCGTCTTCTGCTATCGATTACACCATATCGGAAATGTCCAGATGTCCTGTTCTGGCATTGCCGTGAAACACAAACAATGGTTTTAAGCACTGGATGCAGCATAGCCTGCCAGAGCAGGCTCTCGCTGCCGCGACGGGCTCAAACTCAGCCGCCAGCCTGCATTTGCGTAACGGTCAATGCGCCGTTGGCTTTTTCGGCGACAAAATTGATCTTGTCGCCGGGCTTCACCTGATCCAGCATTGCCGGGTCTTTTACCCGGAAAACCATGGTCATCGGCGGCATCTCCAGATTCGACAACGGGCCATGTTTGATCGTAATCTTGCCGGCTTCTTTATCGATTTTTTTAACTTCGCCGGCCGACATGGCGCCGGCGTCAGCTGACTTGGTTTCTGCCACGGCGTCAGCTTTTACCGTTTCCTCAGCCGCCATCGCCGCCAACGGCAGATTGAAGCAGGCGGCGAGTGTCAAAGCGAGCGCCGTAAATAAAATAGAAGGGGTTTTCATGTGAGTTCCTTTACTGGATATCTGCAAAATATTATTTAACGATGATGTTGCCGCGCATGCCGGCTTCAAAATGCCCCGGTTGCAAGCAGGCGAAATCAAAGCTGCCGGCTTTGCTGAACTGCCAGATCAGCTCGCCGCTCTTGCCTGGTTCAACGGATACCTGATTTGGATCCGAGTGCTCCATTTCCGGGAATTTGAGCATCAATGCTGCGTGTTCCTTCAGTTCCTTGATCGAACCCAGCACCATTTCATGCTTGACCTGGCCGGAATTCTTGACAATGAATCTGACGGTTTCGCCACGTTTGATGGTGATGGCCGCTGGCGTGAATCGCATGCTGTCGTTCATGTCGACGTTCATGGTTTTCGATACTTTGGCGGCAACGCCAGGTTTTCCCAGGGCTGCTGCATGTCCTTCTGATTTTTCGGCAACGGCGCTATGGTCTTCGTCGCCGTGGGCGAAGGCGTTGGCAGATAACAGCGATAGAGCCAGAGTTGATGCGATTAAAACGGACTTCATGGATTATCCTTTCGGTTAAAAATATGTGTCGTATTGCTTCAGATAGAAGGCCGGGGTCAATTTAATTAATGGTCGCTATGTGAGCCTCCCTTAACCACTTTCAGAATTTTTTCGCCTGGCTTGGCAGCCATGCGCCTGGCGTCGGGAGCTTGCGTGGCAACCGGCATGGCGGCATCACCGCCTCGCCATTCATAGGCCCGGCTGCCGGCCGGATGCTGGTACCAGCCGGGATCCTTGTAATCGTTGCTGGCGATACCTTTGCGCACCTTCACGGTGGTAAACATGCCGCCCATTTCAATCCCGCCAAACGGACCGCTGCCAGTCATCATCGGCAAGGTGTTGTCCGGCAGCGGCATTTCCATCTCGCCCATCGCGCCGCCTTTATCTCCCATCACCATGTAGTCCGGCACCAGCTTGTTGATTTTGTCGAGAACGTCGCGCTGATCGACGCCGATCATGGTCGGCACCTCATGGCCCATCGCATTCATGGTGTGATGCGATTTATGGCAGTGAAACGCCCAGTCTCCCAATTCGGTGGCTTCGAATTCAATCGCGCGCATCTGGCCGACGGCGATATCGGTGGTGACTTCCGGCCAGCGTGAGGCGGGCGGGATCCAGCCGCCGTCGGTGCCGGCCACAACAAATTCATGGCCATGCAGATGGATCGGATGATTGGTCATGGTCAGGTTGCCGACCCGGATCCGGACCCGGTCGTTCTGCCGGCACACCATCGGATCGATGCCGGGGAAGGCGCGGCTGTTGAAAGTCCACAGATTGAAATCGAGCATGGTGCTGGTTTTCGGGGTGTAGCTGCCGGGATCGATGTCATAGGCGTTCAGCAGGAAGCAGAAATCGCGATCGACACGGTGCTGGTCCGGGTCTTTCGGATGGGTGATCCAGAAGCCCATCATGCCCATCGCCATCTGTGTCATTTCATCCGCATGCGGGTGATACATGAAGGTGCCGGGGCGTTTTGCGATGAATTCGTAGACAAAGGTCTTGCCCGGCTGGATGCCCGGCTGGGTCAGGCCGGTGACACCGTCCATGCCGTTCGGCAGCCGTTGGCCGTGCCAATGAACGCTGGTGTGTTCGGGCAGTTTATTGGTGACAAAGATCCGCACCCGGTCGCCTTCGACTACCTCGATAGTGGGGCCGGGCGACTGGCCGTTATAACCCCACAAATTGGCCTTCATGCCCGGTGCTATTTCGCGCACTACCGGCTCGGCCACCAGATGGAATTCCTTGACGCCGTTTTTCATGCGCCAGGGCAGCGTCCAGCTGTTGAGAGTGACGACCGGGTTATAGGGGCGGCCATTGGGCGGGGAAAGCGGCGGCTGGGTGGCCGCGCCATCCATCGTTGCTGCTTCCGGCAGCGACGCTGCAGCGACCCGGCTGACCAAGCCTGCGCCAATCGCGACAGCGCCTGCGCCGCTCATGAAATTTCTACGTGAGACCATGATGTCTATCCTCGTATTGTTGGTTGATTAGTCGGCAGTAAGGGCGCTGGAAGCACCGGTTTTGCTGTCCGCTGCCGCTGATCCACGGCCGGTCTGCGCCATTTTTAATGCCGAGTCGGCAATCCAGTAGTCGCGTAGCGCTTCGATCGCGCCATTCACGCTCATGGCTTGTGCGCGGGCATCCGCGAGTAAGGTAAAGACGCCAATCAGCATGCCGTTGTAACGCAGCATCTGTTCGTCGGAGATGCGCTTTTTGAGTGGTACGATTTCATCGCGATAATGGCGTGCGATGTCATAGGAACTGCGGTAGCGGGCATACGCTTCACGCACTTCGGAGCGGGCGTTGATCGCCAGTTCTGCGGAGCGATTCACCGCCTGCATGTACAAGGCTTCGGCTTTCGCCACCCGCGCGCCGCCCCAGTCGAACAAGGGAATTTCAAGCTGGATCGAATAGCCGTTCTCGCGTGACGGGCTCTGGTTGTAGTTGTTGTGCATCAGGCCGACATCGAGGATGTTGATGAAGCGCGTGGTCTTGGTCAGGCCCAAGGAGGCCGCGAGCCCGGACAATTCCCGTTTGGCCATCATGATGTCGAGCCGGTTTTGCATGGCTTGCACTTCGACGTCGTCTATCTGTTCCGGTGCTTTCGGCAGATCCGGCAGCCGCTCCGGTAATTGGAATGCGGTGCGCGTACCCCACAGGCCAAGCAGGCGGGTCAGCTTTTCACGTTCTGCTACCTGCGTCTGTGCCGCGCGCGCCAGTTGCACCGTGGCGTCGGCGTAGAACGATTGCTCACGCGCCTGCTCCAGCTTGCTCCAGTTGCCGGCCGCCGCCATTTTGCGCGCCAGCTCAGCGCCGGCTTCCGCCGACACTTTGACTTGCTCCATGTATTTGACGGTTTGCTGCGCCGCGACCGCAGAGAAGTAGGAGCGCCGCGTTGCATCGGCAACAGCCAGCGCATCGCCGGCGGCCCGGAACTGCGCCTGCTCGAAACGACGGCGCTCGATTTTGCTGGCGATGGGCATGGTCAACAGACTCATGACCGGCAACATCAGCGTGCGGTCAATCTCGATATCGTCGCCCCTGCGCAGGCGGCCGAACGAGAACGACGGGTTGGGCAATCGTCCCGCCTGCACCAGGTTGGCTTCGGCAATCCCCAGTTCGCTATAACTGGCTTGCAGGCCCTTATTGTTGAGTAAGGCAATCTTGACGGCATCGTCGACGCTTAACGGCTTGGCAAGGAGTGGTTCGATGGTTTTAGCAACGCTGGCGGCGTCGTCGTCGGATTTGACCCATTTGATGTCTTGGCCGATGCGTTCCTTGGTCAATGACTGCACCGACGAGAAGCCGCCGTCTGGCGACAGCGAGGCGCAGCCGCCCAGGAACAAGACTGAAGCTGCGAGCACGAGCGGGTGCAGGATGGCGGCAAGGATCGCGCGCCTCGTTGAGAGGGTGGAAATCATGATGTCCTCGATGACGATGAAGCAAAATTCGATTCGAATCGAACGGAATGCAGGACGCGCACGCAAATGCGCGCCTCAAGCGAAGGCAGAACTTACGATGCGCGGCTACAGGCAGCGATAGCCCGAGACCTGCAATTCAGTTCTGGAATTTAAATGGCGAGGGAGTGAGGCGGCCGTTCGAGGCCTTCGGGGAAATACGCGGTGAATTGCTGGTCTGGCTGGAAGCTGGTTTCCAGGCCGCCTGGCAGCGGGGTTACCGGATCAGGCATTACTGGAGCGCTGATGGCGCTGCTCAGGCAGCAAGAGGTACAGGCACTGCATTTTGTTGCGCCGTGGTGATGCGAGTCATCTGTAGATGCATCCCCGCTAGAGGCGTGGGAAGCAGCGTGGTCCTCGGTTGAGGAAGCCTGCTCGTGATGATGCATCTGTTGTTGCTGGTCCAAGCTTGCGCCGTCCTCTGCATGGCTGGAAGAACCCTGCATCAGGTGCTGGTGCGCCGCCCCGCAATCAAGCATGGCGGACGATGCAAAGCCTTGCATAGGCAGAGCAAAGACCAAAAGCCAGATGATTACGATCTTGAGGAGGCGGGACATGGGCGTCAGTATAGTTCAAAAATAAAAGGCCAACAATCCGGCTCATGCTACCTGGCTGGCAGTACGCCTGCCAAGTTCAAAGCAGGGCGTGCAAGTCTTGATAGCCAACATACAAACCGACCAGCAGGATTAATGCGCCGGAGAAATATGGCGCCTTCCGCGCGAATTCGCCGAACCCGCTCCAGCGTTTGGAAACGTGCTTGACGCTTAACGCCGCCAAGGCGCCGGACAATACCATCGTCAACGCCAGGCCGATGCTGAAGCACAGAACCAGCGTTGCACCGAGTGCAATTTTTTTCAGTTGCAGGCATAGCAACAGTACCGTGATCGAGGCCGGGCAGGGAATCAGGCCGCCGGTCAGCCCGAACATGATGATCTGGCCGGTAGTCACTTCCCGGTTCGCGAAGCGGTGGCGGATGTCGTTGGCGTGCGCCAGTTCGTGCGGGTCTTGATAACCGGGCGCCGATATATCCAGGCCATCGTAATCCTTGATGGTGTGATGGTGGTTGTGTTCGACATACTCGACGTCATAGTCGTGGCTATGGCCGGCATGCCCCAGGCGCAGGCGGGCGACGAATTCATGGGGTTCAGGAATCTCTTGCTCCGATTCAACAAAACCTGCGCCTTGCACAAAAGTGAATGACTGCGTGCTACCGTCCGGCCGCTCGGTCTCGACTCTGACCTGATCGGCGCTCCAGGCGTGGCCATGCTTGCTCTCGTTGAAAAGCCGGAAGCGCGGCGGCACGCCGTCTTCGAATACCTCGAGCCGCACCACGCCGTGGCCGGTGTCGATGTGCTTGGTATCGTCGTGATGGTGATTGTGGTCATGCTCATGGGAGCCTGCGGCAACTTGGTGTTGGCGCCAGGTGCGCCACATCATCCAGGCTGCGACGCCAATGATCAGTACGGCGGACGCCAGCTGGAAGTACGGTTCGCTGGCTTCGGCGTTCCATTGCCTGCCGAAGTACAGGCCGATCAGCGCCACCGCCCACACCACGGCGGTATGGGAGAGCGTGGCGGAAAGGCCAAGCAAAACGGCTTGCGTCATGGTGCCGCGGATGGCGACGATGAAGGCCGCCATCATGGTCTTGGAGTGGCCCGGTTCAAGGCCGTGCAAGGCGCCCAGCAAGATCGCGCTAGGGATGAAGAGCCAGGCATTGGATGCGCCTTGCTGCAATAGAGTGGAGAATTCAGTCACGGGATCGACCTAAGAGTATTTTGGGATTGCTCGGAACTCGGGAGAGACGGCGCAACGTCAAGCTGCAAAAGCGAAGACAAGCGACCGCTCACAGCATTTATTTGAAATAGCTTTTGACGACGTCGATCAGTTGTTCCCTGGCGTCGCCATGTCCCTCATGCTCATGGCCGCCGTGCTCGGCATCGACCAGGTGGGTGCGTATGTGGTCTTCCAGCACCACTGCCAGCAAGCCGTTCATGGCGCCGCGGCAACTGGTGATTTGCTGGAGCACATCCATGCAACCTTTTTCTTCTTCCAGGGCGCGTTCTATGGCGTCAACCTGGCCGCGAATGCGGCGCACCCGGTTCAAGAGCTTTTGCTTGTCTTTAATGGTATGACCCATGACTGCCCCGATAGATTAAATAATATAGGGGGGTATACTATATTTGATAATCCGCGTTGTAAAGCAGCTTGACGAAGGTGGTAAATAATTATTGAGAGTTTCATAAAACATGACAATGCCCGCGCCCGATTGCGCTTAACAAACGCAGCTAACTGGGTTCGGTAGCTAACTGGGGTCAGAGTGAACTTTCTGCGCGCCTTTTGCAGAAACTTCACTCTGACCCCACTTAGCGGGCCACGGAGTACTGGCTCATCGTTAAAAAGAACAAAACCACCTAATGCGCTCTGTCTTTCTCCGAATCCGTCATGTGGGGTCAGAGTCGAGTTTCGCGATGAAACACTGCGAAAGTCGACTCCGACCCCAGATGACTCTTGCCGTGGCGATGTCATGAATTATGAAATTCTCAATAGGCAAATAAGGAGGTAAATCGAGAGAGGCGCCGATGTGCGCTTATCGATCAAAACTACTGTCCGGCAAGACCTTCAAGAATCGGGCATTCAGGCCGTGCATCGCCGTGGCAATGGCAAGCCAGTTGTTCCAGCGTGGCTTTCATGGCTTGCAGTTCCTTGATCTTGTCGTCCAGTTCATTGATATGCGTCAGCGCCAATTGCTTGACCTTGCTGCTGGGGCGCGACTGATCCAGCCAGAGGCCGATCAGTTCGCCGATCTGCTTCATCGAAAATCCCAGCAGACGGCCTTGGCGGATAAAGCGCAGCAGATGGATATCGCGTTCGGCATAGGTGCGGTAGCCGCCGTCGCTGCGGCTGGCTTTCGGGATCAGTCCGATTTCTTCATAATGCCGGATCATCTTGGCCGAGACGCCCGAAGCCAGCGCGGCGTCGCCGATATTCATGGAGTTAGTCGGCATTTACAATCTCCTTGGAAACTAAGTCCGAAGCCGGCCGCCAGCGGCGCAACAGCAGGGCGTTGCTGACCACGCTGACGCTGCTGAACGCCATCGCCGCGCCGGCCAGCACCGGATTCAGGTAACCCAGCGCCGCCAGCGGAATCCCGATCAGGTTGTAGATAAAGGCCCAGAACAGGTTCTGGCGGATCTTGTTGTAGGTGCGGCGCGAGATGTCGATAGCATCCGCGACCAGGCCCGGATCGCCGCGCATCAGCGTGATGCCGGCGGCTTGCATGGCAACGTCGGTGCCGGTGGACATGGCGATGCCGACGTCGGCGGCGGCCAGCGCCGGAGCGTCGTTGATGCCGTCGCCAACCATGGCGACCACGGTGGCGCCGGATTTGAGATCGGTGATGGCCCTGGCTTTTTCGGCCGGCAGGATTTCTGCGTGGATTTCAGTGATGCCCAGCTGCCGGCCGACCGCATTGGCGCTGCCGCGGTTGTCGCCGCTTAGCATGGCGACGCGGATCGCACGCTGTTGCAGTTGCCGGACCGCCGCCTTGGCGCTCGGCTTGAGCTGGTCGCCAAAGGCTAGCAAACCGGCCAGCGCTGGTTTGCCATCTTGTTCGGCGGCGAGCCAGGAAACCGTGCGGCCCTCGTTTTCCAGCGTCTTGGCCTGGCTTGCCAGGGCGCTCAGATCGACGCCCAGTTCCAGCATCCAGCGCGAGCTGCCCAGATAACACTGGCGCTCGCCGACGCTGGCTTGTATACCGCGCCCGGCGACGGCTTGCACCTTGCTGGCGTTGGGCGACGCTGGTATTCCTGCCTGTATTCCTTTTTGTTCGGCGGCGGCAATCACGGCGCGCGCCAGCGGATGTTCGCTGCTGCGTTGCACGGCTGCGGCAAGCCGCAGCAAGTTGTCGCTGGCGGCGGCGTCTTGCGCAACCGGCAGCAGGGCCAGCAGGGCTGGATGGCCGACAGTCAAGGTGCCGGTTTTATCGAAGGCCACCACATTGATGCGGTGAGCGATTTCCAGCGCTTCAGCATCCTTGATCAAGATGCCGAAGCGGGCCGCGACGCCGGTGCCGGCCATGATCGCGGTCGGCGTCGCCAGGCCCAGTGCGCAAGGGCAGGCGATCACCAGCACCGCCACCGCGTTGAGCAAGGCTTGCTGCCAGTCGCCGCTGCTCAAGCCCCAGCCGAGCAAGGTGAGGGCGGCAATCAGCAACACCACCGGCACGAACACCGCGCTGACCTGGTCCACCAGGCGCTGGATCGGCGCCTTGGCGGCTTGTGCATGTTCCACCATGCGGATGATGCGCGCCAGCGTGGTCTCGGCGCCGATCGCGGTGGTAGTCACCAACAGCAAGCCAGCGCCGTTGATGGCGCCGGCGGTGACCCGGTCGTGCGCTTGTTTTTCTACCGGCAGGCTCTCGCCGGTCAGCAGGGATTCGTCGACCTGGCTGTGACCCTCCAGCACCAGGCCATCCACCGCGATGCGTTCGCCGGCGCGCACCACCACCAGATCGTTGAGTTGCAAGGCATCGATGGCAATCTCGCGATCGACGCCGTCGCGCCGCACCGTGGCGCGCTCCGGACGCAAGGCATTCAAGGCCCGGATGGCGTCGGCGGTCTGGCGCTTGGCACGGGTTTCCAGCCATTTGCCGAGCAACACCAGGGTAATCACCGCCGCCGATGCTTCGAAATACAGATGCGCCATCGCGCCGTGTGCAGCCGACAGCAACAGATACAGCGACAAGCCATAAGCAGCGCTGGTGCCGAGGGCGACCAGCAAATCCATATTGCCGCTGCCGGCTTTCAGTGCGCGCCAGCCGGCCCGATAGAAACGGCCGCCTAGCCAGAATTGCACCGGCGTCGCCAGCGCCAGTTGCCACCAGCCGGGGAGAGCCCAGCCACTAGTCAATCGGCCGAAGGGCATCAGCAGCATCGGCAGGATCAAGGGCAGCGTAAACAAGGCTGCGGCGGCAACCGGCCACCAGCTTGGCAGGGCGCTTGTATTAACCAGGCTTGCCGATGCTTCCTGCGTGGACTTGGGCAGGGATGCCTCATAACCAGCCGCCTTGACCGCGCTTATCAGACGCTCGACCGGCACCACGCCGGCAGTCGTCAACGTGGCTTTCTCGCTGGCCAGGTTGACGGCAACGGCTTGCACGCCAGCCACCTTGTGCAAGGCTTTCTCGACCCGGCTGACGCAGGAAGCGCAACTCATGCCTTCGATATCCAGCGTGACTTCCTGCTGCCTGACCTGATAGCCGGCTTTTTCCACCGCAGCAACCAAGGGGCCGATGGTGTTTGCGCCATCGGTTTGCACGGTTGCCAGTTCGGTCGCCAGATTGACGCTGACCGCACGCACGCCTGCAACTTTTTGCAATGCTTTTTCGACATGGGATACGCACGATGCGCAACTCATGCCTTCTATCGGTAACTGGAATTCGGTCGCTTGGCTAACGCTGCTGCTCATGATGGGCTTGGTTTGGAGAGTGGGGGACAATTGCATGATCCACCTTCCCATGATGGGAAGGTCAAGCACAATTTTAACAGCTCGCTATTTGCGCTGCCAAAAGCTCTACCGCATATACGCGATGCGCTATACGGCAAGGGGTGTTGGCAAGTTAGGATTCCTGTCGACTGAATTTCTTCAACTCCATCAACTTGCCAGGAATACACCATGACCAAACCAGCAAATTTCCAGAATTACCATATCCGCAAGTGGTACACCCAGATCGACGACACCTTGGCCAATGAAAACGGGGTACTGGCCGATGGCAAGCTGCTGCGCAAGATCGTGATCGCCGCCGCCATCCACAATCCCTACGCCGGGCGTTTCAGCGACAACCTGGAGCTGATCCTGGCCAATTCGCCGGCGCTGGGCCATGAGTTCGGCCGCCGCATCGTCGCCGCCCTGGGCCAGGATCAGGTGGAAAGCTATGGCAAGGCTTGCATCGTCGGCATCGGTGGTGAATACGAGCACGGCAACGCCTTCCTGACGCCAGCCATGGTGATGCCGATCCGCGAGGCGATCGGCGGCGGCAAAGCCTGGATCCCATCGTCCGGCAAGCGCGGCGTACCAGGCACTGAGCTGGATATTCCGCTGGCGCACAAAAATGCCCTATATGTGCCGTCGCACTACGACACCGTGACCACCCAGTTTTTCGATGCGCCGAACGCCGATGAAATCGTGGTGGCGTTTGCCGTGGCGACCCGCGGCCGCCTGCATGCGCGTCTGGGTGGTTTGAAAGCCAGCGAAATCGAAGGTAAGAACGGCTTGAACTAAGTAAGTCGCTGGTGACGGCCGGCAACGGATTTCGATGGCTTGATTTTTGCGTTTCGTCAGTTAGGGCTTGACCTTGCTACGATGGGAAGGTTTATAGTTGACACAAGTAACTGACGAACGAAGCAAAAAACCGGAGCAAGAAAATGATCGAATTCAATGTGCAGGACATGACTTGCGGCCACTGCGCCGGCCGCATTACCAAAGCCATCAACGGCGTCGATGCAAGCGCCAAGGTGGATATCAAGATAGAAGGGCGGACCGTGTCGGTTGAGAGCAAGGCGACTGCCGACGAGTTGGCTGACGCTATCAGGGAAGCCGGCTATGCGCCGCAGTTGCTATAAGTTTTACCGAGCATAAAAAAACCCGCATGGTATGGCGGGTTTTTTTATGGGTAGGACAACAGCTTGTTTTATGTCAATACTTACGCCAATACGCGGCGCAGCCAGTTCCCGATATCCGCCACCTCTTCCGCGCACACCGAATGCGGCATCATGTATTCATGCCATTCCACCTGGTAGCCAAGCTGTTTCAGCAAATCGCGCGATTTTTCTGCGCGGTCGACCTGCACCACCGGATCAACCCGGCCATGCGCCTGGAAAATCGGCGTGTGCTGATTGGCGGCGTTGCGTTCGGCTTCGGTCTTGTCGCTCAGCGGCAGGTAGCCGGACAGGCACATCAGGCCGGCCAGCTTGTGCGGATAGCGCAAGCCGGTTTGCAGTGCCATCGCGCAGCCTTGCGAAAACCCGGCGATGACGATTTTGTCGGCCGCAATTCCGAGCGCGATCTGCTGCGCGATCAGGGCTTCGATTTCGCTTTGCGATTTGCGCAGGCCGGCTTCGTCTTCACGGCGGGTCAGGTCGGTGGCCAGGATGTCGTACCAGGCCGGCATCACGTAACCGTTGTTGATGGTCACCGGCATGCTTGGCGCACTCGGGAAGATGAAGCGGATGCCGGGGCAGCCGCTCAGGTCCAGCTCTTTGACGATGGGGACAAAATCGGAGCCGTCGGCGCCGAGGCCGTGCATCCAGATCACGGCTGCGGTTGGCGTTTCAGAGGTAGAGATTTCCAGGGTTTCCAGAGTGCTTGACATGAGATGTTCCGAGTGTGAAGTGGAGTATTAATCGTTGGCGGCTGCCGGTTTATAGTGTCGCGCCTGTGAGACATTGGCCGACTATAGCGGCGGCATTGGCCCTTTGCTGCCAGGCCGAGATCTGCTTGCTTGCAGCATTGCGCAGACTGTCTTGTATCTCTTGCGCCGGCGCCAGGTTCAGCGTCATTTTATGTTCGCGCATGCGAGCGTAATTCGTTGCGATGCGATCCTTGACCTTGCTCCAGGAGCTGGCGGCGGTACGTTGGGCGGCTTCGCTCAATATCGCCTGCTGTTCCGGTTTCAATTGCTGCCAGACGTCCTGGTTGACGATGGTGTAGCTGAGCGGGATCGAATAGCTGACCGCACTGAAATTGCCTAGCTGATCCCACAAACGGTTGCCGGCGCCGCCGTCGCCCGAGGACAGCACCGCATTCAGCTCGCCGGCAGCCAGCTTGGGCGGGACCGCCGAAAACGGCAGGTTCACGCTCTGCGCGCCGACCTGTTCAAACACCGCACGGCTATTCTCGTCGTAGGTGCGAATCCGCAGCGCCCGCAGCGCCGCCAGGTCAGTCAAGGGCGTTGCCGACCAGATGCCGGACGGTGGCCAGGGCGTGACATACAGCAGGTGTGCATTAAGCTTGCGCAAATGCTGCTCGACGGCCGGCTGGGCGCAGCTCGCGAGCGCCTTGGCGTCTTCAAAATTATTCGCGGTGAACGGCAGCGAAGACAGCAGGAAGAACGGATCGCTGGCGCCGATGATGCCGGCAAACAGCGTCGCCATCTCGACCTTGCCCTCGCTCAGCGCGCTGACCTGGGCGCTGCCTTTGAACGGGTTCTGCGCTTCCTGTTCGGTGGCGACGACCAAGGTGTCGCCGGCCAGCTGTTTGACACTGGCGGCAAACTGCAAATCGGCTGCGGCGGTGATCGAGCTTGCCGGATATTCGTTGATCAGGCGCAGAGTCTGGGTTTGCGCCTGTGAGAGCGGGGTCAGTGCCAACGTCATCAGCGGCAGGAGTAAGGCTTGGGCGAAGCGAGGTTTGGAGACGGCCGCTGGCAACATGGATGCTGTCCGCTGAAAAAGGTTGTATGAAGAGAGTTGGTCTATGCCGGCTTGATCGCCGATTTTGGCCGGAACGCCTTGCAAACCGCTTCATTGGTTTCGATATACGGGCCGCCGATCAGATCGATGCAGTAAGGCACCGCAGCAAAGATGCCCGACACTTTTTGTTTACCGTCGGTATCTTTCAAGCCTTCCAGAGTTTCCTTGATGGCTTTCGGCTGCCCCGGCAGATTCAGGATCAACGCAGCGTGGTCCGCCGTTTCGCGGATCACCGCAACTTGCCGCGAGAGGATGGCGGTTGGCACGAATTGCAGGCTGATTTGCCGCATCTGCTCGCCAAAGCCGGGCATTTCCTTGGTGGCGACCGCCAGCGTCGCTTCCGGCGTGACGTCGCGCCGGGCCGGGCCGGTGCCGCCGGTAGTCAGCACCAGGTGACAATGATGCTGGTCTACCAACTCGATCAGGGTTTGTTCGATCAGCGCGCGCTCGTCGGCAATCAGGCGGGTTTCGACTTGCCACGAGCTGCTGAGGGCGGCGCTGAACCAGTCTTGCAGGGCGGGAATGCCCTGGTCCTGATAAACCCCGCTGCTGGCGCGATCCGAGATCGATACCAGGCCGATCTTCAAGCCTTGCTGCGATCCAGGGCTAGTTGTGCTCATCTTGCTGGTCTTCGTCATCCGCTTCGCCATCTTCCGCTCCGGCCGACGGCTTTTGCAATTGTTTCAGCAGCTGGAAAATTTCGCGATAAGCCTTGGGCGGCTTGTTCTCGGCTTGTTCCTTGCGGCCATTGCGGATCAAGGTGCGGATGTGCTGCACGTCCAGTTCCGGGTGCTTCGCCAGCAGTTCAGTCAGCGCGCTGTCGTCCTTCAGCAGGCGGTCGCGGTGGCGTTCCAGCGCGTGCATGGCGGCGGTGTCGGCTTTCGACAGGCCTCTCCAGCTATCCAGGGTTTTCTGGATTTCGGCGATTTCGTGCGGCTCCAGGCTACGCATCTTCTTGCCTACGTACTGGGTCTGGCGGCGGCGTCCTTCGTGATCCTTGATCTGCTGGCATTCGAGGATGGCGTCGCGCACATCTTCCGGCATCGGCACCCGCTTGACGCGGTCGCGCGATTCGGCAATCAACTCTTCGCCGAGCTTCTGCAACGCAGTCATCTCACGCTTGAGTTGGGACTTGGAGGGACGATCGTATTCTTGTTCGAACTCGCTGGACTGAAAGCCGCAGGAGCCCCGATTGGGATTTGGCATGATGTTAAGGGTACTTCCATACTGTAAACGACTGCTATGATAACCGTTTTATACCTTATTCAAAGAAAACCGACCCATGAGCGACTCCGTATTTATCCATAGTCAAGAGCAATTACAACAGCTGGCGCAGGATGTGTTGCGTTATGCGCGGGAAAAAGGCGCTTCCGGCGCCGCTGTCGAAATCAGCGAAGGCAGTGGTTTATCGGTGGGGGTGCGCAAGGGCAGCATCGAAACGATCGAGCAAAACAAGGACAAGGGCATGGGCGTCACCGTCTATCTGGGCGAGGAGGGCCATACCCGGCGCGGCAACGCCAGCACTTCCGATTTTTCGGCCAAGGCGCTGCAAGATACGGTCGAAGCGGCCTACAACATCGCCCGCTTTACCGCAGAAGACGATTGCGCCGGTTTGCCGGATGTTGATACTTTGGAAATGCACCCGCTGGATTTGAAACTGTGCTCGCCGTGGCTGATTTCGGCAGAGGAAGCTGTCGAATTGGCAAAACGTTGCGAGGCGGCAGCATTTGCCGTCGACAAACGCATCACCAACAGCGAAGGCGCCGGCGTATATGCCCAGCAATCGCACTTTGTGGCCGCCAATTCGCGCGGTTTCATGGGTGGTTACCCATTCTCGCGCCACACCATTTCGGTGGCGCCTATCGCCGGCAAGGGCGGCAACATGCAGCGCGACGACTGGTATTCGTCGATGCGCGATCCCAAGCAGCTGGCCAAGCCGGAAGCGATCGGTCGTTACGCTGCCGAGCGTGCACTGGCGCGGCTCAACGCCCGTCAGCTGGATACTCGCAAATGTCCGGTGCTGTTCGAAGCCCCGCTGGCGGCAGGTTTGCTGGGGGCTTTCGTGCAGGCGGTGTCGGGTGGCGCGCTGTACCGCAAATCGACCTTCCTGCTGGATACCCTGGGCAAATCGGTATTTGCGCCGCATATCCAGATTGTGGAAGACCCGCATGTCATCGGCGCGGTCGGCTCCGCGCCGTTCGATGAAGAAGGTGTGAAGACTCAGCGCCGCGACGTGGTCAAGGATGGCGTGGTGCAGGGTTACTTCCTGTCGACCTATTCGGCGCGCAAGCTGGGCATGAAAACCACCGGCAATTCCGGCGGCTCGCATAACCTGAGCATGACTTCTTCGCTGACCAAAACCTCGGATGATTTCAAGGCGATGCTGAAGAAGCTCGATACCGGCTTGCTGGTGACCGAGTTGATGGGGCAGGGCGTCAACTATGTCACCGGCGATTATTCGCGCGGCGCCTCCGGTTATTGGGTGGAAAAGGGCGTGATCCAGTACCCGGTCGAGGAAATCACGATTGCCGGCAATATGAAAGACATGCTGGCGCAGATCGTCGCCATCGGCGCCGATACGCTGATTCGCGGCACCAAACAAACCGGCTCGGTGCTGATTGAAAGCATGACTGTGGCAGGAAATTGATCGAAGGCGGCTGACAGCCCCGTAGCAAGCGGTTTTAACGCTTATCCGACACCTCCTTCGTGGAGGTGTTTTTTTGTCCTTGTTTTATTTTTATCGCCAGTATTGTCTTAATATCAAAAAAAGCAAGCGCTTGCGCAAGCGCTTGCTTTCCTCTAATATTGATCGCAAATCAGGCCGCGCTCTGTCTTTTGACGGTTGCGCAGTCTAGGTAAAAGATAAAAACGCAAGGAGACAAATGAAAATCCCGCATCCATGCGAGGCGCCAGACCCTCGCTCTACACTCCGCCCAAGAGTTGGCATTGAACGATCGCTCACGGCAGGATGCTTGCCGGCGGCGGCTACTTCTTGACCGCTCCGTATTATTTTTATCTGCTTATACCAACCGTTTTATCGCATTGATGAGTTTTAAAAAACTGATCGATCAGTCGAAACTAGGGGCTGTTCATGAAACCTGAACCAGGCGCAACACCAATCCTTGAGATGCGTGGCATCTCCAAGACCTTCAGCGGCTTGCGGGTATTGAAAGAAGTCGATCTGACCGTGTTTGCCGGCGAAGTGCATGCCTTGATGGGCGAGAACGGCGCCGGCAAGTCGACCTTGATGAAAGTCTTGTCCGGCGCCCACCAGGCTGACGCCGGCGGCGAGATTCGCATCGACGGCCGGCGCCTGGCCAGCTATGGCCCGGGTGCGGCCAAGGAGCACGGCGTCGCCGTCATTTATCAGGAGCTGAGCCTGTGCCCCAACCTGAGCGTGGCGGAGAACATCTATCTGGGCCGTGAATTGCGCGGGCGCAGCTGGACTGTCGACCGCAAGGCGATGGAGGCGGGATGTGTCGATGTGTTGAACCGCCTCGGCGCCGATTTCAAGCCGCAGACCAAGGTCAGCACGCTCTCGATCGCCGAGCGCCAGCTGGTCGAGATTGCAAGGGCCATCCATGCAAAGGCCAGGATCCTGGTGATGGACGAGCCCACTACGCCTTTGTCTTCGCGCGAGACCGATCGTTTGTTTGCATTGATCCGGCAGTTGCGTCAGGAAGGCCTGGCGATTGTCTATATCAGCCATCGCATGGCTGAAATCTACGAACTGTCGGACCGGGTTTCGGTGCTGCGCGACGGTAAGCACGTCGGCATGCTGGCGCGCGAGGAATTGTCGGCCGAGGCCTTGGTGAAAATGATGGTCGGACGCGATCTGTCCGGTTTCTACAAGAAAGAACATGCGCCCTATGATCCCGGCAATGTCGTGATGCGGGTGCGCGATATGGCCGATGGCGGCCGGGTCAGGGGCTGCAGCTTCGATTTGCATGCGGGCGAGGTGCTGGGCATCGCCGGCCTGGTCGGCGCCGGCCGCACTGAACTGGCGCGTTTGATTTTTGGCGCCGATCCGCGTATTTCCGGCACGCTGGAAGTGGCCGGCAAGGCAGTCACCGCGCTGCGCGGCCCGGTCGATGCGATCCGCGCCGGCGTGGTGTATCTGACCGAAGACCGCAAAGCCCAGGGTTTGTTTTTGGACATGAGCGTGCGCGACAACATCAATGTCTGCGCCTGCGTGCCGGATGCCAGTTACGGCGGCGTGCTGGATCGCCGCCGTGGTGCGCAACGCGCCAGCGCGGCGATCAAGTCGCTGGCGATCCGGGTGGCTTCGCCCAACATCAATGTCGGTGCGCTGTCGGGCGGTAATCAACAGAAGGTATTGCTGGCGCGCTTGCTGGAAATCAAGCCGCATGTGCTGATCCTGGATGAGCCGACGCGCGGCGTCGACATCGGCGCCAAATCGGAAATTTATCGGATCATCAATGAACTGGCCCAGGCCGGCATCGGGGTGGTGGTGATCTCTAGCGAACTGCCGGAAATCGTCGGCACCTCGGATCGGGTGCTGGTGATGCGCGAAGGCGAACTGGTGGCAGAACTCGGCGGCCATTCCGGGCGCGAGATCAGCCAGGAAAACATTATCGAACTGGCGACCGGCGCTCAGCAAATCGAGCCGCAAGCTGCCTGAACGGCGGGATTGACATCATGGATCAGAACAGCAAGGAGACAGAAATCATGGAATTGAGCAGCCAAAGCAGCCAAAGAACTAGTAGCACCACCGCCGTTGCAGTCGGCAAACGCGAACAAATGCGCAATCTGCTACGCACGGTCGGTATGCTGCCGGTGCTGTTGTTGCTGGTCTTGGGTTTTGCTCTGATGAGCGAAAACTTTTTCACGGTGCAGAATCTGTCGATCATCACCCAGCAAGCTTCGGTGAATATCGTACTGGCGGCCGGCATGACCTTCGTGATCCTGACCGCCGGCATTGATCTGTCGGTCGGTGCGATTCTGGCGGCGTCGGCAGTGGTGGCAATGCTGGCTTCGCTGTCGCCGCAATTCGGCATGCTGGGGATAGCCGCCGGTATCGGTTTCGGTCTGTTGCTGGGCTTGACCAACGGCGTCCTGATCGCCTTCATGCGCCTGCCGCCGTTCATCGTCACGCTCGGCGCCTTGACTGCAATGCGCGGCCTGGCGCGTCTGCTGGCGGATGACAAGACGGTCTTCAATCCGGAGTTGCCGTTCGCATTCATCGGCAACGATGCGGTGCTGGGCGTGCCTTGGCTGGTGATTATCGCCTTGCTGGTGGTGGCGCTTTCCTGGTTCATCCTGCGCCGTACCGTGATCGGCGTGCAGATCTATGCAGTCGGCGGCAATCAAGAGGCGGCGCGGCTGTCGGGCATCAAGGTCTGGAAGGTGCTGCTGTTTGTGTATGCGGTATCCGGCTTGCTGGCCGGGCTGGGTGCGGTGATGACGGCGTCGCGCCTGTCCGCCGCCAACGGCCTGCAACTGGGGCAGTCCTATGAACTGGATGCGATCGCAGCGGTGATCTTGGGCGGCACCAGCTTTACCGGCGGTGTCGGTTCCATAGCCGGCACCTTGATCGGCGCGCTGATTATCGCGGTGCTGACCAACGGCCTGGTGCTGCTGGGGGTTTCCGATATCTGGCAATACATCATCAAGGGCATCGTGATCATCGGCGCGGTGGCGCTCGACCGGTACCGGCAATCGGGTGCGCGTACATAAGGCTTACAGACCGCCGGGTGTGACAAGCTGGTCGTTGCACCGGGATTTTTATATGACCAGTAACAGGAGATAGGTACATCATGAAAAAAATCGCTCTCGCGGCATTGCTTCCGCTGACCTTGGCTCTGACGCTATCGACTGCGGCCCAGGCGCGTGAATTGAAAGCGGTCGGCATCACCGTCGGCTCGCTCGGTAATCCTTATTTTGTGACGCTTGCCAACGGCGCTAAAGCCAAAGCCCTGCAAATCAATCCGAACGCTAAAGTCACCGCAGTGTCGGCCGACTATGATCTGAGCAAGCAGTTTACCCAGATCGATAATTTCATTTCAGCCGGGGTCGACCTGATCTTGCTGAACGCCACCGATCCAGTCGCGATCGAACCTGCCATCAAGAAAGCGCAGAAGGCGGGGATCGTGGTGGTGGCGGTGGATGTCGGCGCCAAGGGCGTGGACGCTACGGTACAGACCGATAACGAGCTGGCGGGCAAGCTGGCTTGTAAATACCTGGTCGACAAACTGGGCGGCAAGGGTAACGTGATTATCCAAAACGGCCCGCAAGTAAGCGCGGTGACCGACCGCGTCAAAGGTTGCAAGACTGTCTTTGCAGCAGCGCCCGGCATCAAGGTCTTATCCGATGACCAGGATGGCAAGGGTTCGCGCGAAGGCGGCCTGAACGCCATGCAAGGCTATCTGACGCGCTTCCCGAAAATCGATGGCTTGTTCACCATCAACGATCCGCAAGCGATCGGCAGCGATCTCGCCGCCAAGCAATTGAAACGCAGCGGAATCGTCATCACTTCGGTCGACGGCGCACCGGATATCGAAGCTGCATTGAAGGCGCCAAACTCGATCCAGGCTTCCGCCAGCCAGGACCCGTGGGCGCAGGCGCAGGATGCGGTTGCCATCGGCTATGACATACTCAACGGCAAACGCCCGGCCAAACCGGTCGTGCTGCTGGAGCCGACGCTGATTACCCGCGATAATGTCGCTACGTATAAAGGCTGGTCCAGCAAGCGTTAGCATTGATACGGTGGCTGCGGATGTTCCGCTCAATGCGGGGTATTTGCAGCCGCCCATAGACTGCAGGAAAAAGCAGCAAGAAAATGCAGCAAAAAAAGGGGAGTGAATACAATTGGCAACCATGGATGATGTCGCAAGAATCGCGAAGGTATCGACTTCGACGGTCTCGCATGTCTTGAACGGCACGCGCAAGGTGCGGCCGGCTACCGTGCGTGCGGTGGAGGCGGCAATCCAGGAGCTCGGCTACATACCCAACACCTTGGCGCGCTCGCTGGCGCGCTCGACCTCGAACACCATCGGCGTGGCGATTTCCGCGCTCTCCAATCACTATTTCAGCGAAACCGTGCACGCCATCGAAACTGAATGCGCCAAGCACGGCATCATGATGCTGTATGTCGATACCCGCGACGATCCGGAGCAGGAACTGCGCGCGGTCAAGGCGCTGCATCATCGGCGGGTCGACGGCATTTTGCTGGCGCCGTCCGCCGATCCGCAGCATCTGGCGCTGGAATATCTGCGCGCCAACGAGATCCCGGCGGTGCTGGTAGACCGGCTGGTGGCGCAAGGCTTCGACCAGGTCGGCGTGGAAAACAAAAAATCGTCGCAGGAACTGGTCAGTCATCTGATCCAGCACGGGCATAAACGCATCGCACTGATTTCCGGCAGCGCCGGCCTGCCCACTACCGATGAGCGGATCGAAGGTTATCGCGCCGCGCTGGACACCGCCGGTCTGCCGTTTGATCCGGAACTGCTGGTCAGCGGCGAATCCAGCAGCGAACCGGCCAGGCTGGCAACCCGCCAGCTGCTGACGCTGGCAGCGCCGCCGACCGCCATCATGGCCGCCAATAACCTGATGACCATCGGCGCCATGCACGCTCTGCGCGACGCCAAGATAGATGTGCCGGAACAGATTGCCCTGGTCGGTTTCGACGATTTCGACTGGGCCGATTTCTTCATCCCGCGCCTGACCGTGATGGCGCAACCAGTCAAGGAACTGGGCATGCGCGCAGTCAAACTGTTGATGAAGCGGATTGAAACGCCGGAGGGCAAAAAGCAGACCGTGCGGATGGCGCCGACGCTGCGCGTCCGCAATTCCTGCGGCTGTCTTTGACCCCACATGACGGATTCGGAGAAAGGCAGAGTGCACTAGGTGGTTTCGTTCTTTTTTAACGATAAGGCAGTACTCCGTGGCCCGCTAAGTGGGGTCAGAGTGAAGTTTCTGCAAAAGGCGTGCAGAAAGTTCACTCTGACCCCAGTTAGCTCCGACCCCAGGTAGCTTTTGATATGGCCCGCAATTTGAATAAGCTAAGAATGGATTTCTATGGTTAGTCCCATCTCACTCGGGATCGATCTCGGCACTTCGGAACTGAAAGCGGTATTGCTCGATGTGAGCGGCGCGGTGCTGACGCATGCCGGGGTCCACCTGAGCATCTCGCGGCCGCAAGCCGGCTGGTCCGAGCAAAATCCGGAAGACTGGTGGCAGGCTTGCCTGACGGCTTTGCAGCAGTTGCGGCAGCAGCAGCCGGACGCATATGACCGTGTACGTTGCATCGGTTTATCGGGGCAGATGCATGGCGCGGTGCTGCTGGATCAAGGCGACCAGCTGCTGCGCCCGGCGATACTCTGGGACGATTCGCGCGCTTTGGCGCAGGCGCACTCGCTGGGCCGCCAATATCCCGCATTTGCCGATGTCACCGGCAGCTTGCCGATGGCTGGCCTGACTGCACCCAAGCTGCTGTGGCTGCGCGAGCATGAGCCGCAAGTATTCAGCCGGATTTCCTGTGTCTTGTCGCCCAAGGATTACCTGCGTTTGCGGCTGACCGGCGAGCGTATCAGCGATGTCTCCGACGCCGCCGGCACGCTGTGGCTGGATGTGCGCCAGCGCGATTGGTTCGAACCCATGCTGCACGCCTGCGGGCTGCAATTGAATCAAATGCCGCGTTTGGTGGAAGGCTCGGCAGCGTCGGCCGCTTTGAGCGCATCCGCGGCGTCGCTGCTGGGCTGGCAGCAGCCGGTGGTGGTGGCTGGCGGTGGCGGCGATAATCCGGTATCGGCAGTCGGCATCGGCGCGATTGAGGCCGGCCAGGCCTTCGTTACGCTGGGCACCAGCGCCGCCATGGTCGCCATTACCGACCGCGTGGCCGGCATGCCGGCCAGTGCGGTGCACAGCTTCTGCCACGCGCTGCCGCAGCGCTGGTACACCATGGGCGCGATGCTGGCCGGCGCCAGCTGCCTGCGCTGGGCCACTCATTTGCTGGGCCAGGCCAATGAGCAAGCCTTGCTGCAACTGGTGCAAGAAGAATTGCCGCTGACTCAGCCGGCGCCTGCCGCGACGCCCTTGTTCTTGCCCTATCTGGCCGGCGAACGCACGCCGCATAACGATCCGCTGCTGCGTGGCGGCTTCATGAATCTTGCCTATGATACGACGCCGGCGATGCTTGGTTACGCGGTGCTGGAAGGGGTCGGCTTCGGCCTGCTCGATGCGATGTCCGCGGTGCAATCGGCAGGCGCGGAAGTAGCCACTTGTTCCCTGGTCGGCGGCGGCGCCCGCAGCAATTACTGGGCGCAATTGCTGGCGAATATCCTCGACCGGGAAGTTTGCACCTTGTCAGGCAGCGAACTCAGCGCCTGCATCGGCGCCGCCAAGCTGGGTTTCCTGGCGTATGGGGGCGGCCGCGATTACCACGAATTGCTGGCAGCTGGCATGCCGATAAAGGAGCGCTTCGTTCCCGTTGCCGCACAGCAGGAGGCGCTGCAAGCGCGCTACCGGAAATTCCGCGGCTTATTCACCGCGGCGCAAGCTTTGCATGATTGAACTTTAGTCGCTTATTGAATTCTTATTTCATCCTCGATTAACACAAAGGCATAGACATGAATCAGCTGGATCAGATCAAGCAATACACGACGGTGGTAGCCGACACTGGAAACTTCAAGCAACTGGCGCAATTCAAGCCGCGCGACGCCACCACCAATCCCTCGCTGATATTGAAAGCGGTGCAGCAGGCCGACTACGCGCCGCTGCTGGCCGAGACCGTCGCCGCCCATGCCGACAGTGCGCTGGATCAGATCGTCGACCAGGTGCTGGTGCGTTTCGGCCTGGAGATTTTGCAAGTGGTGCCGGGCCGGGTCTCGACCGAAGTCGACGCCAGGCTCAGCTTCGATAGCGCCGCCACGGTGGCGCGGGCGCGCCGCATCATGGCTTTGTATGAAGCTGCCGGCATCGGCCGTGAACGGGTGTTGATCAAGATCGCCTCGACCTGGGAAGGGATCCAGGCTGCCGCCATCCTGGAGCGCGAAGGCATTCGTTGCAATCTGACCTTGCTGTTTTCATTTTGCCAGGCGGTTGCCTGCGGCGCGGCCAAGGTACGCCTGATCTCGCCGTTCGTCGGCCGCATCTACGACTGGTACAAGAAATCCGCCGGCAGCGCCTGGGATGAAGCGGCCAATACGCTGTCGAACGATCCCGGTGTGAAATCGGTGGCGCAAATCTACAGCTATTACAAGCGTTTTGGGATTGAAACCGAAGTGATGGGCGCCAGCTTCCGCAACGTCGGCCAGATCGCCGCGCTGGCCGGTTGCGATCTGCTCACCATCAGCCCGGAGTTGCTGGCGCAGCTGCAAGCCAGCGACGCCGCCTTGCCGCGTGTGTTGGACAAAGAGGCTGCCGCCCGTGCTGACTTGCAGGCAGTCAGTTACGACGAAGCGGGTTTTCGTTACGCCCTCAATGAGGACGCCATGGCTACCGAAAAACTGGCGGAAGGGATACGCGGTTTTGCCGCCGATGCGATCAAGCTCGATAAGATCATCGAGGATTTGCGGGCTTCGGCGCACGCTGCCAATTGAGGGCTTCTTAATTCTTGATGTCGCCCCGGCAAGAGTCATCTGGGGTCAGAGTGAAGTTTCTGCAAAAAGCGCGCAGAAAGTTCACTCTGACCCCAGTTAGCTGCGTTTGTTAAGCGCGCAGGGCCTGCTGACGCCAGCGCCAGCCCAGCAGCGCCAAAGCCAGCACCGCATGCAGCGCTGCTATGCTCAGCATGACCCAGCCGCTGCCAATATGCAGTGGCATGAAAAGCAGGGAGAGCACGTTCAAGCCCATCACATTGCACAGAAACGGCAGCAGGCCGTTGATGATTGCCAGGTACAGGACGGTGGTGGCGCCGACCCGCTTGCTCTTGAAGGAAAAGGCAAAGAACAGGTAGACGCAGCAGTCGCGCAATAGCATCAGAGCCAGCGTCATGGCCAGGAAAGAAATACCGGCGACTGTCGCTGATAATCTGAACGGCAAGCCAAACGGCAACGCTTGGTCGCCGCCGAATTGCAGCAGCAGCGCGAAACAAAAGCTCAATGCCAGCGTGGTCGGCCAGATCGGCAAATTGCGCAGCAGGCCATGCCAGTTGCCGGCTTTTGCCCGGGCCACGATGCGTTGCCAGAATGCGATATCGTTCTTTTCCGAGAACAGGGCCGCATAGGTCATGGCGAGCGCTAGCATCAGGGCTATCCAGAGCAAGCCGGCGCCGTCGCTAAAGCCGGCGCCATAAGCTGCCAGCACGCAGCAAGCCAGCGGCCAGGCCCACGGTATGGTCGCGATTTGCAAGGCGCTGCGCATGCTGCGCCAGGCGGCAAATATAGCGATGGCGGCGAAGAAAATCATGCTGGCCGCCAGGAACGACCTGTAATAAAACATCTGCCCCCACCACACGATGGAACTATCGATTTGGGAGCGGAAGGATGGTGTCAACACAAAGGCGAGCAGCACCACCGCCCAGGTGACGCCGCCGCGCTGCGCGGCGCGCAGGTCGCTACGCATCAGATGCAGGTTCAAGGCCATCGTCGCCGCATGCATCAGGATCGCCAGCGCCGCCAAGGTCAGGCTGTCGACCAGGATCATGCTGCGCTCGCGCGCCAGCGCGGCAATCACGAACGCCGCCAGGCAAAGCACGCCGCCATACCAGTTGAAGGCGGTGGCGCCGAACAGCTTGCCCCAGGTCATGGTCCAGGGATCGAGCGCGCTCATGCGCTGCTGGTCCCAGGTCTTGTCGCGGATCTCTTCGATCACGGCGCTGCTGGCGTTGCGGGTGCCCCACAGGCAGACGATGCCGGCGAACAGGATCAGGGCCACGCTGTCGAGCGCGACAACGCCGAGAAAATTATTGTTGGCGATGCTGAGCGCGAAGAAAATCAATCCCAATATGGCGGGCATGGCGATCAAGCGATGCAGGGAGAATTGCAGCCACAGGTTACGTTTGAATTCGGGATTGATCACGATGCGCTCCTGCCGTTGGATGGGGTGTTTTGGTTATTTTCTCCGCGTTCTCCGTTTTCATAGCTGGCGACCGAGCGCAGATAGGACTGCTGCAGGTTTTCCTTTTGATCGGTGAAACTGCTGATCGCCAGGCCGCCGCCAATGAGGCGCGCCAGCAATGCTGCCTGGGCCTGTTCGTCGCCGCTGAAGATGACATCGGCGCTGCGCTCGTCGCCGGCGTTGATCTGCAGCGCCGGTTCGGCCGCCAGTTGCGCGTGCCAGCCGGGAGTGGCTTGGGCCAGGGTGATCCTTAGCGACTTGCGCGGAGCGAGTGCTGTGCTGCCGTGATCCAGTGCGCGATACTCCAGCACTCTGCCGTCGCGCAGGGCCAGCATGTGGCTTGAATATTCATCCAGCTCCGCCAGGATATGCGACGACACCAGCAGCGTCATGCCTTGCGCTTGCAACTGGCGGAACAGGCCGGCCAGGCTGGCGCGTGCCTCTGGATCGAGGCCGGAGGCCGGTTCGTCCAGCAGCAGGATCTGCGGTGCGTGAATGATGGCTTGGCCGATCGCGACGCGCTGGCGCAAGCCGCGCGAGAGCTTGTCGCAAGTCTGTTGCAGGCGGTCGGTCAGCCCGAGCTGGCGGGCGGTGGTTTGTATCGCTTGCGGGATGGAGGGCGCCGGCAAGCCTTGGGCTGCGGCGGCGTATTCAAAGCATTGGGCCACTGTCAGCGCCTGATACAAGCCATAAAAATCGGACAGGTAACCCATGATCCGGTGCACTTCACGCGGCTGTTCCAGCACATCCAGACCGGCTACGCTGATCGAACCGGAGAGCGGCGTTTCGAGGCCGGCGATGCAGCGCATCAGCGTGGTTTTGCCGGCGCCGTTGGAGCCGACCAGCGCCGTCACGCTGCCGGCCTCGACCTGCAGGCTGACTTGATGCAAAGCCCGATGACCGGGGTAATCGAAGGTAAGGCCAGAGATTTTTATCATGAGAGTCCGGAGGGACGATAGCAATGTAAGTTGCTAATAATATAGCAATGCGTGAGAAGGGTGCCTGCGAAATCCGCAAATTGCAGCCGGCAACATTGTGTATCGGTACGCGGGCGGCTGTTACCAAATGATTCATCTGCTTCTCTGGAGCCGTAACTCGGATTTAATAGCTGCTTTGTTTTCTGGAGGTTGTTATGCGCTCTGAGCAGCTATTGTCCGCTTTGAAGCTGGGTTCACTCGCCGCCTTGTTCAGCCTGGGGTTGGCGTCGTCGGTGCTGGCGGCGCCGGTAATGGATTTTCGTAGCGAGGATGTGCTGGCGGCGGCAGGCGGGGTGAAGGATGAATTGCATCTGAACCCAAATCAGCAAACCTTATGGCGTCAGCTGGAAACCAAGACCCGCGCTATCCTCGCCGAGCGCGAAAAACGCCAGCGCGATCTGCAAGCCGGCATGATGAAAGGCTTGAATGATCCAGCCATCGATTTGCGGCAGTTGTCGGCAGCGCTGGATACGGAATCGGGATTGGCGCTGCAGGATAACCGCCAGTTGCGCGAGCTTTGGCTGAGCATGAGCGATGCGCTGGATGATCAGCAACGGCAAGCGCTGCGGCTGTTCCTGGCGGATCGGTTGCAACGCGTCGACCAAACATTTTGCGAGCGCAGTCCGGCGGCGAACAAGGACAAGCCGGCAGGCAAGGGGCGCGGTAAAGGCATGGGTGGCATGGGCGGCGGTTCTATGTAGTGCTGACACCGGTCTGCAGTGATTGCGGCTTTTACCAGCGGCCGGCCAACATTAAGAAACCCGGAATCCAGCAAGAAACAATCCCGATAATCGCGGTGATGACACCCAGTGAGCGGATGGTTTTTTGAAGCGCCATTGCCAGAAAAAACAAGAACCAAAGTGCGCCCCAGGTCAGCCACATCATGGTTGAGCGCATATCCTGGCTGATCGCCAACCAGGCCATCGGCAGGGTGTTGATGGCAACGAACAAGCAATACCAGCCCAGTCCTTTGCCGTTCATGCCTTTCCATTGCACCACCGCCAGATACAGATAAGTGAACGCAAACAGCAAGCCCGCCGCCACGCTCAGGTAGCCGGCGTTGTCCACGCTGCGGACCAGGCCTAGCAAACTGATGAATAGCGCAAGCGTGCCAACCAGAAAATTGAAGACAGCATTTTCACGCGCCTCGATGCGGCCGGTCAGGCCGACGCCATTGACGACCAGCACTGCGCCGATGAACAGTAGAGCAATGCCCAACATGATTTATTTCTTTCTGAAGTACTGCCCATGATTTTGATCGGATTATCCGAAGGTGCGGGCAAGATATCTGATTCACCTATATGCAGGTAAACCGGAATCGAATAAAGCCAATATGAATATTGGTCTTGAAATTGATCGCTAAATAGGCCTAATTCAAAGAGGCTCAATTCAACGGGGTCTAATTCAAAGAGGTTTAATTCAAAGCACAGCAGAGCCAGGCTAACCTCATCGACATTGCATTTGCAATGGAATCGTCAATCGAAAAAATGCGCACAACTGCTTATCTTCTGCTGCACTCCACGCTGCATCTGATCAACGCCGTCGGCAGCCGCCGCACCTTCGTAGGTAACGCAATATGTTCCAAGCGGTGTGACGATATTTGTTATTCTGCGGCCACCTGGCAATACTCTTTCTTCCATCCGCCCCCATTTCCCCTTGCCGGCAGCAGCAATTCCCTTCGCCATCCTCGATTGCGCTGTATCGGGTGCTGTCTCAGGAAGTTTGGGGAAGGCCTTGCGTAAATCACGGTCAATTTTTCCGACATCGCGCTTGGCATTGAGAATCATCTGTTCTGTGCTGATGGGCTTGGATGACGTGGTGTCTGAAGAATAGCTGTCCTCGGTATGGCTGGCCGCCGCAGGATTTGATATATCGGAGCTGCTTTGGGGAGGCACGTCGGCCGCGGGTGCATGTGGCGCATTTTGCTGCTTATTTTTCGGTGTCGATTGCGGCAGCAACGACCTGGTCCGCGCTACGCTTTGCCGGGCCGCAGGTTGCTGCAGCGGCAGCGTGAACAGGTGCAGGAGTATCGTTGGATTTTCCGCTTGAGACATCGTCGGACGGTTCATCATGCTTACCCAAAGATAGATGCCGAGAAAATGCAAAGCGATGGTAAACGCCAAGGTAATCCGACGGGCAGCGCCTCTATCCCCTGCGAGAATTTCTGTCATTGGCCGTCAGTATCTCTCTTGGCGTTCATTGGTTCATTGGTTTATTTACGGATTGATGCAATGCGTTCTAGATATATCCAAGTTCCAATCCCCTGAGCACGGCCCGCACGCGATCGCGTACACCGAGCTTGGAGAGAATGCTGGAGACATGGTTTTTGATCGTACCTTCGCTCGGACCCAGCGCATCGGCAATTTCCCGGTTATTGAAGCCGCCAGCCATGAGAGCCAGTATTTCAGTCTCGCGGCCGGTTAATCGCTCCGGCAGGTCCAGATTAGGAAAGGACGAGGCTGTCTCTTGAATACCTTGTAGTACGCGCTCCGTGATGGCCGGGCGGAACAAGGTGAAACCGGCGGCGACGCGGCGGATGGCGTCGGTCAGGCGCTCCAAGGAAATATCCTTGAGCAGAAAACCTTTGGCGCCGGCGCGCATTCCTTCCAGCAGAGCTTGGTCGTCGTCAAAAGTCGTCAGCAAAATGGCAGGGGGGATGGGGCCATTGTCCTGCAATGCATGCAACACCTCGATGCCGGAGCGTACCGGCATACGGATATCCAGCAAAATCACATCGGGTTTTGCCGTCGCGATGACGGCTAGCGCCTGGCCGCCATCTGCAGCTTCAGCCACTACCCGAATGTCGTCGGTCAATTCCAGCAAGCCGCGTATGCCACTGCGAACCAGGGTCTGATCATCAACCAGTACAACACGAATCATTGTGCGCCTCCAAATGCCGGTAGCCAAATTTGGGTGCCGAAACCGTTGCCGATGCAAATGCCGGCGTCCAGCGTTCCACCCAATGCTTCGATACGTTTGCGTATTCCATGCAAACTGCCGTCCTTGTCAAGTTGGCTCTTTGCTGCATTAGCGTCAAGGATGGTGATTGTCATGCCGTCATTCGTGCTGGCAAGCGTAATATCGGGGACTGCATTGTCGTCATGTCGGATTGCATTGGCGATCACTTCCTGCACGCTGAGAAAAATCGCATGGGCAAGCGCCGGCGATCTCACTTCCAGCTCGCCATCGATGGTTAACTCAACGCGCGCGCCCCAAGGATGGGAAGCGCCGTGGCACAGGGTTTTCAGAGCTTTCCGCAAATTGATCCGCTGCTCTTGCCGTTCCACGCTCACCAGCGCGCGAACCTCTGCCAGCAAGCGTTGGGCCAGCTCGCGCGAGGTTTGAACCGGTTCCGGCGCTTGGCCGCCGGCCTGGCGAGTGGCGAGATCGAGATGCAAATTGATCGCAGTCAGATGATGACCGATTGCATCGTGCAGATCGCGGGCGATCCGCATTCGTTCGGATGCACTGACCGCCCCTCCCAGAAGCTGCTGGGTGGCGAGTAATTCCGCATGGGCGACTGCGAGTTTGATCCGGCGCCGGTGCTCCGCTGCCGCCAGGTAGCCGATGCAGAAAGCCATCGCCTGAAATGCCACTCCCATCGCGATATCCAGACCAATATGAACCGCGCGCTGATGCGGCGATAGCGGCGTAACATCCGTTCCGCTCACGTTGCAGATGAGTAGCGTGTCGCCGATGTGGAGCAAATGGGATAGATTTAACGCCGTATACGCCATCATCTGCGCGCACAGCCAGAGCAAGCCCGGTCGCAGGGGCTGGATCAATGCATATTCGGCGGCGACGATAAAGAGCAATTCATCGTTGATCAGCAGTCCCAGCACAATCTGTGCGCTTAGCAGACCCGCATTGCTCAGCGCTGAACGGTTGATTGACGGCTTGGTGCGCATCCAGAACGCCGCCGTGAATCCAGTTAGTGACAGCAGGTAAAGAACGAAAAGTAAGCGGAATGTCGCATCCAGCCGATCCGAGGCAAGCATGCCGTCCGTGCCTGAAAATTGCATGACCAGGCTGACCAACGGGTAGTGCAGGAATGGCAGCGATGGCACCCCGACAAACCAGAGCGGCACAAACTGCTGCACACCGATCGCGAGGCAGGCGAGCAGAGAGGCAGTTCTGAATATGGCTAGAGTCGATGGCTTCAGCATTGCGGTAGCCAGATCTTGATGCTGAAGCCGCCTTCGATGCGATTTCCGGCTTCCAGTTTTCCACCTTGTTCTTCGATGCGTTCGCGTATTCCGTGCAGACCATTGCCCGCCTTATTTTTGTTCATGCCTTTGCCATCGTCACTGATGGATATCGCCAAGCCGTCGGGCAAGCTGGAAAAAACAATTTGGAGAATATTCGCCCCCGAGTGCCGCACCGCGTTGCTGATCGATTCCTGTACGCTACGGAAGATCGTATGGGCAAGCGTTGGGGAGTTAAACGCCAGTTCGCTATCGAACGACAAGGCAATGCGCGGCGTCGGGATACCGGCGCATAAGGTTTCCAGGGCTAGCCGCAAGTCGAGCACCTGATGTTCCCGCTCGACGCCCACCACGGCGCGCACCTCTGCCAGCAAGCGTTGCGCCAACAGGCGTGAGGTCCGGACCGATTCGATAAGACGGCTGCCGGCCTGGCGCATGGCCAGATCGAGTTGTAGATTGAGCGCCGCCAGGTGATGACCTATGGCGTCGTGCAGATTGCGGGAAATCCGCTCCCGCTCCGAACTGCGAATGGCGTCCGCCAGCAGCAGTTGGGTGGCAACCAGATCCGCATAGGCGCCGGCCAGAGCAATCCGGCTGCGCATCTCGGCGTTGGCAAAGTAGCCGATGCAAAAAGCCAGAACCTGGAAGATCATTCCTCTGATCCAGGACAGGCCCATGACGACCGCCAGCGGTGGCGGCACTGCTCCTGCAACGTTGCAGGCCTGCTTGCCGGCCACGACGCCAAGCAAAAACGGCATGGCGGATACATCGATCAGTACTATCTGCGCACACAACCATGCAAGCGCAGCGCGATGGGGCAAGACGAACGCAAGTTCCATCGCAAAAACGTAGACCAGGCCGGGTTCGGTCCATGGCTCCACCAATACGCCGATCAAGAGTTGCACCGCCAGCAGGCCCGCAGCCATTGAAGTCGGGCGTTTGGCGGTGGGGCTGGTGCGTAGCCAAAAGGCGATAGCGAACAGGCATATGCACAGGATGAAAAGGCTTAGAAATATCGTGTATCCGATCGAGGGCCGGTCGGCAGCGGCGGCGCTGAAAAGGCCGGCCAATTTCATGGCTAGCATGGCCAAGGCGTTTTTCGACGACGCGTCGCCTTGAACCTGCTGCAGCCCAAGATCCATGATGCTTGCCAGCCCCAATCCGAGCATGATCGCGCACGCCAGCATGCCGACGGTTCTGAATATTTTGAGAGTAGGTAGAGTCATTGCTTGCCTGGGGATTCAAATTGCCTGGTTTGATGATCGAAAGCCGATGCCTTGTACTCCTTGTACTGGCAGTTTCACAGAAAGGGGCATCTTACGGCACTTTCTCAAGTGCGAGACAGTGCCGAAAGTCATGTTCGGGTTCTCTATCTTCCGGCACATGTGCGACTGCGCGCTTTGTTCCAGAATGCGACCTCGTCCGGCGTATTGGCCGGACCCGTCGGATCTCTCTCTTATTCAAGGAACCCTCAATGAAACAACGCATTATGTATATGGCCTTGCTCCCGCTCTTAATTTTCAATAGCAGTGTCGCTCGTGCCGACGACCTGTTTGTATATGGCAAGGTGGGGACGGGGGTAGAGGCAGGTGTCGGTAAGGTACTCAACGACAATTTCTCGGTACGGCTCGGTATCGGCAGAGGATTTTCCGGATCGAACGACCGCAATATCGGCGGCAACCATTACGACATCAAGCCGGACAGCAGCACATCGCTGAATGCGATGGTGGACTGGTTTCCTGTCGCCGGCAGTGGATTTCGTATGTCCGGCGGGCTGGTGTACAGTAACAAACAGGCGCAGAACCTGACGGCTGCTTCCGACTCCGGCGGAAATTATCACTTGAACGGCAATACTTATTCCGCCAGTGAAGTCGGCCAATTGCGCGGTAAATCTACTTTCAGCAAATTCAGCCCTTATCTCGGCGTAGGATGGGAATCGGCTGCTGCAAGCAAGCCGGGATGGCGCTTCATCAGCGATGTCGGAGCGCAGTTCATGAATGGAGGGAAGGCCTCGCTCTCGGCTTCGAGCGGAGCTGGCAATGCGGCGCTTGGCCAGGATCTTGCAGCGGAGCAGCGGCGGGTCTCTTCTGACTTTCACGACAGAAAATTCCAACTCGGGATTTCAATAGGTACGGCTTACTCGTTCTAAATCCTGCATGGAAGGGCGGATAGTGCATGGTGCAGTATCCGCCTTTTCCAATATTAACGATCTATTGTCAGAGCGACGCCGTCAACCACCCAGATACGCTTCCAGCACCTTGGGATTATTCAACAGATTGCTACCGCTATCAGCCAGCACGATCTTGCCGGTTTCCAGCACATAGCCGCGGCGGGCGATGCGCAAGGCCTGGCGGACGTTTTGTTCGACCAGCAGAATGGTCAGGCCGGTGCGGTTGATTTCCTGGACGATGCGGAAAATTTCCTGCACCAGCAGCGGCGCCAGGCCCATCGACGGTTCATCCAGCAACAGCACGCGTGGTTTGGCCATCAGGGCGCGGCCGATCGCCAGCATCTGCTGTTCGCCGCCGGACAGGTTGCCGGCCAGGCCGTCCTTGCGCCGTTGCAGCACCGGGAACAAGGAGTAGACCCAGTCCAGATCCTGGGCGATTTGTGCTTTGTCTTTGCGGGTGTAGGCGCCCAGCGCCAGGTTCTCGGCGATGCTGAGGGTGGTCAGCGTGGCGCGGCCTTCGGCGACTTGCACTACGCCGCTCTGAACAATCTTGTGCGGCGCCAGCCGGGTCAGGTCCTGGCGCTCGAACAGCACTTGGCCGCGAGTTGGCTTGAGCAGGCCGGAGATGGCCAGCAGAGCGGTGCTTTTGCCGGCGCCGTTGGCGCCCACCAGCGCCGTGATTTCGCCCTCATTGAGTACCAGGTCTATGCCTTTGACCGCTTCGATATGGCCGTATGAAACCGCCAGGTCCTGCACTTGCAGAATCGGTGTCTGGCTCATCTTGACTTGGGTATTCATTCTGCGTCTTCCTTACCCAGATAAGCTTCGATCACTTCCGGGTTATTCTTGATCTGATCGGGGCTGCCTTCGGCGATGATGCGGCCGAAGTTGAGCACCGCGATGCGGTCGCACAGGCCCATCACGAAACGCATATCGTGTTCGATCATGAAGATGCTGAAACCGCGTTGCTTGATGTTCAGGATCTCCGTCATCAGCTCGGTTTTTTCGGCCGGGTTCATGCCGGCAACCGGCTCGTCGAGCAGCAACAGCTTGGGTTTGGTTGCCAGCGCGCGGGCGAATTCCAGCTTGCGCTGCTCGCCGTAGGACAGGCTGTCGGCCAGCATCTGCGCCTTATGATCGAGGCGCACCCATGACAGCAATTCCAGCGCGCGTTCACGGGCCTGGGCTTCGATCTTGCGGAAGCCGCCGAGATTGAGCAGCAAGCTGCCGAAACCGTAGTGCATATGGTCATGCATGCCGACCACGACGTTTTCCAGCAAGCTCATTTCCTTGAACACGCGGATATTCTGGAAAGTGCGGGCGATGCCGCGTTCGGTAATCTTGTGCGGCGCCACCTTGCCGATATCCTGGCCATCGAATTCGATAGCACCGCCGGATGCGCGCAGCAGGCCGGTGATCAGGTTGAACACGGTAGTCTTGCCGGCGCCGTTAGGGCCGATCAAACCGAAGATGCCGCCTTGCGGAACGTTGAAGTTGACGTCTTGCAAAACCTGCAGGCCGCCGAAATTCTTACTGATATTCTTGAGTTGCAACATTAGTTATTTCCTCCAGTTTGCGGCTTGCGCTGGAAAAATGCCCGAAGCCGGCGCGGATCCCAGATGCCTTTGGGCAGATACAGGATCACCAGCACCAGGATCAGGCCGTTGACCACCGCACGATAGCTGTTGAAATCGCGCAGCGCTTCCGGCAACAGCGTCAGTATCATGCCGCCCAGGGTCGGGCCGATCAGGGTGCTGGTGCCGCCGAACACGGCCATGGTCAGGATTTCCACGGCGTTTTCGAAGGCATAGTTGCCCGGGCCGATAGTGAAAGTGTAGTGAGCGTTGAGGCCGCCGGCCACGCCCGCGATGGCGGCGCCGATGACAAACGCCAGCAGTTTGTAGCCCGCCACATTGATACCCATCAGGCGCGCCGCCACTTCATCTTCCTTGATGGCTTCGAAAGCGCGGCCGATTTTCGAGCGGCGGATGCGCGCCAGGATGTATAGCGTAAGCGCCAGCAGCAAGACGATGTGCCACCATTCGGTCTTCAGCGGAATGCCGTTCAAGCCGAGCGGGCCGCCGGTGATATCCATGTTCAGCACAATCACCCGCACCACTTCGCCAAAACCCAGGGTTGCCATCGCCAGGTACACACCGGACAAACGCAAGGTCGGGATGCCGATGACCAGCGCTACCAGCGCCGGCAGTGCGCCGCCTAGCGCCAGTGCGGCCGGGAACGGCAGGCCAGTCTGCATGCTGATCAGCGCTGCGGTGTAAGCGCCGATGCCCATGAAGGCCGCGTTGGCCAGCGACAGCAGGCCGCAGGACAGGGTGATATAAATCGACAGCGCCAGCATGGCGTTGACGCCGAGGCTGAAAATCACGGTGTTATAGGTCGACCAGAAACCGTCCCACCAATCCATGAAGCCCATATTTGTAATCAATTCAATCATCTCAAGCCTTCCTTTCCAGCACTTTGCCGAACATGCCGGAAGGCTTGACCAATAAAATCAGGAACAGCAAACCGAAGCCCACCGCGTCGCGGAAATCGCTGGAAATATAAGCCACCGTCAGCACTTCGGCAAAACCCAGGAACAGGCCGGCGATCATGGCGCCGCGGATGTCGCCCATGCCGCCCAGGATGATGACGGCGATGCCTTTGTGCAGCATCGGTTGTCCCATGAACGGTGTAATCGCGTTGAACGACAGGCCGACCAGCACGCCGGCGGCGCCGCCCAGGGCGGCCGCAGCGAACGAGGTCAGGTAGAACAGGCCTTCGACATTGATGCCGAGCAGGTAAGCCGCTTTCGGCGATTCGGCAATTGCGCGCAAGGCGCGCCCAAGCTGGGTGCGGCGCATCACCGCCAGCAGCACCAGCATCAGGATGAAGGAAATCAGGACGATGCCGATTTGCACCGCGGTGACATGCAGATGGCCCCAGTTGTAGCTGTCTTCCGGAATGGTGCCGACCGGGAAGCGTTTGTTTTCAGCGCCGAACAAACCTTGCGCCAGGCTGGTGAGGATGGTGGCGACGCCGATCGTGGCGATCATCGGCGCCAGATGCGGCGCATTGCGCGCCCGCAGCGGCTTCAGCACCAGGTAATCGACCAGCAAGCCGATCAGGCCCGACACCAGCATCGCGGCCAGCATTGCCAGCCAAAGCGGCAACGCCAGATGTTCAACCAGCAGCAGCGCGGCGTAGCTGCCAAGCATGAAGATCGCGCCGTGGGATAAATTGATCACGCCCAGCACGCCGAAGACCAGCGTGAAGCCCAGGGCAAACAGCGCATACACGCTGCCCAAGGAAAGGGCGTTGATGAGTTGTTGTTCAAGCATGGAGGTTTTTTTCTAAAAATCAGCGCAAATGCAGTTAATTGGGGTCAGAGTTTTTTTACGACAGTTATATCGTCGTAAATTACTCTGACCCCAATTAACGGACTACGGAGTACAAAATTTTCTGGCGCAACGGCCGCCATTCTTTCTCCGGACGCCGTCAATAGGGGACAGAGTAATTCGTCGCGCTGCGGCGACTCTTAAACTCTGTCCCCAATTGACTACAGACTACGTTACTTCAACAATACGAATTTGCCACCCTTGGCAATATTCACAATCGCATCCTGCTGCGCATCGTAACCAACTTCCTTACCAGTCACCGGCGGCGCTTTGCGGAATGCAAACTTGCCAGTCGCACCTTCAATCGTCACCGCAGGCAAGGCCTGTTGCAGGGCAATCCGATCCTTGTCGAGGGCACCGCTCAGCTTGATATTCTTCAAGGCGGCGACCACCACATGCAGGGCGTCGTAGGCTTGCGCTGCGAACTGATCCGGATCGCTGCCGAACTTGGCCTTGTAGGCGGCAATGAACGCCTTGTTGGCCGGCGTCAGGTTTTCCGACGACCATGGGCTGCCCATGATGGTGTCGTCGCCGGCGCCCTTGGCGATATCAAACAGCTTCGGCGAATTCAAGCCGTTGCCGCCGATGAACGGTTGCTTCATGCCCAGTGCGCGGGTTTGCAAAATGATGTTGGCCGCTTCTTCGGTCAGGCAGGAGCAGACGATCGCATCCGGATTGCTGGCCTTGATCTTGGTCAGCTGCGCCTTGAAGTCGACGTCGCCCTTGGCATACGCTTCAGTGGTGGTGACAGGAATTTTCTGGTTCGCCAGGGTCGCCTTGAAGACGTCGTAGCCGCTCTTGGTGAAAGCGTCGTCGTTACCGTAGATGATGGCGACTTTCTTGAGGCCGAAATGCTTGACCGCAGCGCGCGTGGTGACAGGCAAGACGTCGGCTTCCATCACGGAGTTACGGAAGGTGAACGGCCCCATCGCGGTGATGCCGTCGGCGGTGTTGCTGGTGCCGAAGGCCACCACTTTGGCGGCATTGGCGATCGGGTCGGCGGCGAACGCCGAGTTCGACAGGGTAGGGCCGAACACCAGCAAAGCCTTGTCCTTGAAGATCAGTTTCTTGAAGACGTTGATGGCTTCTTCTTTCTTGCCTTGTTCGTCTTCGATGATCAGTTGCAGCTTGTTGCCGTTGACGCCGCCGGCAGCGTTGACTTCATCGGCGGCCAGCGAAAAGCCGTTCTTGATGGCGACGCCGTATTTGGCGGCAGGCCCAGTCAATGCCGCAGCCAGGCCGAGCTTAACGTCGGCAGCGTGCGCGGCGCTGCCCAGACCGGCAGCAAGCATTAGTAACGGAAGTGTTTTAAAGACTGCTTTGATTCCCATTTCTATATCCTCCAAGAGACCGTTTTTTTGAGCGATTTCCTACCATGCAGCGGCGTACTGGGGCGACTGCAGCCAAAGCATTATGAAGTAAGAAATCAGCGAGCGTTATTATTTTGGTGCACGCTGGGTGGGTGCACCAAAAGTGAACAAAGTATAAGGGATTTTCGGTCTGAAATTCCTGGCGCTCAAGTAGCTCACAAGCCAGGTAAAGCGGATGTTTTACGCGGGAGGATTACGACTTTTGGTCGGGTATAGCGAGTTATTGCGCGGTTTTTCGCAATTATACCCGGCGTTCGGGCTTTGCGCTGTCGACCTTATGCCGATTCGGCATGGTGGAAAGCTTTGCGCTTTCCACCATATTGAAACCTGAATCAGCGTTCGATTCAGCCCAGTTGCTGCCGCAAATGCTGGATCGCCAGCCGCACCTGGCGCGGTGCAGTACCGCCGATATGATCGCGCGCCGCCACTGAACCTTCGAGTGTCAGCACCTGGAATATATCGTCGTCGATCAGGGACGAGAAT
>NZ_DATMRK010000037.1:0-143299 GCF_035566375.1 Collimonas sp.
AGGCCGAACCATGATGAGCAGGGCAGGAAGCACGTCTATGCGGGCAGCACTTTACATGCCTAGCTTGGTAGCATGCCGACACAACCCAACACTACGTCGTTTTGCTGAGCGGCTATCGGCCACCGGCATGGCGAAAAAAGCTGTGATCGGGGCCGTCATGCACAAAATGACGCATCTTATTTACGGGGTGGTCCGTACTGGCAAGCCCTTCGATCCAAATTATTTAACCAACGGGCTTGCTATTCAAGACGGTATCTGACCCCAGATGACTCCAGCCCCCACATGACTCCAGCCCCCACATGACTCCAGCCCCCACATGACTCCAGCCCCCAGATGACTCCTGCCGTGGTGATGTCATGATTTCGCTGATGGAACTAAGCATCTTTCATCGTTACTTAGCATTCAGTCCGTGAGAGCCGGTGCCTTCAGGACGTTTGAATACTCAACCAAATTTCGGAGAAAAGCATGTCGTCTACTGTCACCACTATCACCACCACTGTCTATATCAGCGACGAATCCTCGCACCACCGTGGCAGTTTCCATCCGGCCAGGCACGATGACGACGGTCCGGAAAATGAAGACATAGGTCAAGAAGGCCATCGGCACGCTCACCATAGGTCGTCGGATGGAGACAGCAGCTGGCTGGACGGCTTGCCGTTTCCTGCCGCAGTGAAAGACATGATCCGCAACAAGATGAACATGGATTCCGAATCGGATCTGCCATCGGATTCGAGCGCCGCGAAAACCATCAATAATTTCCAGAAGGACCATGGCATCGGCTTATTGTCAGTGGAGCAGATGAAGGAGATGGCCGATACCGGTTATTGCACCGGCAAGGATGGCAAGACCTTCCAGGTGCCGCCGGACGTGCAGGCTGCCGCGCAAAAATTCATGTCGAATAACGGCGAGCTGTTCAAGAAAATGGAATCGGCTACCGACGGCAAGCACGACGGCCAGCTCGGCCAGGGCGATTACGACAACGCCGTCAAGGACGGCACGATTTCGGCAAACGGCGGCAGCCATTCCGGCCATACCCGCGGGCTGCAGAACGAAGATTTCCTGTCAGCTGTCATGAATGGTCATCTGTCACCCAACCGGCCGTCCGAGTACAGCGCGGCAAAAACCATCAACCAGTTCCAGAAAGATCACGATATCGGTTTGCTGTCAGTCCAGCAGATGAAGGAAATGGCCGACACCGGCTATTGCACAGGCAAGGACGGCAAGACCTTCCAGGTGCCGGAAGAAGTGCAGGATGCGGCGAAAACCTTCATGGATAACAATGGCGAACTGTTTAAAAAAATGGAATCGGCTACGGATGGCAAACATGACGGTCAACTAGGTGAAGGCGATTTCGACAATGCACTCAAGGATGGCACGATCGGTAAGAATGACAACCCCGACACCTCGTTTAGCTATACCCCGGACGACACCGGTAATCTGCCATCGAAATCAAGCGCAGCCGATACGATAGAAAACTTCCAGAAAGACAAGGGCATCGATCTGTTATCGGTTCAACAGATGAAGGAAATGGCCGATACCGGCTATTGCACCGACAAGAATGGCAAAACTTTCCAGGTGCCGGAAGAGGTACAGAACGCGGCCAAGCGTTATATGGCGAATGACGCCGAAATGTTCAAGACGGTGGAATCGGCGACCACCGGCACCCACGATGGATTGCTGTCCACCGGCGACGCCGACAATGCGCGCAAGGATGGCTCGCTGTCCACCTACGGCAAGGATGACAGCGCCGACACATCGTTTAGCTATGCCCCGGACGACACCAGTAATCTGCCATCGAAATCAAGCGCAGCAGACACGATAGAAAACTTCCAGAAAGACAAGGGCATCGACCTGTTATCGGTCCAGCAAATGCAGGAAATGGCCGACACGGGCTATTGCACCGACAAGAACGGCAAAACCTTCCAGGTGCCGGAAGAGGTGCAGAACGCGGCGAAACGCTATATGGCGAATGACGCCGAGATGTTCAAGAGCATCGAGTCGGCGACTACCGGCACGCATGACGGCCTGTTGTCCACCGGCGACGCCGACAACGCGCGTAAGGATGGCACTATCGCCGCGTAAGGGCAAGACGGGGCCGCCGGTGCAGCGGATTGAAAGCTGTGCCGGCGGCGCCATGGACGCCAATGTGCGTTTTTTTGGTGAACCGAATACCTGGAAATGACATGAGGATTGGCGGCGTCGCAGGCAGTGCTTCAAGTATCCGTGAGCTGTGCCAGGCCTGGAGCAACTATCGGGACTATTGGGATCGCAACGATGCAGCCACCGTGGCGGCAACCATCGCGGCGCCGACACTGGCCGTCGAAGCGCCGCGGCAGGCGCTGATCAGCCCAAAGCGAGGCAGCAAGTGGTTTGTTGCCAGCCTGCGCAGGACGCTGCCCAACAGATCCGTCAGAGCTGCCTGGAATCGTTTGGACGAAGGCGATCAGGGTCTCATCCCGGCCTGGAAGGGTATCGGCTACGAACAATACAAGGCGATTGAAGCGATTCCTGCCAATCACCGGACAGAGCGGCCGGTGCAAGCGGAAAAACCGAGGACGGTTCTGGTTCGCGAAAGCAGATTCGAACTGACGCCAGCTGCCACCTCGGGCGCGCTGGGCGGAACCGTCGGCAACATCGGAACCGCGCAGCGGCGATCCGGAAAAAATATCGCCGACAGGCAGCGCAAGGCCTTGCTGCGTATGAGATGAGGTGCGGTTAGCTGATATGCGGCTAGATGATGCACGGCCGGAATTCGCCACCCGTTCACCGCGCCAGAGTCCGTCACTCACGCATGGAACCGGAGCCCCTGTTTTGCCTACCTATGCAATAGCAGGTCGAGCTTGTGAACGAGCTTGTGAAAATTATTTCTAAGATCAATTGTCCTCGGGAGGATGCAATGGAGATGAAGCCATCGCCCATCGGCGAATCGGATTGCGCAGCGGGCGGCAAGCCTGCGCTTGCGGCGCTGGCGCCCGGCGTTGTCAAGCACAGCGCCACAACGCTGGAAGAAGGATTTCCGTGGCATCGGATACGACGGATGGCGAAGAAATAACTTGAAGGCTTACGCCAGGTTGCGCGCGCGGCCGCTACCCAGATCCGCGACAGAAGTACTTTTTTATTACCCTCATTGACAGGAAAAACGCTATGGATTGGCATGACGGCTACGTGTCCGATATCGACTATCTGGCAGAATTTTTCAGAGACCAAGGCCCCGCGCATTTGAGCTTCGCCTGCGTGCTGAATGGGGTTGAACCGGTGGCGCTGGATCGGCCGTTTACCTACTTCGAACTGGGCTCCGGCCAGGGGCTGACTGCCAATGTACTAGCCGCCAGCAATCCCCAAGGGGAGTTCTATGCCGCCGATTTCAATCCGGCGCATATTGCCGCCAGCCGTGAGCTTGCGGATTGCGCGCAATTGAACAATATGACTTTCCTGGAAAACAGCTTTGAAGAACTAGCTGCCGGCAAGGTCGCATTACCGCCGCTGGATTTCATCACGCTGCACGGTGTCTACAGCTGGGTCACGCCCGAGAATCGCGGCTATATCGTCGATTTCATCAAGCGCTACCTGAAACCGGGCGGGGTTGCCTATCTCAGTTACAACGCCATGCCTGGCTGGACCACCACCTTGCCTTTGCAGCGCCTGATCCTGGAGCATGTGGATTTGCATCCGGGCAGCAAGCACCAGCAGATCCAGCAGATGCGTAAGCTGGTGGCCGGCCTGATCGAAACCGAGGCGAGCTACTTCACGTCCAACACCGGCGCCAATCTGAAAGTTTATCTAAATTCAGTCATGGAAGGGGACGCCAGCTGGTCCAGTTATATTGCGCATGAATACATGAACCGTGGCTGGCAGCCGCTATACCACGCCGATGTTGCGCGCGAACTGGCGGGCGCCAAGCTGGATTTTGTCGGTTCGGCAGGTTTGTCCTGGGCTTTTCCGGATCTCATTTTTACACCCGCCCAGCAGGAATTGCTGGCTGCCGTGCCCGACGCCGCCATGCGTGAAACCGTCAAGGACTATCTGAAAAATACCTGCTTCCGCAAGGATATCTTCGTGCGTGGAGCGCGGCCGATGACTACGGCCAGGCAAACCGAGTGGCTGAAAAAGACCGGCCTGACACTCACCGCCTTGCGCTCGACGGTTACCCTGGACATGAAATTTCCGCTTAACAAATACAGCTTGCCGGAAGCGCTTTATGTTCCAGTACTTGATGCCTTGGCCCAAGGGCCGAAGACCTTGGTCCAGCTTGCTTCGCTGCCGGCGCTGGCAGGAAAGAGCATGGCCGAGGTGGCGCAAATCGCTGCCTTGCTGTCGGAATCCGAGCAGGCCTCGACTTATTTCCTGTGCTCCGCCGGCCAGGACAATCTTCCCGCGCAAAGAATGAATCGAGCGATTGCGCAGCAAGCACGGCTGGACAGCAATTACCGGGTGTTTGCGTCGCCGCTGCTAGGCAGCGGCGTCAAGGCGGCGTTATTTCAGCGCCTGGTGTATCTGTCGCTGTCGCTGCGGCCGGAGGAAAACGATGCCGACGTGATTAGCGGCCAGGTCTGGCAAGCCATGCGGGAACAGCAGCTGCCGGTCGAGCAGGATGGCCATGTGCTGACGTCCAAGGAAGAAGAACTCAGCGCAATCAGGTCGACGGTAAAGGCGATTCTTGAATATCGCAAGCCGGTCTGGGAAGACTTGCAAGTGTTGGCCTGACGCATTGGTCTAACTCATTGGCGTAACTCATTGGCGTAACCCTGGTTTAGCACTCAAGCGGAGAAGGAAAGAATAATGGATTGGAATGACGGTTATGTATCGGATATCGCCTATCCGGCGGCTTTTTTCCCGGAGCAGAGCCCGGCGCATCTGAGCTTTGCCTGCGTGCTCAATGGAGTTGAGCCGGTGGCGCTGGAGCGGCGCTTCACCTATCTTGAACTGGGCTCCGGCCAGGGCTTGACCGCCAATATTCTGGCGGCAAGCAACCCGCAGGGACAATTTTACGCAGTCGATTTCAACCCGGGCCAGGTTGCCGCGGCGCGGCAACTGGCGGGCGCCGCGCAACTGGATAACCTGAGTTTGCTGGAAAGCAGCTTCGCTGAACTGGCCGCAGGCGAGGTTGCCTTGCCGCAGCTCGATTTCATTACCATGTACGGCGTCTACAGTTGGGTAACGGCGGAAAACCGGCGCCATATCGTCAAGCTCATCGAACGTTACCTGAAGCCGGGCGGGATTGTTTATGTCAACTACAATGCGATGCCCGGCTGGACCTCGGCGCTGCCCCTGCAACGCTTGATACTGGAATATGCCGACAACCACCCCAACGCGCGCCAAGTGCAGGTCGAGCAGGCGCGGCAATTCGTCGATAGCCTGGCGCAATCCGGCGCTGCCTACTTTAACGGCGACGCCAATCTCCAGCATCGCATGGACTCGATCCACAAAGATAAAACCGGTTATCTTGCGCATGAATACATGAACCGCGGCTGGCAGCCCTTGTATCACGCCGATGTTGCGCGCGAGCTGGCCGACGCCAAGCTGGACTATATCGGTTCGGCCGAATTATCGAGAGCGTTTCCGCACCTGTTCCTGACACCGCAGCAACAGGAATTGCTCGACACCATTGCTGACCCTGCCTTGCGCGAAACCATCAAGGACTACCTGCAGAACACAAGTTTTCGCGAAGACATATTCATTCGCGGCGGCCGTCGCATGAGCGCCGCCAGGCAGGCGGAATGGCTAGGCCAGACCGGCCTGGCGCTGACCACATTACGCAGCACCGCCACGCTCGATCTGGCGTTGCCGATCGGCAGGATCAAGGCAGACGCCGACCTCTATCTGCCGGTGCTCGATGCGCTGGCCAGGCAGCCGCAGAGCTTGACGGCATTGGCGGCGCTGCCTGAGCTGGCGGGAAAGAGCCTGCTGGAAGTGGCAGAAATAGCCGCGCTGCTGACCGCATCGGGGCAAGCCTGCGTGTATTTTCTTTGTTCCGGGCAGATGTCAAATGCGCCGGCGCAAAGAATGAACCTGGCGGTGGCGCAACAGTCGCGGTTCGACGATCACTATCAGGCGCTGGCCTCCCCGCTGCTCGGCAACGGCGTCAAATCCGGCCTGGTGCAGCGGCTGATATACCGGGCCCTGTCGGCCCAGCCAGGCAAAGGCGACGCCGACGCAATTGCTCGTCAGGTACGCGATATCATGCAGGTGCAAGGGCATCGCCTGATCAAGGACGGCAAGCCGCTGGAGTCGGCCGAAGAAACACTGGCTGAGCTCCAGTTCACCACCGCAGCGATTCTTCAGCATCGCCTGCCGATCTGGCGTCAACTCAGCGTGCTGTAACCTGCTGCCGCGGCAAGTCAGGAAACTTGCCGCTCGATGTCGTCAGTGCCGGCCGTTTTCCATCGCATTCGGGGACACGGAGTAGAATGCTCTCGCAATCTCGCGACAGCATGAACTCACTGCCTTGCAACCGCATGGGCAGACATTACCAAACCTCAAGACCTTGATTTTGCGAAACAATAACGACGACATCGACGACACCGACGCTATGGACGGCGAATGCAATTATTCCGTGGAGGATATCAATCGCTTCCTCACGGAGTTGATCCTATTAGCCGATCAAGCAGCGCCAGGTGCGCCGGTGCTCGAATTGCAGATCGGCGAGATCCTGACCAGGACCGCCGTCGAAGCAGGTGGCGCAGATCATTATTTATCGATCACCGGATTGTTGCCCAGATGCGCACAGCCGCATTATCTTTCGCTCCCAGTCCCAGTCCCAGTCCCAGCCTCAGCTGCGGCGGATCAAGCTGCCGCAACCGCCGAATTTTTATGGCACGCCGATGAAGGCCGTTACATCGTGGTACGCAAAATACCTGTGACAGAACTGCCTGACGGCTTCAGCATCATGGACGCCATACTGCTCACCGCCGATCTGGCCACTACCTATTTGTCCTCGATCAGCGCTGGCTAGCTCGCCAGCGCGGCGCCGCCTAACGGCGATCATGGCAGCCAGACATGGACGGCATGCCGCATTCATGGCGCACTGCGGCCCGCACGCGCGACACGCGCGAGCGCACGGTGCCGATCGGGATATGCAAATGTTCGGCAGCTTCTTCGTAGGTTGCATCGCCATCCAGAACGGCTTCAAAAGTCGAGCGTAATTTGGCCGGCAGCTCACTCAGCAATGCATCCACTTTACCGGCGATCTGGCGCAGCTCGAACAGCAGCGCCGGATCGGCATGCGCATCGACAATCTGTTCCATGAAATTTTCATCGACCATGTCATATTTATCGGCGCTATTGCGACGCACCTGATTGCGCGCCAGATTGAGCGCAATCCCGAACAGCCAGGTCGACGGTTTCGACAAACCGGAAAAGCGATGTACGCACTTCACCGCTTCGATGAAAGTATTTTGCACCACGTCTTCGGCGTCTTCGCGATTGCCGACATAGCGCTGCACGAAGCGCAGCAGATGGCTGCGGTGATCGGTATATAGCTGAACAATGTCGATGCTGGCAGCCGGCGCGCCGGCGCTGCTGTCGGCGGTGTCGGCAACGGTGGCGGTAACAAATGTGTGGTTGGTATCAGAAGCAGTGTGCAGCATGGCGTTCCCCTTGAAACACTGGTGTTGGTCTGAAAGCGAAGACACTGCCACTTTGGTTTCGGCGCTGTCTTTGCAGGTATGGATGAAAGATAGCAGCCGTAATGCGAAGCGCGCGGGTTCTGTGAGTATTCGTGAGACATTGAAAAAAGTTGAGGAATAACCGCGCGATTTCCTGTCATCGAATGGAACCGCTGGTGCATTCGAGCAGACTGAGCTGCGCCCCGGGCGGCATGAAAATCCAGGCAAGCTGTGTGCCGCGGGATGGAACTGCAATCGCCATCGGCGCCACAGAATCGCCATGAACATGCAAATCAACCGCTTCAACAACAATCCCCTGGAGCCGCTGCCCGCGGAAAAACTGCTGGCGTCGACTGCAGCCAGGCCGGCTGGCGCCAGCAACAGCACGGCGACGGAATTGACGCCGCTGGACGCCATCAATGCGCAGGCGGGTATCAAGGAAGGTCTTAGCTACCACAAGAAAAGCCTGCATCAGCGGCGCCTGGCGCCGGCGCGCACGCAGCCGCCGAATCGCAGCAATCTCACAAAAAAACCGCGTATCAATGTCAATAATCGCGACGACATGGATGAAGATGAACCACATCTGTTTCCCGTATCCGATACGCTGGATTTGCTGCGTGAAGACAGCGGACGGGAGCAGCGCGCCGAAGTGGAAGCCAGGCTGGCGCAGCATTTTGATCCGATGCAGCGTTACAACGTACTGTTCGATGCATTGCAAGATGTAGAGCAACAGCCGGTGAGCAAGCACAAAAAAAATTCAATGAAAAACGCGCTCAACGAAATGATGAGCGATCTGATGGAACGCTATCCGCACGAGTTGAGGAAGGCCCTGCAGGAAACCGACGATCTGGTGGTGTCGCTGGAGGCGATGGCGGCAGACGAACATGGTCATGGCAAGCTGCCGTCGACGCGCGAGCTGCGCTTTCTGATCGGTGCCAAATCCAAGGGAAACTTCGATGCGCCGCTCACGCCATTGACCATGCTGAAAGCGTTGATAAAAAATTTCGGCGCGGAGAATTGCATGCAAGTTACCAGAAGCCTGCGTTCCAGAATGATGTCCGGCCTTTGAGGAGATTTTCATGAAATCAGATCTGCGCCAGAATCCGCAGCGAAGCATGGGACGTTACTGGCTGACGATGTCGGATGCATCGGCGTTTACATTGGTCAATTCCAGTTTCTATATCGCCGAAGCTTTACGCCGCGACCTGGCCGAGAAAACCCAGATACTCGCCAAAGAAAGTGCGGCCGAAATGGCAGTGTCTCTGCTCACCGCTGTGGAAGCGGGTTGGGGCAAAGGAAAAGCCTCGCAGCTGGTAAGCAAAATTGTCGAGTTGAAGAAACACAGCCCGGCCAGGAAATCCACTGCGTATTCCCTCATCCGCGACGCCATGGAAAATTTGCCGCTGACGCTGTGGCCGCCAGACAAGTTGCCGGCGCGCCGCGAATTGCTGGAAGAATTAGGCCGGCTAGCCAGCAACGCTCAGGCCGAGATGCCGCTGCTGCCGAGCTATGAAGAACAGAGGGAACAGCAATGGCGCGATTCGATAGCAGCGCTGAGCAGGGCGGAATCGAGGCAGCGGCTATAGCGGCAGCAGTAACTGGTAACGGTAACCGGCTGACAACAAGCGGCCACAGCGAACAGGAGAATCGACATGATGGAACAGCTGCTATCGCAACTGATGCGAGATGCGCGCATGGAGCAGGCCGTAGCCGGGCTCACTTTGGACAACGGCATGCATATGTTTGCCTATCCGCAGGAACAGGGCGTGCTGGTTGCAGTCGGCGTCGGCATTGGCGGTGGCGGCCAGATCCAGGGCGCATCGATATTGCGCAAACGCTCGCAAGACATGCCGCGCTTTGGCGCGTGGCTGCCGGTTCAGTTCAACGACGGCAGCTGGTATGTGGTCAGACGCACAGGCGCTAACGGCGATGATGCCGCGGCTATCTCCGAGGAAGAATTGATTGCGGCTGAGGAGTTATTGACTTGAGCAGCCTGCCTTTATCCGGCGCAGACCGAGTCAGGTATGCGGACAGCAGTGAATTCGGAGAAATCCAGAATCTGTCCGAGGTCTCGCCGGCGCTGAAATCGCGCACCTATCTGCTGCCGCAGGAAGAAGCGGCGTCGTTGCCGCCGCCGCTAATTATCACCGCGCCGGCGATGCTGCTGCTGAACCGCATGCTGGGGGCGCGCCTGACATTCGATAACCCCGCCTGGAGCGGCGATCCGCTGCCGCGCATGCGGGCTTTGCAAAGAAAACTGATCGAACAGTCCTTGACCAGGCCGCCAGGCGACAGGACGGAGTGCATGGATGCGATCAGGCTGGTGGAACAAGCGGTGCAATTGCGCATGAGATGGCAGCAAATGCGTAAGAGCGATGCGGAAGCGGACCTCAATCCGCAGGATGAGGATAAGGATAAAGAGCGCGATGAGGAAACGAGTACAGCGTAACGCCATGCCGGATGAGCTGATGCTGGCGACCGGCCTGGTATGGGGGCATCTGAACGCCTTTCAGTTTGAAGAAGCATATCGGCTGGCCAGGGGCTGCCTTTGCATCTGGCCGGCGGACAAGTGGTTGATCCTGATGGCGTCCTATGCCGCCGCGGAATTACTGGAGCCTGTCGAGCGCGAGGTGTTGCTGGCCTTGAAAGACGAGGAGTGCGCGGAGTGGGTTGCTCTGGTATTGCGCCGTATGGAAATTCACGACGTCACGGCCGCTGCGCCGTATGAACTCACTGAACTCAATCAAGGAAAACCTTCATGCAAGCGATGAGCATCGTACTATTGCTGAATCGATTTTCCGCAAAGGTGGCAAAAAGGGCGGAACTGATGGCTGCCGCCCTGGTGATCGGCATCGTCTTCATGCTGGTCTTGCCGATGCCTGTGTGGCTGCTGGATATATTGATTTCCCTCAGCTTGTGCGCTTCCGGCTTGATCGTGATCGTGGCGATGTACATGTCGGGGCCAACTGCATTCTCGACGTTTCCCGCAGTCTTGCTGCTGACCACACTATTCCGGCTGGCGATTTCAGTCTCCACCACCCGCCTGATCCTGCTTGAAGCGGATGCTGGCCATATCGTCGAAACTTTCGGCAATTTCGTGGTCGGCGGCAATCTGGTGGTCGGCCTGGTGATCTTCCTGATCTTGACCGTGGTGCAGTTCATCGTCATTACCAAAGGTTCGGAGCGGGTCTCGGAAGTATCGGCGCGTTTTTCCCTGGACGCCATGCCAGGCAAGCAGATGTCTATCGACAGCGACTTGCGCGCCGGCTTGCTGACAGCCGAGGAAGCCAAGGCCAAGCGCTCTCATCTAGGCCAGGAAAGCCAGCTGCATGGGGCGATGGACGGCGCCATGAAGTTTGTCAAAGGTGATGCAATCGCCGGCATTTGCATCGTGGCGATCAATCTGATCGGTGGCATTTCCATCGGTATCGTCCAGCGCGGCATGGACGCCGGCGAAGCAATGCGCGTGTATTCCATCTTGTCGATCGGCGACGCGCTGATCGCGCAGATCCCGGCGCTATTGATTTCCCTGGGCGCCGGCATGATCACCACGCGCGTGATCAACGACAATCACAAAGACGGCGAAACCAGCAACATCGGCCAGGATATCGTCGGCGAACTGTTTTCCGAGCCGAAGGCGCTGCTGACCGCGGCAGCCATCATGCTGCTGTTCGGCTTGATTCCGGGCATGCCTACCCTGGTATTCATTTCGCTGGCGTTCGGCCTCAGCGTGGCGGGCGTGATCGGCCTGCTGAAACCGTTGGCCGACGCCCATCAACAGCGCGAAACCGAGGAAACCGAGAGAAAGAACGCCGGTATTGTGGATCTGACGAATTTTTCCGCGACCACGCCTTTTATCCTGCGCATGCCGGAATCGATGAAGGCCACGCAGGAAGCGGAGATCATCCGCACGGCGGTGCGCGTTATGCGCAACGGTATGCTGGAACGGCGCGGCATTCCGGATTTGAAACCGATTGATTTCGAGTTTCATGCTTCGATCCCGGAAGGGCGCGTTCATTTCCTGATGTCCGAGGTGCCATTGGTCGACAATGAAATAATGCTCGGCTGGGGCGCCACCAGGGAGAGCCAGGAACGCCTGTCCGAACTGGGTTTCACGGCGATCGAGCGTAACATCGCCGGCTCGCGGCGGAGCCGGGTGTGGGTGCGTCTCGACGATGAAACCAGGCTGACCGAGGCCGGCGTCCAGTTCCAGCGCTGGGAACGCGTGTTTGCCGCCGATATCGAAGTTGAAATGCTGCGCAACTGCCAGATGTTTGTCGGCGTGAATGAAGTCATACGCTTTACCCGCTGGGCTGAACGGCGCTATCCCGAACTCGGCAAAGAGGTGATCAAATCGGTCACCTTGCCGCGCCTGACCGAGGTGGTGCAGCGCCTGACGCGCGAAGGCGTGTCGCTGCGCAATGCGCGCCTGCTGCTGGAAACCACGCTCGACTGGGCGCCCAAGGAACGCGATCCGGATGTGATCGCCGACTATGTGCGGCTCGCACTCAAACGGCAGCTGTGTTACGAGGTGGCGCGTGACGGCCTGATCGAAGTGATCCTCCTGTCGCCAGAGCTGGAAGACAAATTGCGCAACGCGATGCGCCAGACCAGCCAGGGCAGCTACGTCGATATCGACGCTGAAGTCGAACAGTCTATCCTCGATAAATTGAACGAATTATCAAGCAATGTCAGTTCCACCATCGCGCCGCCGGTGCTGGTCACCGCAGCCGACATCCGGCGCTCGGTACGTAAGCTAATCGAAGAGGAATTCTTTCCGGTGCCGGTATTCGCGTTTTCTGAACTGACGCAGCATGCCAAGGTAAAACCGGTCGGCATGATCGAAGTGTAGGCGGCGGCCGGTAATGTACCGCACAGCATCGATTTAATGGAACATAAAATGGAGCATCAAGCATGATTCCCAGTCACTCACCCCATCTGTCTCCTGTGGCTCCGCCCGAGGCAGGCCAGCACAATCCGCCAGCCGCCGCCGGCAAGTTTGCGCCCAAGGCTCCGTTGGGCATTTTCAACAAACTCGCCGCCTTCAATTTTGGCTTTCTGACTGCCCGCCTGCAAGCCTTTGCACCACAGCACCAGGACCACAGCCATCGTTTTCCGGCCGGCGGGCCTGATGCTGCCGGGCACATTGATAAGCATCAGTTCACGCGGAACATCTTTTCCCTTGCAAGCGCGCGGCTTAGGGGCCATGAACAGGATATTTGCCGCGCACTGAAAGAGATGGAAAGAACGCTAGGGGCGCCCGCAGATTGGTCGGAGTCGCACTGCAAAGATGCTGACAACGCCCGGCGCGCATTGGCCGAAGCCGGACGCAAGAACGCGTTGGCGCTGATTGGCTGCAGCCCATCTGATGACGCGGCAGCGCCGCAGCAGAACGCCGGCGCTCACAGTGAGGTTGAAAAACAGCCGCCTGCCGCTTTGCCTTCCGAGATAGAACAACAGCAGCAAGAGCAGTTGAAAAAGAACCAGGAAAATGTGGATAGCCACGATCGCGGCCAGGACCGCGCCCCGGATCGCTCCGCTTCCAGGCCACCATCTCAGCATCAGGACGGAGCAGCGCAATGAACGCTTCAGCAGAAAAAATATCGGAGCAAACGCATGCTGCGACGATGACGCACGAGCACGCCATGAGCATCATCGCGCGCGCCAGCGAAGACCGGTTTCTAGCCAGGGAAATCGATAAATTGCGGGAAAAATGCTGCGTATTCGTGAACGAGGTCATGCACGAGGTGACGCTTGCGCTTGGCGCCGGCAGCCAGACCGCAGCCTTGCTACGCAGCAAGCAGGATACCGCAGCCGCTCTGTGCAGCGCGGCGCGCCAGCGCGAAGGCTTGGCAAGGCAAAGGCGCGAGCTGGCCGAAGCGATGGTGATAGGAGCGCTGCTCAACAGCGACAACCTTGACTGGGATCCGCTGGACCCGGCAACCGGCCGCAGCGACAGCAAAAGCATTCTGCTGGCGCTGTTGAAGACCTTGGATTGAATCGCAGCGCATCGTTCGCTTTCAATGGAACTAGCCGGCGCCAGATTCTACTCATCGATATACATGTGCATTTTTTGATGGAGCAGAATCATGGTCGAACTACGCATTCTCAACGGCTATCATCGGGGCGCGACATTGCCTCTGCACGAAGCGATCCTGATCATCGGCGCCAGCGACGACGCCGATGTGGTGCTGGTCGATCCCGGTGTGGCCCCCAGGCACGCCAGTTTGCAGCTGACGCCGCAGGGTTGGACCTTAGCCGCCCTGGATGGCGACCTGCGCAGCGCCGACAGCAACGCGCAACAGCAGCTGTTGCATCTGGCTGCCGGCGATTTCGCCCGTGCCGGACAAATATGGCTGACTGTGGTTGAGCAGGAATCCGCCTGGCAAGATCCGCCACCGATGCCAACCCACGCGCCAGCGGACAGCGCCGACACCGCTATGGCGGATGACCATGATGACATCTACAGCACTACCGGCGCCGCAGGCTTCGATCCAGCGGCGGCTGGCGATGAATCGAATCCTGCGGCGCCGCTGACGGCTAGCGGCAATGCGCAAAAATCCTCGCAGCGTGGCGCCCGCAAACGCCGTTTTCTGCTGATCCCGGTGGTGCTGGGGACGGTGCTGTTCGCCGCCGCCGCTTACGCGATCACCGCCAAATATCCGGGCGCTACGCCGAAAACCGCATCCATCAGGTCGGCCGCGGCCCTGGCGCCGGAAAAAAATCAGTCAGGCATGCTGCAGACGCCTGGCCAGCCGGAAAAAAGATTGTCGCAGGAAGCCTTGCGCCAGGCGTTCCGCCAGCGCCTGGAGCAAGTCGATCTGCTGAAACGCTTCAACTTGAAACTGGACGACTATTCATGGTCGATGCAGGCGGCGCTGGATGAAGACGAGGCTCAGCGTTTTCAACGCATGCTGGCCGCCTTCATGGCCGCCAACCAGATCAGCTTCCCGGTCGATGTCAAGATCGGCAGCGCCGAAGCGATGTTGCCGTTCAAGATTCAGCAAGTCATTTCCGGCGCCAACGCCAGCATCGTGACGCAAGATGGCAACCGTCTGTATATCGGCGACGAATATCGCGGCATGCGGCTGGCGGCAATCGATGGCAACCAGCTTAGCTTTACCGGCAAGCGCATCATCGAAGTGAAGTGGTGACGCCGCAAGCCGGTCTGATCGAGGGCATCGATCGCAGCCTGGAACAGATGCGCGGCAAGCTGCCCGCCTGGTTGGCAAGGTTGCCGCCCAAGCCGGGTTTCAGCAGCCACGGCAAGGTGTCGCAGGTATTGGGCGTGCTGATCGAAGCGCAAATGCCGCCGGTGCAAATCGGCGAACTGTGTCATCTGTTTAACCCGGATCTGCCCGGCAAGCCGATGCTGGCGGAAGTGATCGGCTTCACCGATAAATTTGCCATCCTCTCGGCCCTTAGTCCGCTCGAAGGTGTTTCCAACCGGACCATCATCGAGCCGCTGCGGCGCGCGCATTCGATTGAAGTCGGAGATCATCTGTTCGGCTGCGTGCTGGACGGATTCGGGCGCTGGATGTTTCGCGCACCGGCGGCCAGCGGCACCGTTTCCACCTGGCGCGATACGGTACCGGTGATGCGCGACGCACCCAAGGCGACCGACCGCCCGCGCATCGCAACGCCGCTGGCGACCGGGGTGCGCGCTATCGACGGCCTGCTGACAATGGGGGTAGGACAACGCATAGGCGTGTTTGCCGGCCCCGGTTGCGGCAAGACCACGCTGATGGCGGCGATTGCCCGCGGTTGCGAGGCAGACGCCATCGTGTTTGGCTTGATAGGCGAACGTGGCCGCGAGTTGAATGAATTCCTGCAGCACGAACTGGACGCCGATCTGATTCGAAAAACCATCGTCGTCTGCGCCACATCCGACCGCACCTCGATGGAACGCTCGCGCGCCGCGTTTACCGCCACTGCGATTGCCGAAGCCTTTCGCGCCCGCGGCAAAAAGGTCTTGCTGCTGGTCGATTCGCTGACGCGTTTTGCCCGGGCCCAGCGCGAAATCGGCCTGGCTGCCGGCGAACCGCCGGCGCGCGGCGGTTTCACGCCGTCGGTATATACCATGCTGCCGCGCTTGATAGAACGCGCCGGCAGCACGCCGGAAGGATCGGTGACCGCGATGTATACCGTGCTGGTGGATGGCGAATCGGCGTCCGATCCGATCGGCGACGAAGCCAAATCCTTGCTCGACGGGCATATCCTGCTGACCCGCAAACTGGCTGAACAAAGCCATTACCCCGCTATCGACGTGCTGGCCAGCATCAGCCGGGTCATGAGCAATGTGACGAGCAGGGATCACCGCAAGGCGGCCTCGCATTTCCGCGAGCTGATGGCGCGCTATCAGGAAATGGAATTGCTGATCCGGCTCGGCGAATACAAATCCGGCGCCGATCCGATCGCTGACCGAGCGATGAAAATGCGGCCCGAGCAGTTGGCTTTCTTGCGCCAGGACACCAGCGCCGGTTTCGATTATCAAAAGACGCTAGCCAAGCTGATGGAGCTACAGGGATGAACCGCCATGAGACTGAAACGGGTAACGGCCGCCGGCGCGCCAGGCGTGAAGTGGTCGAGGTGCCGGAACGGAAAATCGAAGACAAGCGCCTGGACCAACTGCTAAACGTCCGCAAACAGCGTTTGAGCCGTCTCGAACGCGAGCGCAATGCGGCGCGCGCTGCCTGGCGCGCAGAACGGCAGGCGCTGCACGATATCAAACAACGCTGGCGCGAAGCCTCGCATCAGGCTAAAGAACAGTGGCGGCAGGCGCGCGCGGCATTCCTGGCGATGAGCACCACCAGCGGCCAGTTTCGCAAGGCCAAATCGATGTATGAACGGATGAAGCAAGACGCTGCCCAGTTATATATGGGATGCCAGGAGAAACTGCAGCGCTGCCGGCAGGCCGGCAAAGTTTTTTTTGAGGCGCGCCAGTGTGTGCTGGAAGCCAATCGCCAGCAGGAAAAACTGAGCATCCTGCGCGATGAGATGCGCCTGCTGGCGTCAACAGACGAGATGTAGCATGGCCGCCATCCGCATACCGCCGGTAACCCCGGCCAGCGTGGCGCAACAGCCGCCAGTGCGCAAGCAGCCTGCTGCGGCTGCGCCGTTTTCCCCACGGTTGCCGCCGCGCCAGCCGGAAGCGCCGGCGCCGCCGGCCCGGCCGCCGCTGCGCAAGGTCGCATCGGCCAGCCGCAAGGGATCCGCTACGGACAATTCCTGCAGCGCCTGGCAAAGCTCGGCGCAAGACCGCGCAGACGATAGTTGCTGCGGTCTTTTCAGTGGCCTGGCGTTGACGGACCAGCAGGGACAGTCGGCAGGCGGGCAAGACGATGGCGGCACCGAATCAGGCAAGGCTGCTGAGGCTGGCGATGTTGAGGCTGGTGAAGCAGCGCTGGATGCCGAAGAGCTGCTGGATTTGCTGCCAGCCGGCGGCGACAGCGGCATCTTTGAAGTACTGCTGCCCGGTGGCGAAACCTTGGGCGTGGCGGTGGATCTGCATCCTGCGTCAGCCTCCTACCTGATAACCGCCGGCAGCGACAAAACGCGCAGTATGCTGCGCGCAAAAAAAATGGAACTGGAACAGGGTTTGCAGCGACGTATGCATAGAAACATCGAGCTTGCGATTCTTTAGCAGCACACTGAGAAAGGCGCTGAGCAAGGTAATGCGCAGAGCGTTCAGGCCTGCAAGCGCAGCAGAAGTCAAACTTTGTGAGAGAACTGTCCGGGCCGCAACCTAACCCTGACAACCCTGATATTCCTGTCAACGCCAGATCAGAATGAGCAGAACCAGCGACCATGCCAGATACCGCAACCCTAGTGCATCGAGCTCTTGATTCTGACACAGCGGGTCTGGCCACCCTGGCGGCTGCCGATTCCGACGTCAGGCAACTGCTATTGAGCAGAGACAGCGTCAGCGCCGCGCAAGCCAGCTTGAGCCGCATGATCGGGCGCGGCTTGCAACTACGGCTGCCGCTGCTGGACGCCGAATTCAGTATCCATCTGAGCGAGGAGCCAGACGCCGCATGGCCGCAGCCGGTGATGCTGGCCGGCCCATCGGGGATGTTGGAAATCGCTGACGGCGTGCGCTGGATACGCGCCCTGACCGGTATCGATCTGGATGCGGCCGCCGGCGATACCCGCGAATGGTTGCAGGCAGCGGCTGTCGGCCGCCTGGCCGCTACGCCCTTGGCCGCTATGGATCGGATGGTGCCTGTGGCCCGGATTGACGGCAGCGATGTCGCGCTATTGCGGCTCGGTTTGCACGGAGCTCGCCACAGCTTGAGCACCCATGCACGGGCGCCGGCTGCGACCTGGCTGGAGATTTTATCCGGCGCTGAATGGTCGCAGCGGCGGGCGACGCCTTCTGCATGCAGGGATTTGGTGGTCGAAACCACGCTGTTGCTGGCGCGCCATCGGCTGCCGGCATTTGCCGTGCGCAGACTTGCCGCCGGCGACATTGTATTGCCAGACAGCCCGAATTTTACGTGTGACGGCAAGGGCTCGGTGCGGCTCGGCGACAGGCAGTTTCAGGTCCGTTGCCAGGCTCCCGGTTCATTGGAAATCATCGCCTTGGAGAATAAATTGGAAGCAGAAGAATTAGACGAAAACGTCGATGCCCAGCCGGCCGTGATCGATCAACTCGATGCGCTGCCGCTGACGTTGAGATTCGAATTGGGCAAGATCAGCATTACGCTGGCCGAGCTGCGCGCGCTGGGGCCGCAGGCGATTCTCTCTGTCAAAGACGGCTCGGCGGCGTCGCTTGCGATTGTCTGCTCGGGCCGCACGCTGGGCCGCGGCGAGGCGGTCGATGTCGATGGCGTATTGGGCATACGTATCACGCATTGGGGTAGTACATGCTAAGCAGCCAATACGATGTGGTTTCATTTTCCGTCATGCTGGCGATGCTGTCGCTGGTGCCATTAATGGTAGTGACAACCACTTCGTTCCTGAAGATTTCGCTGGTGCTGCTGGTGCTGCGCAACGCCATCGGCGTCCAGCAGGTGCCGCCGACGCTGGCGATCTACGGCATAGCGCTGGCGCTGAGTGTCTTCATCATGGCGCCTACGGTGCAGGAAATCGGCAAGCGCGCGATGAGCCAGGAGGTCAGTACCAGTAATGCGGGCAATGCCGGCAATGCTGGCAACGCCCGCACCTTGCCGCTGTTGGCCAAGGCGCAGGATGCGTTTGAACCGTTGCGCACTTTCATGTTGAAGTTCAGCCGTCCGGAACAGCGTGAACTGTTTCTTGCTTCGGCAAAAAAACTGTGGCCGAAGGACGCCGCCCGCGATGCGCACTCCAGCGACGCCCTGATATTGATACCGGCGTTTGTGGTATCCGAATTGCAATCGGGATACGAGATCGGTTTCCTGATCTATATCCCGTTCGTGGTGATCGATCTGCTGATTTCCAATCTGCTGATGGCGCTCGGCATGCAGCAGGTCAGTCCGCAGACCATCACCATACCGTTGAAGTTGCTGTTGTTTACCCTGGTCAGCGGATGGGGCAAGTTGCTCAATGCTCTGGCAATGTCTTACATCTGACAGACGAGCATTACGGGCCTTCGGCGCCGTTCGATTGTTTAACCTGGAGCTGCGGCAATGGCTGATACGCTGAATTTTTTCCAACAAGGCCTGTGGATGGCCGTCATGCTGTCGGCGCCGCCGCTGATCGTCGCCACCATGTGCGGCCTGGTGGTCTCCCTGATACAGGCCGTGACGCAGATCCAGGACCAGACTCTGCCTTACGTGGTCAAGCTGGTCGCGGTCGCGGTCACTCTGGCGGCGATGGGACGCTGGATCGGCGTCGAGCTGATCCATCTGGTCGATCTGGCGCTGCTCATGGTGCCCGACGTCGGTCGTTGAAATCCCTTTTCCGAAACTAGCGATGCCATCCTCTCTCCTGTTAGATATTCAGATCGTCCTGGTGACGATCGCCTTGGTGACGCCGCGAGTCCTGGTGTGCCTGGTGATCTTGCCGGGTTTCGGCCTCAATGTCATGACCGGCGCCGCCAAAAATGCAGCCGCCATGGCAATTGCTTTGCCAGCTGCGTTGCCGACGTTTTATTTCGTGCAAGAGACGGCGCCCGGACTCATGTTGTCGGGCATGCTGATTTTCAAGGAGGCGATCATCGGCTTGATGCTTGGCGTCATGATGTCGATCCCGTTGTGGGTGGCGCAATCGATAGGATCGATTCTCGACAGCCAGCGTTCGCCGATCCAGATCCAGGCCAATAACGCCAGCGTCGACCGCGACGCCAGCGCCGTCGGCGCTATGCTGATCCAGGCGGTGGTGCTGGTCATGGTCCAGGCTGGCTTGTTTTCGGCGCTGGCGCGGATTCTCATCGAGAGCTACGGTGTCTGGCCTTCCTTTACGCTGATGCCGCCTTTCGAAGCAGGCCACTTCGATATCCTGATCAAGCGTTTCGGCGAATTGTTCTGGCATATCGTTGTGTATGGCGCGCCGGTCATCATTCCCTTGATCCTGATCGAATTCGGGTTCGCCATCGTCGGCGTTTTCGCTTCGAATTTACAGGTTTCGTTTGCCTCTTCGCCGGTAAAAAGCCTGACCGGGCTGCTGATATTGCTGGTGTACTGGCCGACCTTCTCGCATTACATCGCCGGCGATTTTTCCCACTTGCTCGATCTTGCCGCCAGCTTGTTGAGAGCCGGGACATGAGGCTGGCATGAGTGAAGAAAAGAACGAAGAACCCACCAGCAAGAAGATTGAAGACGCCAAGAAAAAGGGCCAGATTGCGGTCAGCAAGGATCTGGCAAAACTGGCAACGCTGGTGGCGGTGGCGGAAGCCGCATTCGCCTCGGAGCCGCTGTGGCGCGATGCGATTCAACATCTGATGAATTTCAGTATCGCCAGCGTCGGCCATGATTTCATGCCGGCCATGATGCAAATGCTGATGGCTGTCGGCAGCTTGCTGCTGATCGTATTTTGCGTCTGTTTCGTGATCTGCATCGTAGTCGCCGTGGCGGCCCACTGGGGGCAGTTCGGGGTGCTGGTCTCCACCGAATCGATCACGCCGAAATTCGACAAGCTGAATCCGGTAAACGGCATCAAGCAAATGTTTTCGATGAAAAAGCTGATCGAGTTATTGATTACCGTCGGCAAGGCGAGCCTGATCGGATGGATTGTCTATCTGCTGGTCCGCAATCAGCTGCCGGTGATTGTCCAGCTCGCAGGCGGTGAGCCGAAAGATGCTTACCACGCCTTCATCGAGCTGGTGCGGGCGATATTCCATACCATCGTGATAGTTTGCCTGTGCCTGGGAATTGTCGATTTCGCCATACAAAAGCATTTCCACAAAAAAGACCTGATGATGGATATGGAAGAAATCAAGCGCGAGCACAAAGAGTCGGAAGGCGATCCCATGGTCAAGGGCCAGCGCAAAAGGCTGGCGCGGCAATGGGCCAACGAATCGCCGGTCGCCAGAACCGAGGACGCCAATGCGCTGGTGGTCAATCCCACCCACTTCGCGGTGGCGATGTTCTACGATGCCGCCGAAACCATGGTGCCGCTGGTATTGGCCAAAGGTAAGGACGAGGTGGCGCAGGCGATGATCAAGCGCGCCCGGGAGTGCGGCATTCCGGTGATCCGCCACGTATGGCTGGCGCGCACTCTGTACGCCACCTGCAAGCCGGATACGGTGGTGCCGAAATCGAGTTATGAAGCGGTAGCCCATGTCTACGCGGTAGTGCAGGAGCTGATCGCATCGCATCAGACCGGCAAGGAGGTGGCGCTGGAAATCTGCGGTGAGCCGCCGGCCGGCCAGGCGCCGTAACCGTTGACTAACCGTGGACAGCAGATGAAAACAGCAGATATCGCCTTGGCGGAACAGTCCGGCGCGCCCCAGGCAGAGCGGCGGCAACCCAAGGCCGCCATGCAGCCGAAAAACAGAGGGCAGGCCGGCAGCGAAAAGCCGGCGCTGCCCGATGCCTGCATAGGGCAGGATGAATGCATCGTTGCGGCGGCGGAAGTCATCGTGGCGATGACCGACGAGGTGTTGACGCCGCTTACCGCCAGCCATGCAAGACATCGCTCGGCGGCTTCCTCCAACGCCCTGTTGCTGTCGCTCGACAGTGGCGGGAATTCCACGTCAGGCGATGAAACCATCATTGGCAGCGGTGATCGTGCGCACCATCTGGCCATGATCGCGATCACCGCCACGCCGCCATTGCGGCGCGCCGCGCCAGAAAAACCCCGCAGCCTGCCTTCCTTGCGGCCGTCGTCGCGCGCCGAATGCGGACGGCGTTGCGGCGCTGACGGATTTTGCGATCCTTCGTCGGAATTCGGTTGCGGCGGCGAATATTGCGTTCATCTGCATGAATCCTTGTATTGACGTGCCAGCCGATCCGGTTTGGAACCGGATCGGCTGGCGCTGCCACCTAGCATCAAGCATTTTGTCCTTACGAATCAATTGTTACGCTTAAATCGCATTTCCATGACCGGGAGTAAACGTGAATTCAGTAACTTCGATCGCCGCCGGCATTCCTGCCGGCGGAGTACAACAAAAAGGCCAGTTTTCACTGGAAATACAGTCGGTCGAACCGGCCGATGGCGCGCAGTTCCGTGCAGCGCTGGAGCGTCATATGCAAAAGGGGGCACCGGCCGGCAGTGCCGATAACGCATCGCTAGGAAAGGTGATTGCAGGGCGCGCGACCAATCTGGCGGCAGACGTAAAGAAGGATCAGCAATATGTTTCAAAACTGCTGGAGCAGGCCACCCGCAGCGGCGATTCGATGCAGCTGATGCGGGCCATGATGGCCTTGAACGACTATCAGATCCGGGTCCAGACAATTTCAAAAACCGTATCGAAAGCGGCTTCTTCCGTCGATTCCCTGACCAAGTTGCAGTGATTAATCAGTGATTAATCAGTGATTAATCAATGAATAACGCGAGATTGACTCCATGCAAAACCTGCTTTCAAGCCCGCTTATGCGGGCCGCGATGAATCGACGGCGTATCGGCAACGCGATTTCCTGGCTGTGCATCTGCTGCCTGCTGGTCGCCTTGTGCGCATGCACTAAAGTGGTAACGCTGCAAGCAGCCCTGAGCGACGCCGACGCCAACGAAATTGTCCTGGTGCTGAATCGCCAGGGCATCGGCGTCGAAAAGCAGAAGGGCAAGGAAGGTGTCACCCTGATCGTCAGGGATGACGATATCTCACGCGCCACCGAGGCGATGAATGCGGCTGGCTTGCCGCGCCGGAGCCTGTCGAACCTGGGTGAAGTATTCAAGAAGCAAGGCATGATTTCGACGCCGATGGAAGAACGCATTCGTTACATTCACGGTTTGTCGGAAGAGCTGGAATCGACGCTGCAGCAGTTTGATAATGTGATTTCGGCGCGGGTGCATGTGGTACTGCCGGAGCGCATCGCGCCTGGCGAACCGATCCAGCCGTCGTCGGCGGCGGTGTTTGTCAAGTATCGTCCGCCGCTGGACGAAGACGCCATCCTGCCGCGCATACGCAGGCTGGTGGCGTCCAGCATTCCTGGGCTGTCCGGCGACGACGGCCGTAACAAAGTGTCGGTCGTGATGGTGCCGGGAGAAGCGCAACGTCCCGGGATCGAATGGACTACGGTCGGGCCGTTCAAGGTGGAAGCAGCTTCTGCGGGTTCCCTGTCGCTGACCCTGATGGCGATCACCTTGCTGGCCTTGAGCGGCGCCGGATTTTTTCTGTTCACGCTGGCGCAGCGAAATTCGATGGTGGCGCACTGGCTAAGCCAGCGTTCACGCAAGCCGCCCAATCCCGGCAAGCTGCCGCCAGCCGCCTCCGGCGGAGCCAGCTGATGGCGCCCAAAAGCTCAGCTCCCGCAACGCCGATGCTGCCTGATTTCTTTCTCGATTGGTGGTTTGCGCCGTGGACTTATGCGGCGCCCGAGCCGGGCCACTTGCCGGCCGCGACTGACCGGGTCGGACAACATGACGGCTACCGCTTATGGTGTGCGCAAGCCGGCGTGGCCGCAGATTTTCAGGCCGGTTTCGACGCTGCATGGCATGTCGCTGCAACCACCCAAGGGCCGGATCTGTTGGCTGCCGCTGCATTATTTGGCGGCCTGATCGTCGCGCGCGAAGCGGAGCAGTCCATGCTAGCCCAACTTGCCCTGGCCGATCGCCGTTGGTGCATGAGCATTGCGATGACGCAACCGCTTAAGGCCCAGGCACAGCCGGCGCCTGCCGCCGTCAAGGGGATTGAGATCAGAGGACTGCTGGAATTGGCGGGTTGGCTTGAGCCGGCGTTTCCGGGCGTGTGGCCGCGTCTGCGCCTGCTGCTGTCGCCCGCTACGGTTGTTGCGGTAGACACTGCGCTGGAAACCAGCGTGAGCGGAGCTGGCGCAGAGCTCTCAGCGTCAGCGCGTGCACGGCGCTGCTGGACGCATTGCCGCGATCGTGTATTGGCGCGTAAAAACGCCGAATTCCAGATGGCCGCGTAGATCTTTTCCTCTGTAGAAAGTGAGTTTTCCATGACGGGATTTTGCACCGCCAGGCTGGTTCCGGACAGCCATCTGCGCGCCGAACACGGTGTGTTGCGCGCCAGCGCCTTGCTGGTCACATCGGATGCCGGCAAAGTGGCGGCTCATCTGTTGCAGCAGGCGCAGGTGGAACAGCAGGCAATGCTGCAAGCAGCCCGGGCCGAGGCCCAGCTTGCGGTGCACACCGCGCAAGAGCAGGTAGCGGCGCAAGCCACGCAGTTATTGGCGACCTTGAACGCGGCCCACGCCACCCTGCTGGAGCGGGCGCAAGGCCTGGTGATCGATCTGGCGCAGCAATTGTTCGAGCGCCTGGTAATGGCCGCCACCCCGCGCGAGCAAGTCGCAGCGGTGCTACGGCGTCTGCAGTTCGAAGCACCGCCCAAACTGCTGACGCCGCTGCTATGGGTGCACCCGGACGATTTCGACCTGGTTCCGCAAACCGCCTGGGAACTCAAGGCCGACCCATCGCTGGCCCGCGGCGCCTGCAAGCTGGAGGCCAGCAACGGCGAATGGCGCGCCGAATTCGGGCTGGCAGCCGCAGCGCTGAAATCGGCTCTTACGCAGGTCACGGAAACATCGCCGCCACACTTGCAGGAGGAAGCAGAGAAACCAGAAGCACTGCAACCAGAAGCACTGCAAACGCCCGTGGCAACGACTGCGCCTCAATAAAGTTGCAGCCGCGGCGAACTGATTCCCCTCTCGATGCCACATATCTGAGAATGCTATGGCGACGCCGCAGCTAACCGAGAGAGGGAAGAATCATGTCTGACAATCACAATCCCGTATTGCAGAATTTGCGCCATCTGAATCAGAAATTCGAAGATATCGGCCAGCAGATCAATGACTTCAACCGGCGTCAGACGGACGGCGAAATGCCAGACCCGAAAGCCTTCATGGACTTGCTGCAGAAGCAGTCGGTCACCCATAGCGCCATGACGGCGCAATTCAGCCTGCTGCAAAAACCCCTGAAAACCGTATTGAACGAAACCAAGTAGCAGTCATGGCTAACCACGACCTCGATGAATGGCTGCAAACCCTGGCGGTCGGCGAGCCGGTCGATATCGACGGCGAATCGGTCTGTCTGAAGCTGCACGCCCTAGGGGCAGAGCTAAGTGTCTGCCTGTTCCGCAACTACACCGGGGTGCAGCTGGCGGAGGCGCTCAGGACAGGTTTCCAGAGCGCCCTCGAATTTGACGCCGGGCTGGCAGTATCGATGGACGATCAGGCGCTGTTGCTGGCGCAATGGCTGCCCGCGGTCAGTACCTGGGACGAGGCCGCCGAAGCCTTGGAAAATATCTTGAACCAGGCCAGCATGTGGCGCGCTGCGCTAACCCAGCCCCAGCCCGGCGTCGAGCAGGACGATCTGTCGAAACGTGGCGAAGAACGGATTCGAAAACTGTTTTCAGGAAGCTACAGATGAAACTCCCGCAGCTGACCAAATCCTGGGGCATGGCCGCGCTGCTCGCGTTCGTGCTCCTGCTCCTGCTGTCATGGGGCAGCACGCTGCAGGCGGCGGTTCCGGCGAGCTGGAAGGACACCGGCTTTTCGATCAACGCCAGCGGCATGACCTTGCGCAGCGTCCTCGACGAGTTCGGCCGCACCTATGGGGTACGGTTAGCGGTCGAGATCGATGTCGATCGCGTGATGCAGGGGCGCCTGAAGGCGGACAACGGCAGCGATTTCCTGAATCGCCTGGCGCAACCCTATAAATTCCGCTGGTTTGTCTATAACGATATTTTGCATGTCGTGCCGCGTGACGACAATACCTCGATCCGGCTGGAAGTGGGCGAGGATGCAGTGCAGGACGCCAAGGCAGCGCTGATCGGCCTCGGTCTTTTCGACGATCGTTTCGGCTGGGGCGAATTGCCGGACGAGGGAGTGGTGATCGTCGGCGGCCCGCGTTCCTATGTCAATCTGGCGCGCGACATACTTTTGCCGAACGAAAAAAAGACCGCAAAAAAAGGGCGGCAGATCATGGTGTTCCGGCTCAAATATGCGACCGCCATGGACCGGGTGATCAACTCACGCGGCAAATCCGAAACCATACCGGGCATCAAGACCATCCTCAGCAATTTGCTGTTCGGAGCGCAAACGCATGAAAAGCTATCGGGTGCGCCAACCCAGTTCGATGCCGATAGCCACAAACGCTCGAGAACAGCAAAAAATGAAAGAGGCGCCGCGCGTGAAGTCGCCAGCGAGCGTTTTGTGCCGCTATTTTCGGCACCTTCCGCATCAGGCAAGAATCCACTGGTACAAGCCGGCGGCGAGGATGCGGACGATGGCGCACGCTCATCGCGCGACAAAGGCGAGGGCGACGTCCGTCCCCGCATAGAGGCTGATCCGGGCCTCAACGCCATCATGATTTACGACGATGTAAAAAAGCACGACATGTACGCCGCCCTGATTGCGGAGTTAGACGTGCAGCCGCAGCAGATTGAAATCGAAGCATTGATTGTCGATATCGATCGCAGCAAATTATCCGACATGGGCGTCGAGTGGGGCGTGCGTGCGGGCGCCGTCAACGCCGTGATCAACAGCAGCACCCAAGTGTCGCAAGGCATCGATCTGCCCTTGCCTGGCGCGACCCTGCTGATCAGCAATGCGGCGCGATTTTATGCCCGGCTGAAGGCCATGGAATCCAACGGCGAAGCACGGATCCTGGCCACGCCTACCGTGCTGACCCTGGACAATGTGGCGGCGGTGCTCGATCTGAGCCGGAGCGCCTATGTCTCCCTGATCGGCGAGAGGGTGGCCGATATGTCGGATATTACGGCTGGTACCATGCTGCGGGTGATTCCGCGGATTATCCACGACGGCGGCGCTACCCGCGTGCGGCTGGAAGTGGATATCGAAGACGGCTCGATCGACAGTCCCGGCAATAACGGTTCGGCTTCGAACAACAACAATAGCGGCACCATCGCTGCCAGCGTTACCCGCTCGACCATCAGCACCCAGGCCATCATCGATACCCAGCAAACGCTGATGATCGGCGGCTATCGCCAGGAGTCGCTGACCAAGGACCGGCAAAAAGTGCCGCTGCTGGGCGATCTGCCGGTGGTCGGCGGCCTGTTTCGCAGTGAGTCGCAATCGCACAGCACGCGCGAACGCTTGTTCCTGATCACGCCGCGCATATCGGGTACGGTCGGCGTAGATGCTGCTCCGGTATCGAAAGCCAAGGCCAGGGCGCATGCCACGGCGGGCGAAGAAAGGACGCCACCATCTACACCGCCAGCATCGCCGCCATCATCATCTTCACCGTCGCCCGGCACTGCACCGCAGCCGTCCGGAGCTAAAGCGACCGCGGCGATTGCAGGCGGCAGCGGGGCAACTGCGGTCAAACTGCCGCTGGAGGCAGCCGTGCCACCCGCATCCGAGCCCGAGGTCTCGAAAGCACCGGCAGTATCGCTGGGCGGCGGACTGCGGCTGCCGCTGCGGCCCAGAACAAAGTGCGAGAAACCGCGAGGATTCAGTTCGATATAAGTCCGTGCACGGTGACCATCCAGGTTCCGCGTTACCGCCACGGCACTGCAAAACAAGCTCCCATACTGACGCGTAACTGTTGCCTCGCCGTTGCCTGACTGTTGCTGGCGGCGGGTGGCCGTCGAACTGCAATGAACAGCGCAGGATTTGCGTGCGCACGTTCGAATAAAAAAAACATCTGCAGCACAAATTACGCCCCGCAGCGTGGCATGGACAATTTTTTTTATCGACGCGATTATATTTTCTTACCGTCTTGGTTATATTTTTTGAGAAATATTTTTGGAACTGTTGGTTACTATCGGTCACAGATTCTTCGATATCGAAAGAAGCAGACACAGAACGAAACACGATTGAAGAGAAGTTTTTTTTGTCGTGACTTTGACCATGCGAATGCGCGATTCGTAAAGCGCAGTGGGAAGAATGGCAAGGTGGTTCTGATGTGGAAAGTGAAAAATCAGTCAAAGCTTGGCAAGGCATTTTCGTCAGCGTTCCACCCGGGATGAATCAGAAGCCGGCATGCAAACGATGCAGGCGGCAAGACATTTGTCTCTTCTGCACGGTGGGTAACGCTCATTGATTTTCGACTACGCGGCAAAGAAGGGTTAGGTTATGCATCTCACATCCATTCTGGGCAGAAGCATGCGCACGGCTGCTCACGTACTTGTTCCATCGCTCTATTTTTTGTGCCTGAACTCTCATGCCGCCAACCCGGCACCGACGGCGAGTCCTGCCAGCATCGAATTTCCAAGCGGACAGGGCTTCGGCATGGCTAGTTCGGGTTTCGATTTTTACGCCAGCGGCAGTCCCTTCGGCGACGATTGCGGCGACCCCATACTGAGTTTCGACAACAGCGCCGCCACGGCCAGGAGCGATGCCGACGATACCATCGTGCTGGCCAGACTCGACACCGAAAAGACCACCACAAAGAGAGCTTCGTCGACCTCTGCCGGACGCTCTGCAGCGGCGTCCAAAGCCACGGCTGCCGCCGCCGCTACTGCCGACGGCGCGGCCTCGACAGCGCGCGCCCCTGCCGCGCCGGTTGCTCCGGTATGGGAAATCGTCGTCTCCGACAAAACCCTGAACGCCGCTCTGGCGCGTTGGGCGGCAACTGCCGGCTGGCAGTTGTTATGGGAATTGCCGGTCGATTACGCGGTGGAAGCCCGGACTGCGGTGCCAGGCAGTTTTGAAGAGGCTGTCAGCACCGTCGCCAAGAGCATGGAAACCGCCGAGATTCCAATGAAGGCGATTTTCTATCAAGGAAACAAAGTACTGCGCATCACGGCGAAAGGAGGGGAATAATGTCCATCAGACTATCGGCCCTGATTGCCGTGCTATTGCTGGCAGGCGGTTGCACTCCCTTATCGAATCGCATCGAAACTGCTGTCGACCAGCACAATGTTCAGGTCAGCAGCCTGGTGAAAGAGGTTGGACATACCGCACCGGGGGCGGTAATGCCTTCGGCTCCGCTGGTCACGCATGAATCGGGCATCTGGCTCGGAAAAAATATCGTCAAGCTGGGACAACCCGCATTGCCGCCGGTTTTTTACGAAGCCACGACCTTCGATCGCACCGTCAATTCGCTGTCGGAACTGGCGGAAAGAATCACCTTGCGGTCGGGAATTCCAAGCAAGGTCAGCGCCGATGCACTGGCGGTATCCAGCGCCGCCTTCCATACCAGGTCGAATCTTCTGGCTGGCCCTCAATCGGGCATGGCCGGCAGCATGCCTGCGTTGCCGCCGGGCTTGCCAGGCGACGGTGGGCCGAACTCGCCGCAATCACGTTCAGCCGGGGCCAGCGCCAATAGCGCTTCTCAAGGCTTGCCGGTGTTCAGCGATGTGGCAAACGGCGTGCGCATCAGTTACGCCAACGGCCCCCTCAAAGGATTGCTGGATACCTCGGCGGCGCGCTTCGGCGTGTCTTGGAAATATGTCGATGGCGTGATCCATTTTTTCCATACCGATTCGCGTAATTTCCAAATCAGCGCGATTCCAGGCGACTCCACTTTCACCGCCAGCGTTACCAGCGGCGCCAGTTCCACGGGCGGCGTTTCGGGCGGCGGCAGCGGTGGCGGCGGAGGCGCCAGCAGCGGAGGCAGCGTGGTCTCGGCAAACAACTCTCAAAATACCGGGGTAGCGTCGAAGTTGTCGGTCTATACCGGTATCGAAAGCGCCATCAAGGTGATGCTCTCGCCGTATGGCAAAGTGCTGGCGTCTCCTGCGACGGGCGCTATCACCGTGGTGGATACGCCTGATTCTCTCGATCGCATTGCGACTTACATTGAGGGGGAAAACAAGGCGCTGGCGCGGCAGATCGCGATCAACGTTACGGTGCTGTCGGTCAGCCTGTTGGATACCGATGAATATGGCATCAACTGGAATGTGGTTTACAACAGCTTGAACCGGAAATTCGGCATCACCAACAGTTTCGCTCCGGTCAGCAGCAGCGTGGTTGGTTTTACCGCCGGCATTCTTGGCAGCTCCAAATTCTCGGGCACCACAGCGCTGATCAATGCTTTGTCCGAGCAAGGCAAGGTGCGGCAGAAAACCACGGCTTCGGTAGTGACCTTGAACAACCAGCCGGTGCCGGTGCAAGTGGCCAGGCAGACGTCTTACCTGCAGTCTTCGCAAACCTCCATCGTAGCCCAGGTTGGCACCACTACCACATTGATCCCGGGCGTGGTGACAGCAGGTTTCAACATGAGCATCTTGCCGCATATCCTTACCAACGGCACCGTGATGCTGCAGTTCTCTACCGATATCTCGACCTTGCGCACCATACGCCAGATCGAAAGCAACGGCAGCAAGATCCAGATGCCCGAGGTCGATACCCGCAATTTCCTGCAACGGGTATCGATGAAGTCGAACGAAACCTTGGTCATCAGCGGTTTTGAACAAGCCGATGAGAATGTCGATTATCGCGGCGTCGGTACGCCCAAGAATATTCTCTTCGGCGGCGGCATGAACGCCAGCGCCACCAAGGAAGTGATCGTGGTGCTGATCACGCCTGTTGCGATGTCCGGTTCTTAGTCGGGCGGACCGAGTCATGGCGATCTACATCACACAGCTAGAGAAACATAAATTCGTCTGCGGGCTGTTCTGGCAATCGCTGTCGCGGCCGCGGGATCTGGCAAAGGAAGCGGCCGATCTGGCCAAGAAGATCGATTCCGATCTGATGGTCATCCGCATGGACCATTCGACGGCGCAGGCCGGATTCGCGCAAACCAAGGACGGCGCGCGCGGCATATTGTATTCGCTGGGGGCGGTGGTTTCAAAGACCTTGGCCCTGGAAGGCGCGTTTTACGACGGCGAGCAACAACCGGTGCACAACTGGCTCGGGGCATTCAAGCTGGCGGACGGAAAATGGGCTTATTTTGCCGTGCGCGACGCCAATTTCCTGCCGAACGGCGATTTCGCCGGCAGCAAGGAAGAGGTGCTGGAACGACTGCATGGCGACTATGCGCTGGGCGGCTGGAACGTAGTGATCGGCGACGCCGAACTGGCAGAGCAGGGTTTTCACAATTTCAATGCAAGAGATATCGAAAGCCTGATCCCGCATAAAAAAGACGGCAGCATCCGTATCCATAAATGGTGGAGGCTGCGCCAGATCAATCGCAATCTGTCGTGGCTGCCGATGGCAATCGGCGCCGGCGTCATCGTGCTGGTTGCTGTCTCCGCATTGATGGGCTGGCAATATTACCAACGTAAAAAGCAAGAGCGCGAGAATGAAATTGCGATGGCGGCGGCGCGTCAGAAAATGCTGCTTGAAGTGTCCGCCGTGGCGCGCCCGTGGTCGAACAGAGCCGCACCGCCGGCACTGGTGCGGACCTGCCTGCATCAGTTTTCGCATATCACCGCCGGCGGCTGGCAACTCGAATCCTACAGCTGCACACCTGAGCAGCTGGCGTATGCCTGGATCAGGACCAATTCCACCATCGCCCTGTTGCGTGAGCAGGTGCCGGACGCCGTGATCGACCCTGGCGGCGATAAGGCAAGTTACAGCAAACGGCTGCCGCTGGCGCCAGGGGTGAATGAAACCCTGATCGACAATCAGCGCTTGCTGGAACCCATCATGTCGCGTTTGCAGGCGTTGAGCGTGCCGCTCCGTATCGTCAAGATCGAGCCGCCCAAGCCTGCCGAAAATACTGGCGGCTGGCGGCCGGAATGGCAATCGTATTCATTCTCCCTGAACACACACGGCGTCGGGCCGGCGGAGATTGCAGCAGTGCTTAACCGGCCCGGGGTGCGTATCGACAAACTCACTTATCGCGGTTCGGAATGGTCAATGGAGGGAACGATTTATGCAAAATAAACTGAAAATGCTGGCGGCTGTTTCTGCGCTGATGCTGGCAGGGATCGCCAGTGCCGAGAGCACCTCGGAGAGCCTGACACGTATCGACGCCGAGACCTTGGTGCTGAAAGCGCGCGAACGGCAGCTCGAAGTGCAAGTCAATATCGTCAACAAGCAGAACGAAATCCTGGCCCGTCAAACCATGGCCAGCGTCATCTCGGCGCCGCCGGTAGTGGGTGATCCGGTGATTCGCGCGATCGAGGGCATCGGCAAGACGATGTTTGCGACGCTGCAAATGAACGACGGCAGCATTGTCGATGTGCAGAGCGGCGATATCCTGGCTAACGGTATGAAGATCCTGTCGATACGCTCCAGTGAAGTGATTGCGCAATCAAAGAACAGCCAGCGCATCCGTCTGGCGTCCTATGCGCCGCCGGCGCCAGGATTCAATCCGAGTTATCCGGGCGCCAACCTGCCGCAGCCGGCGCTCCAGCCCCAGCCTGCTGGCCAGGCGAGAGGATCGGCAAGATGAATCTGCGCATAGCGAAGCCGTCTGAAAACGCCCGTGCCCAGGTCGGGATAGCGGCATTGAACGATTTTAGCGAATTGGCCAGCGTCGGCGTACTCAGTAACAGTGGTGCGTTCGAAGCCGGCGCCGAGGAAAAAAAACTGCTGTGCCTGCTCGGTGACGGCCGGCTGCTGATCGCCGCGGGCCAGAATCTGAATCCGCACGTGCTGTCTTATCAAGGCCGCCTGGAAAAGATGCACAGGCCTTTCCGAGTGGTCTACACCAATATCGAGGTGATACGCCGCATCAATCAAAACGCGTTTTCAATGCTGGCCGACCGTCATCAGGAACACTCGATGATGCAGGTCACCGCCAAGGACATGCTGAATAAAGCTTGCAGCGCCCGGGCTTCGGATATTCATCTGCGGGTTAAAAAAAATTGCACTGAAATTTATTTTCGGATTCATAACGACCTGGTGCCGGTTGGCGGCCAGACGCGCGAGTACGGCGAACGTTTGCTGGCGACCTTGTACGGCGCCATGACTTCGGTTTCGGATAGTTCGTACAAACCGACCGAACGGCAGGACGCCAGCATCGCCGACCGCGACAAGCTGCCGCCGGGATTATACGGGGTGCGGATTGCCACCGTGCCGACCAACGAGGGCAGCGTGATGGTGTTGCGTCTGCTGTACAACGACGCCGGCGACAATATCGATTTGCGGCCCCTGGGATTTTCCGAGGAGCACGCCATCGCGTTGCAGCAACTCAAAGAACAGCCGATCGGAATGAATATCATCAGCGGCCCCACCGGTTCGGGAAAATCGACATCGCTGCAACGCATTTTATGCGGTGAAATCATCGAAGCCGAAGGCAAGATGCACGTGTTGACCATCGAGGATCCGGTCGAATATCCGATCGAAGGCGCGGTCCAGACATCGGTCACCAACGCCGGTACCGAAGAAGACCGTTCGCGCTTGTTTGCGGCCGCCATTTCCAACGCCATGCGGCTCGATCCGGACACCATCATGATTGGTGAAATGCGCGACCGCGCCTCGGCCCAAAATGCCTTGCGCGCATCGATGACCGGGCATCAGGTATGGACCACCGTGCACGCCAACAGCGCATTGGCGATCGTCGACCGTTTGCTCGATCTCGGCTTGCCGGTCAGCCTGGTGGCCGATCACACCGTCATCACCGGCCTGATCAGTCAGCGCCTGGTCAAATTATTATGCCCGCATTGCAAGATTCCATTGGCTGAGCATCAGCAGGAGCTGTCACCGGCGGCGCTGGGGCGCGTCAGGCAAGCCGTCTCGCGTAACCTGGAGGACGTCTATATCACCGGCGCCGGTTGCGAAAAATGTTCGCATCACGGCACGGTAGGGCGAACGGTGATCGCTGAAATCATCATTCCCGACGACCAGTTTTTCAGATATGTGCGGCTTGGCGAAAAGACTAAGGCGCTGGCTTACTGGCTCCAGGAATTGGGCGGCAAGACGATTCTCGATCATGCCATCGAAAAGGTGGCGGCTGGTTTGATCGATCCGCGCATGGCGGAAAAAGTGGTGGGCCATCTTACGATCGGCGCCACCCAGCATGCGCCGCATCTGCACGTGGTGGAGGCCGGCAGTGTTCTTTGACATCAATCGCTGGTGGGCCAGAACCCAGTTCTCGGATACGGCCCGGTTGCGGCTCTATCGCAAGGTGGCGAAAATGCTGTCCAACGGCTTGCCGCTGCTGAAGATACTGGAAGAGTTGCGCGACCGCGCTTCGCTGCAGGGACGCAAACCTAATGAACCGCTGGCAATCGTGCTCGATGATTGCCGGCGCATGGTGCAGAACGGCCGCCTGCTGTCAGAAGGGCTGGAGTGGTGGGTGCCGAAAACGGAACAGATGATCATCATGGCGGGCGAGCAGGCGGGGCGCCTGGAGACTACCTTGCTGGCGGTGGTCAATGTGGTGCAGGCTGGCAAAAAAATCAATTCGGTGATTGTTGGCGGGATTGCCTATCCGGTGGCGATTTTCTTTTTGATCGCGGTCTACATTTATCTGTTCGGCACCCGGGTTATTCCGCAATTCACACGCATGATCGATCCTTCCGGCTGGCATGGCGCTGCGAAGTCGCTCTACCTGATGTCGCTATGGGTACAGAACTGGATGCTGTATGCGATCTTTGCGGCGCTGGCTATCGGCGTCGCGGTGTTTGCATCGATGCCGCGCTGGCGCGGCAATGTCAGGGTCTTCTTCGATGGTTGTCCGCCCTATTCGATTTATCGGCTGATCGTCGGCAGCGGCTTTCTGATGGCGTTTGCGGCCCTGCAATCGGCCGGGGTCACGGTTGAGAAATCCCTGGTGCGCCTGTCTGCCATGGCCGACCCCTGGCTGCGCGAACGGCTGGACGGCGCTTTGCTGGGGGTGCGCTCCGGCTTGAATTGCGGCGAGGCATTGCGCAATGCGGGTTATGGATTTCCATCGAAAGAGGTGATCGACGACCTGTGTGTGTACGCGGAATACAAGGGCTTTGCCGATGCGCTGAAATTGCTGGCGGACGAATGGATGGAGCAAGGAGTAGAGGTGATATCGCTCCGGATGAAAGTGTTGAACGGTTTTGCCATTGTCACGCTGGCGATCGTGATTGGCTGGCTGGTGACGGGATTTTTCGGCATTCAGCAGGAAATCGCAGCGGTGACCCGTAGTGTCCATTGAACTATCACATTGACTTGAGGGATTGATCATGAAAAACACATGCATTTTCGATTTGAAACACACCGCCCTGAGCGCGGCCGACCGCGTTTCGCGGCAACGCGGAGCCTCACTGCTGGAAGGCATCGCCTACCTGGGCATCGCCGCCATCGTGGTGCTGGGCGCGGTATCGCTGCTGACCGGCGCCTTCGGCAGCGCGAAATCGAATCAAGCCACGGAAGAAGTGGTAGCGATCCGCACCGGCATCAGGAAACTGTATATCGGTCAAACCTATCCTGCCGCCATGCTGCCTAGCCTGATCACTTCCAACGCCATTCCCAATACGCTCGCCAGAGGCGCTGGCGGCACCACCTTGAGTAACAGTTGGGGGGGCGCTGTCACTGCCGCTGGAACCGGCGGCGCATTTTCCATTACATACAATGCGGTGCCGCAGGATGTCTGCATCAACATGATCAGCGGCGCCAGCGGCTGGACCCAGATCGACCAGGCCGGAGCAAACGCGATCACCAGCTTTCCGGCCACGGTTGCCGGCGCTACGGCGCTTTGCAGTGTGGTTGGCGCGACCGGTAATGCGGTGACGTTTACCGCGTCTTGATTGTCGCGTCTTAATTGCCGGCCATGACGGATTGCAGCTGGCGCAGCCGGAGCAAGACAGAAGCAAGACACAAACAACGCAAAAGCAGAGGAGCGGGAAATGTGGAATATGCTGGTATTGACGGCCATGATCTCTCTGGTGGGGGTATACACCATCAGGAATTTCGAGACCTTCGCCGCTACCGATGCGGGCGTCGCCATGAGCATTGCAGACAGCATGGCGCTGTATCGGGAAGCGGTCGCCGATTATTTCACCCAGAACGATGTGCTTGATACCAGCGTCAGTTTTTCTGCTTTGAAATCGTCCCACATGCTGCCGGCATGGTCGGCCTTGTACCAGCAGAGCGCGGCGCCGATCTGGAATAACTACCGCGATGCGACAGGGGTTATCTACATCTACGCGTCCTCGCTGCCGCCAGTCAATATCGCGGCGGCAATCGCCATGAAGTCCCAGAATTCGGTGTTGAACGGGGTCTATCAGAGCGGCGTCGCGACCTTGCAATCGCCGGTCTTCGGCGACACCAGGATACCGGTGACGGCCCTGAACGGAAAGTCGGTTCCGGATGGCGCGCCGGTGTGGATCGCGATGCCAAAATGAAAGTGTCCGGCGTGACGATGCCCGGCGTGAAAGTGTCCAGCGTGAAAACATCCAGCGTGAAGAAATCCAATATGAAAAGAGCCTGCACAAAGAAGCCGCAAAGCGGTATCGCCTTGCTCGAATTGATGGGGGCGCTGGCGGTTGGCTCGATCATCATGGTCGGCTTGTCGGCGATGATGGACACCTCCCTGGAAGACACCAAAGGAGGGCAGGCGGCTTATTATCAATCGCAGATCGTCAATGCGGCGAACAAATACATCAGCGCTAACTGGCAAACGCTGCAGACCCGTACGCCCAGCGCGGCTACTGTAATCGCCATCAGCGTCGCCGATCTGAAAGCCGGGCAGTTCCTGTCGAACAGCATCGCCAGCGCTAATGTCTACGGACAGACGCCATGCGTGCTGCTGCGGCAGCCGGATCCTGCCGCCCATCCGGGGCAATTCGACGCCTTGATTGCGACTACCGGCGGACAAAAAATTTCTGACCGCGACCTTGCCGCGATCGCCATGAACGCCGGCCAGGGCAGCGGTTATATCAGCGCGGCCGATCCGGCCACGGCCAAAGGCGCTTCCTGGAGCATGGACACCAGCCCTTACCGCTCGGTCGCATGCAGCGGCGCAGCGGCGCTGGCCGGCACTGCCGCCGACGGCGGGCATCTGGTTTCCAATCTTTTTTACAATAGCGCCGGTCAATTGTCGACCGATTTTCTTTACCGTAACGCGGTGCCAGGCCGGCCCGAACTTAACCGCATGTATACGCCGCTGCGCATGGCCAGCGCGGCGCTGGTGAATCTCGGATCTTCGTGCCTGAATCAAGCCGGCGTGGCGGAAGCGGGCATGGCGGTCGACAATTCGACCAGAAGCTTGCTCACCTGCGGCAGCAACGGCGTCTGGACCTTTCCTTCGCAATGGAAGGAGCCGGTCGCCAGTTATGGCAACCTGCCTTTTGCCGGTAGTAACGATGGCGACGTCCGCATGGTGACCGGCCTTAATCGTGCCTTTACCTACAACGGCGGCAGCTGGGTGGCGCTGGCGGTGGACCAGAACGATAACCTGAGCGTGCCGGGCACCGTCAGCACCGCAAATTTGATTGCATCGCAGTCCATCGATTCGCAGGGTACCATCCATGCCAGCGGGACTATCAATTCGGACAGCGACATCGGCGCCGGCCGCGATATGAGCGCCGGCCGTGACATTAGCGCCAGCCGCGACATCACAGCAAATCGTGACGTAACCGCGGTGAGTCATGTGTACGGACGGGCAGTTGAGGCATCTGGCTGGATGGATTCGCCCTCCATATCACTCTCCCGCATCATGAGTCCGGGCGACGCTTGCCATTTTTGGGATATCGATGCCAACGGCAGACGTTTCATCAACACGCCGATGGGTACGATTGCGATGGACTCGCAGCATACACCCCTGATTTGTTATGCCGATAAAGAGATGAGGTATGCCAATGCCACTTTCAGTCCCTGATCCGCAATTACGGCGCATGGCGCGTATTTCGATGAGTATCAGGTGCGGTCTGCTGGCTGCCGGCCTGCTCATGTTTCACCACAACGCCCGCGCCTGCTGGGCGGAAGTCGCCGCATGGTATGGCGTCAATCCGCAGCTGCTGTACGCAATTGCCAAGACCGAATCGAGCCTCAATCCGAACGCCATGAATCGCAATAAAAACGGTTCTTACGACATCGGCCTGATGCAGATAAACAGCAGCTGGTTGCCAACCTTGCGCAAATACGGCATTGATGAACAGCGGCTGAAAGATCCCTGCACCAATCTTCAGGTCGGCGCCTGGATCCTGTCGCAAAACATGCAGCGCATGGGCGTGACCTGGGAAGCCGTTGGCGCCTACAATGCGCGTGATCCCGGCCTGCGCATCAAGTATGCGAAAAAAGTGTATAAGAACATCCCGCCCGCCATGCTGGCGCAGTCGAACCAATAACTCATCCGGCTAAGGCGGCGCTCGGCAATGTTTCATTGGCGGCGCACAATTCCAGGCGATAGCCTTGGCTATACGCGGTGCGGATCATGACAATCGGCTGATCTCCGATCTGCAGTTTTTTGCGCAGCTTGTAGACATGCTGTTCTATGGTTCTGCCGGCAATTTCACTATCGGCGCTCCAGATGACGGCGCCGATCGTCTCGCGCGAAATATATACGCCGGGTGAAGAAAAGAACAGCCAGGCCATGCCGAATTCGCGCGGCGTCAATCCGATAGGGGCGCCGCGATAGCTGAATGTCACCGTATCCCGGTTAAGGGAGAAGCCGGCGAATTCGATAGCGCGCCGTACATTGGGAGGGGAGCAGCGGCGCAGCAAGGCATTGATGCGCGCGATCAGTTCAACCGGCTCAAACGGCCTGACCAGGAAATCGTCGGCGCCGCTATCGAGCGCCAGCGCCACCAGATCCGCGTTACGCACCGTGGAAAGGATCAAGGTCGGTGTACGCTCGCCACTGCGGAAATTGAGCCAGGAAAGAATGCTGTCGTTATCTTTCGATGCCAGCGCCATATCGATCAGGATCAAATCGAAACTACGCCGGCGCAAGCTGCGCAATAACACTGTTTCTGAAGGGAAGTGGTGGGATTCAAAACCGGCGCGCACAAGTGCGGCCCGGACTTGGTCGAAAACCGCAGCATTGCGGATATAACATGCAATATTCATGGATTAAATAATCAACTTTCTGTCATGGCGGCAGGAGTCGCTTGCATCCGGGCCGCGCTGTTGCGGCCCGGGCGACCAACCACTCCCGTCGCGTTAGCATTCTTGAATATTCATGACCGCTCAGCGATGCCGGGTAAGCGGATCCGCTTATCTGAGCGCTGGCAGGGAAGATCACAATCATCGCGCCGCTACATCAAGTGCTTCAAGTGCTTCTCTGGCCGACCTAGTTCCTGAAAACCGCTGTCGTCACAGAACGGCATGGATCAAGTGCCGGACGGCGAAATATTCTGCAACAAGAAACCACGCTTTGCAGCGCCGATCTGAATCACCTCACGCAATCGTCGCATTCATGAGAAGCGAAGAAGATAGCATGTCTCCGCGTTTGAGCCAGCTGTTGTTTCTACTGGTTTTGAAGAGAACCATTAGTGCGCGCGCTAGCTTACAAGCTGCTTACATTCGCTCTGACTTTCCCGAATCGGCTGCATCATTGCGGGCAACTGCTGCCGCTTGCGGCGCATATCTGTGCAGCAGTGAAGCGGGGCGCCGAAAAACGCAGCTTAATTCGACGCCGGACGGAACCATGCAAATCCTGTTGTTACCTATTGCCTATATAAATGCTTCGTCGATGAGAGGAAAACCTTGCATGTCCAGAGCGCTGATCAATCGTCCTCTCTTTGCTGAGCACAAAGCCGTCTGCCGGCACGGTAAATTTTCCGCAAGCGCCATTCCCATGCAGTCCACTCGACAGATCCCTATGGGAGCATGAACGAGGCTGGCGCTTGTTTTTTATTCGCAGTTTTTTTCGCAGTCTTTTTCATTAATCAATAAAGGTTTTCCCGAAAACAGTCGCAGCCATCGAGTGCTGCCAGCTTTCGTCGATGACTGCAGGGTTGTTCGGTTCGCCGCCACTGTTTCAGACAACGGGAAATCATTTTAGAAATTTATCCACTACCAAAAAGCTATGCCATGAAGATTCCATTCACTAATCATGCGGTCGTAGGGCACAGGCCCGGAGTCGGAACTAGCGATGGCGAGCCGCCTGCTCTGGTCCGGCGCCAATCCATGACCGATAAAGTTGTAGATTTTCTGCCTTTCAAGATTAAGAATCATGGAGGAAACACTATGGCGAGCAATCTGCGCACGCAATGGGCTTCCAGTTCTTCGTTGAGGGCGGAAAGTCAGCCATCGCATCAGGCGGCGGTGTCAGATGCGAACGCGCTGGCAGCCAGTAGTTCAATCTCTGCGATCCATGTAAGCACAGAGGGTGAACAAAATATGCAGCTGGCGGAGGAGGCGCTTAGTTACGTCAAGAGCACGCTCTACGATAAAGAAAAAGGATCGCTTAAGTCGTTCAATAAAAGGAGTCTGAAAAAAGATCCTGGACAAGAACAGGCAAGGCTGCAACACGCTAGTGCGGCGTTGGGGCAAATTGGAAATCTTGATCTGAATAATACGCAGGAATATTCGCGCGGCGTTTGGAACGGAAAGGGCCATAACTGTACGGCGCTGGCACAGGCGTCTGAAGACTGGATCGCCTGGAAGAACCCGTCGGCGCCCGTTGCCAAACTCTGGTTTGGCACAGACCATGCCGCTACGGTGATAGGAGAAGTCCCTCCCCACTTGATAGGGGCGGATATGAAGAAGTGGCCCGAGCATGTGGCGATTTGCGATCCCTGGTTGAATCTCGCCTGTCCCGCCAGAGAGTATCCAGACAAATTTACCGCGAAGATGGCGAAATGGGCGCGCGATGAAAAAGAAATTCTAGCTGGCCAGACCTGGATAAAACCGCAAGATGAGAATTGGATCGGGTTAATCGACCGTCCGAAAAATCTGCTTCAACGCAGCAATGCTGGTACAGGTCCGGTAAGTTACAACTATGTGCCGCCAACCGCCGTCGCATCCGGCGAATCGTAATCTGTTTTTATAAAGTGCAAATGAAGCGGACGGAGCCCTCGCGGCTCCGTTTCCCCAATGCTCTGCTGCTAGCCGTACTTCATCACCGCTAATCAGCTCCCCTCATGGTTCAAAAACAGGGAACAATTTTTAGTTCTCATGTGACAATTTTTTGCTGTCGATCGACCTATATTTGCCCCACCTGGGGCTATGGAGAGCGCAATTACGCTACAAACAGATGGCACGAATATTGCCGAAAGGAAATTTTCGCCCATCAAGAAAGTGTGTAATGCGTTTTTTCGCTCTCTCATCCATGCGCCGCTCGGCGACAGCTGCCGCTGCCTTGTCACTGCTCCTGTCTGCTTGCGGCGATGGCGGTTCCAATAACTCCAGCTCATCGACCACGTCCGGTTCCGTGGCCGCTGGCGGAAATTCTGAAAATCCCGGCGCAGCAACGACACCGCTTGTTCCCAATCAGGGCGCGCCAGCCACTCCATCCCAGCCTGTTGTAAGTGGTTCGCTTGCACTAAACAGCGTGGAGCTGGCGCAAACACATGTGGTGCCGCCAACCGGCCGCACCATGCAAACCGCGAATGGCAACAGCCGCACTTTAAACCTGCTGGCTAACCGGGCGGCGTTGCTGATGGTGGAGCCGGCCAGCGCAGGCGGCGCGATGCAGGTCGAAGTCGTCAGCAGCAGCCTCGGCAGCCTGACTCTGAATACCCCCGACAAATTGCCGGCTACCGACAATGGCATGCCCAGTTACTCCTCCAGCAAATACAGCGTGCTGCTGCCGAAGGAATGGATACAACCGGGGGTTACGTTGAAGATCACACGTGGCAGCGAAGTCGCTACGGTGCCGCTGACCGTGACCGGCGGCGTCAACCTGGAAGTGAAAACCGTGCCGGCCTTTTTCTTCGGCGCCACGCGTGTCATGGCCGCCGCCGAAAAATTGGAAATGGATGCCGGCATAGCCGCCGACTACGCACAGGAAATCCCCGCTGCATCGGTGCAAGGAGTCAATCTTGGCGACCTGTCGTTCAGCGACTTCGTGGTGGCGCCCACCGGCACCGCAGCGGCTCAGGCATATGCTTCCTTCGCCGCCGCCAGGGCCGGGTCTGGCGGCGACGGTTATGTACTGATGGGGCAGATGCTGCAAGTCCTGCCCGAATTGCGCAGCGTGACGGCGAACAATGACGGCAATCTGAATGTCGCCTACTGGATGCCGATGGTGCTGGAAGACCCGCTTAGCGGCAAGCTTATCGGCATGGGTGGCGGGCTGACTAGTGTCGGCGCCACTAATGCAGATGGCGATTCCGATAATTATGGCGGCATTTTCGTGCATGAGATGGGCCACGGTTTCGGCATGTTGCATGCGGGCGATATGTATAACAGCGGCAGCTATCCCTACCCGGGCGGCAGCTTGTCCGGATCGAGCTGGGGTTATGACGCAATCCGCAATCAATTGTTGTCACCGGTATTGCCTGCCTTGCCTTGCAAAACCAGCGGCCGCCAGCTGGACCCTGCAGGACGCTGCTATCGCCAGGATCCGATGCAAGGCGGCTCCGGCGATCACGCGAGCGGCTATCGCTGGAGCATGTTTGCCGACTACAGCAGTGCGCTGATACAGGGCTGGATGAACAGCCGTATCGTTTATGATCCGGCCGCGGGCAGCGCTGCAAGCCAATTCACCAGCTGGTCCGCAAGCCAGGGCGCCTACGTCGACGCCAGTTCCAAAGTAAGCCAGCTGCAACGCGACATGCAAGGCAAGCAGCAGGTCGTCACCGTGCTGGGCAACATTTCCAAGACCGATGGCACGCTGAATCGTCTGGCGGTAAGCAGCACAGGCCAGGGAAATCTGCCCCGTACCTTCGATCCGGCCAGCCAGTCCGACTGGGATCAGATGAAATTGAAATATGCGAATTACTGTCAAAGCACCGGCTGCGACTACACCTTGCGCGCCACGTTTGCCGATGGCACGACACAAAATGTGCTGCTGCCCAAGGGCTACCATCAGAGCAACAGCAATACCGCCAACCCGAATGCAGACGATCCGCTTAACGGCGCCAGCTTCAAACGTTTCGCCGTCAATTTCAGCGCGGCAAAAAGCTTGAAGCGGCTGGATTTGTATGTGACGGAATTTGGCGCCAAGCCGACGTTTACCGCGATCAATTCCAGCAGCCTGGTAAGTCCTATCGCCAGCTGGGTCGCGCCTTGATCATTCCAGGCGCATGTGACGGGGCGGGCAGGCCGTAGCCTGCGACGGCTTACCCTGCTGTCAGAACTTGTGACGCATGCCAAACACCAGGGCGCGCGGATCGGCGCCTGGATTGGCTGCGGCGACTTCGCTGCCATTCGCCGAGCCTACGCCAAAATTCGCTTTCGCATCGTTATTGACGCGCGAGTAGCCGGTGTACAAGGTAGTCCGCTTGGACAGGTCATAGTCATACACCAGGCCATAACTGCGTGAATTGGCGTTGGCGGCGCTTTTGTTTTTCAGGCTACCGTAACTGAAATTGACTCTGCCGCCGCCCAGTGGAACATCCAGCGCCACCGACCAGAAATCGTAGTTGGGAATCGCCACACTGCTGAAATCGTTGCGTACCGTTTCCAGCACCAGATACGGTTTCATGAAAGAAAAATCATAGGACACAGCCGCCGCCAGATTCTTGGTCAGGTTATCCGGAACCGAAGGCGTCTTTTTCTTGGAGGCGTAGCTGAGTGCGGCAGACAAGGGGCCATTGTCGTAATTGGCCTGGATGTTGAACAGGTTGCCGTAGGACTGGCTGACGTTCGGCACCGTTGTATTTTCGCCGAATGCGTAGAACAGCGACAGCGTGACGCCGGCGAACACTGGCGAGACATACTTGATCGAATTGTCCAGCCGCACATCTTCGAGCGCCGGCACGTAGGCGGCGGCCGCGTCGCCGAAACCGACCGCGTGTGTGCTGAATTTAGTGTGCATCGAATGCAGCGGTTCATATTGACGCCCCAGCGTGACGGCGCCTGCGCTAGAACTCAGGCCGACAAAAGCCTGGCGGCCGAACAACAAGCCGCTCTGGGCGAAGGAGCCATTGTCGACGTTGAAACCGTTTTCAAGCGTGAACAAGGCTCTCAAGCCGCCGCCGAGATCTTCGGTTCCGGTAAACCCGATCCGGCTCTGGCTCAGGTTGCCGCTTTGCACGCGGTTCAATTTATCTTTGCCGTTGTTGGCGAACTCGATGGAGGCGTCGACAATACCGTAGATAGTGACGTTGCTGCTCTGCGCGTGCGCTGCGCTGGCGACGGTAGCCAGAGCAGACAAGATAACAAGTGATTTCTTCATAAATATGTCTCCAGATATTTTTATAGTCAGGTGCTGCGGCAATGCTTCACGAATTGACGGGCATGCTGCGTCCCGCCAATCAATCGGCTTAAAAAGGGGCAATACCGGGCCTTAGCGAAGCGTGATCTTCGCCGCCAGGGGTTTCATGGTGGTAAAGGAAGCCGGCTTATCTCATTGCAGCCATTCGCGAATGAAAAGGCGCGGCTCCGTGAAGCGGGTCAGTGGGTCATCTGCCGGCCATGCTGAGCTGCCCGTGCGATCTCAAATGGAGATGCTTGAACAACAGCGCGGCGGCGGCAACGAAAGCCGGCAGCGCCAGCAGGCTGAAAATGGCGCTCAGGCTCCAGCCGAATTGCAGCAGCTGGCCGCCAATCGTTGCGCCCAGAATGCCACCGAGACGGCCGATGCCGAGCATCCAGGCGACGCCGGTAGCGCGGCCCCGGGTTGGATAAAAACCGGCAGCCAGCGCCGGCATCGAAGATTGCGCGCCGTTCATGCACAAGCCGGCAATGAACATCAAGCCGCCGAGCAGCACGGCGTCGCCGGTGCCGCGGCCGATGGCGTACACAAAAATCCCGGTCAGCACATAGGTAATCGCAATCGCCTTATGCGCGCTCATGCGATCCATCAGCCAGCCGACTGCCAAGGTGCCGATCACGCCGCCCAAGGGAAACAGGGCGGTGATGGTGCTGGCCTGCGACAATGAAAACCCGGCGTTCTTGATGAGTGTCGGCATCCAGCTGGTCAGCAGATAAAAAATCAGCAAGCCCATGAAATAAGTCAGCCACAACATCAGTGTGCCAAACCGGTAGCGCGCCGAAAAAATTACCGCCAGCGCAGTTTTTCCCGCCAGGGCAACCAGTTCGGGAACGGTAAAGCGCACCTCCGTGCTAATCGAGCCGGGAGCAATCCGGTTCAATACCTCGGCGATTTTTTTATCCGGCCAGCGCCGCACCACCATGAAACGTGGCGATTCCGGCAATTGGATCAACAGCAACGCCAGCAGCAGCGGCAAGCAGCCGCCGACGAGGAACATGCTGTGCCAGCCGTAACGCGGAATCATCCAGGCCGCAACAAAACCGCCCAGCGCAGAACCCAGGGTGAAGCCGCAAAACATGGTATTGACGATCATCGAGCGCTTGCGTTGCGGGGCGTATTCCGACATCAGCGTGACCGCATTCGGCATCGCCGCGCCCAATCCGAGGCCGGTCAGGAAACGCAAGGCAGTGAGGATCTGGATCGAGCCGGCGAAGGCAGACATCAGCGTCCAGAAACCGAACAGCAAGACCGACGCCAGCAGCACTTTTTTGCGGCCGATGCGGTCCGCCAGCGGCCCTGCCAGCAGCGCGCCGATCGCCAATCCGACCAGTGCAGCGCTCAGCACCGGCACCAGGGCCGCCTTTTCGACGCCCCATTCCTGGCTCAAGGCGGGCGCCAGGAAGCCGATGATTGCGGTGTCGAAACCGTCAATCGCGATGATCAGGAAACACAGCCCCAGGATCAGCCATTGATAGAGAGAAAACGGTTTGTCGTCGATGAATTGCTGTACATCGACGGTGGGTTTGGCCGTCATGCTGGGCTCCCGCTGCACGGCTGGAACAGCGCGGGGTTGCGATCAATATGAAAAACGGCATGAAAGATAAGGACGGCACGCGGCCGCCGCGAACGGATGGTGCTAGGCATTGGATTGTCTCCTGGTTTTATATTTTTATAGTTAAGTCACCAAAGCACGGGCGAGCGTTCTTTGGTGTTGTGCGCAAATCTTTGCATGCTTCCGGTTTGCTGAATACTAGGGCTTGCACTAGCCCGTATCAAGACGCTGATGTCGTGCAGTAAGCGGTTATCGCACGTATTGTGCGATAACCGCCCAAATGGACATGGTTTTCAACATTGCAGATTGATTCTATTTTCTGAAAAACACATTCAGGCTGTCGTCAAAATTGCATGCCGACGTAGTTTTCCGCCAAGGCTGTGGCGGCGGCGCGTGAAGCCACCACATATTCCAGTTCAGCCCGCTGCAACTGCTGCTGGAACGGCGATGCATCCGAAAAATTGTGCAGCATGCTGGTCATCCACCAGGAGAAATGCTCGGCGCGCCAGACCCGTTTGAGCGCCGTTTCGGTATAGCTGGCCAGCAAGTCCTGCTGGCCCTTTTTATAGAATTGCTCAAAGCCACGCGCCAGCAGGCGCACGTCCGAGACGGCAAGATTCAAGCCTTTGGCGCCGGTAGGCGGCACGATATGGGCGGCGTCGCCAGCCAGGAACAGCCGTCCGTATTGCATCGGCGTAGAGACAAAACTGCGCATGCCGATGATGTTTTTCTGGAATATTTTTCCTTCTTTCAGCGCCCAGCCATCCTCACACGTCAGGCGCGTATTTAGTTCCGACCAGATGCGGTCATCGGACCAGTTATTCACATCGTCCTTGGGATCGCACTGGAAATACAGGCGCTGCACCGTCGGCGAACGGGTGCTGACCAGGGCGAAGCCGCGTTGATGCTGGGCGTAGATCAATTCATCCGAAGAAGGCGGCGCCTCGACCAGAATGCCAAACCAGCCGAATGGATAGTTGCGCTGGAAATCCTGGCGCGGATTCTCGGGGATGCAGGGCCGCGAAATGCCATGAAAGCCATCGCAGCCAATCACGAAATCGGCCTGCAACACAGCCGGTTCACCCAGATGCGTATAACGCACTGAGGGCGCCGTGCTCTGGAGATCGTGCAGGCTGACATCGCTCACTTCGAATAGGATTTTTCCGTCAGCGGCCAGGCGTGCGGCAACCAGGTCCTTGATCACTTCATGCTGCGCATAAACAGTAATCGAGCGTCCGGTAAGTTCAGTCAGATTGATGCGATGACGGCGGCCGCCGAAAGCCAGTTCAATACCGTGATGCACTACACCCTCACGCTGCATCCTGGCGCCGACGCCGCTCTGGTTCAAGATATCCATCGTGCCCTGTTCCAGCACGCCGGCGCGGATAGTGGCCTCGATCTCGGCGCGGCTGCGACTTTCCAGCAGGACAGATTCGATACCGTTCAGATGCAGCAGGTGCGATAGCAAAAGACCTGCCGGCCCGGCGCCGACGATAGCTACTTGGGTTTTGATTGTGTGCATTTGTCTTCTCCATTTTTAATGATGTTTGTATATCCCCGGTGGCTATAGATGCTAGTCCAGACGGCTTCAGTAAAAAATGGATGAAACGCAGAATAACTTGTACTATTTTGACAGTCACTTGTTTCAGGAAACACTCCATGAGCGCTCGGCATGCAATCAAGAAAGTCAACAAAAAAGCGATAAAACGAGAGATCCCGCAATTTGCCTTATATGGAGAAAACACGGCGCCAGAGAACGCCGAATTTGTCCATATCGAGTTGATAGAAACACGCAGCCGGCTGCACGACTGGCATATTCAAAGCCACACGCATCGCGGCTTGTTTCAGATCCTCTTTCTGTTCGGCGGCCATGTCCGCGCCGAGATCGACTCCGGACTTTGGGAATGCGAGGGGCCGGTGGCGCTCACCATCCACCCATCGGTAGTGCATGGTTTCGATTTCTCAAAGGAAGCACAAGGTTTTGTCTTGACGGTCGACCAGAGTTTGCTGTTTGGCGACAAACCTGGCGTTGATGCAGCCTTGTTTTCAACTATTTTCGTCGAGCCGCTGGCGATAGATCTGACTGCCGTCGATGAAAGCCGGCAACGCATCGAAGCCTTGCTAAAACAATTGCTGACCGAATCGTCCTGGCCGCGCGCCGGGCATACCCTGATGTTGGAATGGCTGGCGCGCAGCGTATTGCTGCTGCTGGTGCGCCTGCATTCCGATCAGCGCTCGGCGGACCGCACCGGCCGTCACGATTTCGAATTGTTCAGCCGCTTTCGGGTGTTGGTGGAAGAACATTACAACGAGCAATGGCAGGTCGGCCGTTTTGCGCAACAGCTGCGTGTCACCGAAAGCCGCCTGAACCGCCTATGCATCAGGCTCACCGGCAAATCGGCATTCGACATGATGCAACATCGGTTGATGCTGGAAGCCAGGCGCAAACTGACTTACCTGCCATCCGCAGTAGCCAGCATTGCCTACGAGCTTGGCTTTCAGGATCCGGCTTATTTCAGCCGTACCTTTAAGCGGCATACGGGCTTGACGCCTAAGGAATTCCGTCAGCAGACGACGTCTGAAGGAAATGAGTTCTAGAATGAACTCCGCGAGCGCGTCTGCGCTAATATGATTGTCTGCATTCAACGGCGCTGCCAGTCCACTGCGGGGGCGCTCATACGCTTTGCTATCACGTGATTAATCAAACCAGGAGATAAACATGGCTAACATCAGAGAAGTAGTAATTGTCGGCGCCGCCCGTACCGCGATTGGCGCATATGGCGGCGCATTGAAGGATTTCGCGCCAGGCGAGCTGGGCGCGATTGCGGTCAAGGAAGCATTTGCGCGCGCCAAGGTCGAGCCAAACCAAGCCGGTCAGATCATATTCGGCAACGTCATCCACACCGAAGCGCGCGACATGTACGTGTCACGCGTGGTCGGCCTGAATGCCGGCATGGGCAAGGATTCCACGGCGCTGACGCTTAACCGCTTGTGCGGCTCGGGCCTGCAAGCCATCATCACTGCCGCCAACGCCATCCAGCTGGAGGAGACCGATATTGCAGTCGGCGGCGGCGTCGAAAGCATGAGCCGTTCGCTGTACGCTACGCAAGCCGCTCGCTTTGGCGCGCGCATGGGCGATATCAAGATGATCGACATGATGGTCGGCGCTTTGTCCGACCCTTTCGGCGCCGGCCACATGGGCATCACTGCTGAAAACGTGGCGGAGAAGTACGGCATCTCGCGTGAAGAGCAGGACGCCTTTGCGTTGGAAAGCCAGAGACGTGCGACTGCGGCCATCGCCGCCGGTCACTTCAAATCGCAAATCGTGCCGGTTGAAATCAAGACGCGCAAAGGCGTTGCACTGTTCGACACCGACGAATATCCGAAAGCCGACGCCAGCATGGAATCGCTGGCTAAGCTGAAACCGGCGTTCAAGAAAGAGGGCGGCACGGTTACGGCCGGTAATTCCTCCGGCATCAACGACGGTGCGGCAGCTTGCGTCTTGATGGCGGCTGATGCAGCGGCGCGCGCCGGTTTGACGCCATTGGCGCGGGTGGTTTCTTACGGCGTGGCCGGGGTTGATCCGACGATCATGGGAACCGGTCCGATTCCGGCGGTGCAGCTGGCCTTGAAGCGCGCCGGTCTCAGTCTTGACGATTTGGATGTGATCGAATCCAACGAGGCTTTCGCTGCGCAGTCGCTGGGTGTCTGCAAAGGCCTGGGCCTTGATCCGGCGCGGACCAATGTCAACGGCGGCGCCATTGCGCTCGGCCATCCGCTGGGGGCGAGCGGCGCCATCATCGCCATCAAATGCCTGTATGAGTTGATACGCACTAATAAACGCTATGGCTTGATCACCATGTGCATTGGTGGCGGTCAAGGCATTGCCATGATCATCGAGCGTATTTGAAGGCGAATCACCCTTTCCAGGTGCGTTGCAATCCGGTGTCGGCGTGAATCCAGCCGCCATTTTTCCCAGGGCGGTAATAGAAGCCGACTCCGCCTTGGCGGAAGCTGCGGATCAAGCCACCCAGCACGTCGGCATCCAGTTGCGTGAGGCGGATGTCGGCTGCGCGGCCTTCCAGGTGCAATGATTTGCGCGCCGCCGGCACCCCGGTTTCGATCAGGTGCTGATTGGTTGAGGCGGTACGGAATCCTGACAGGATTTCCAGCGGCTGGACAATCCCGTAGCGCGCAATAAAAGCCTGGGTGCCCCACAAGGTTTCAAGCAGCTTGGGGTCTATCGGCGCGGTTTGCTTACCCTGGACATCGCGCAGCAGATGGCATAGCTGCTGATAGGCGGACTCTTGAACTTCCCCATCTTTCCAATATAGAAGTTTCGCTCGCTCACCGCTGGCGGGGCGTGTCACCTCGATCACGCGCGGCTTGAGCCAGAATTCCAGGTCGACCAGTTGCGCGTCAAAGATGTCTGGCGGCGGATCCATTGCCGGCAGGGTGTCAGAAGGAGTGGCGGATGCTTCCTTGGCGAAAGCTGTCGGAGCTGCAAACGGGAGCTGGCTGGAAAAGAGTCCGGAGGCGGTCAGGAACAAACTCTTTTGTAGGAATTTTCGGCGCGATGGCATGGCGGTCCAAGTGTAATGGGATGCGCAATTTTATCGCACCGCCCCCGGCTTGAGTAGCCGCCGGGGGCTTTGCCGCTGCTTGATCCGGCTTATATTCGGCTTATATTCGGCTTATATTCGGCTTATATCGGGCTTATATCGGGCTTATATCGGGCTTATCGGGCTTATCCGAAATTCAGCCGCGCTGCGGAATCGTCAGACCCTTGGCCACTGCCGGCCGCGCAAGAAATGCAGCGAGAGCCCGCGTGACATGCGGGAAATCGGCGATGCCCACCAGATCGCCAGCCTCGTAGAAGCCGATCAGGTTGCGTACCCACGGGAAGGTGGCGATGTCGGCGATGGTGTAGGTGTCTCCCATGATCCATTGACGTTGCGCAAGCCGTTGGTTGAGCACCGCCAGCAAGCGCTTCGATTCCGCCACATAGCGGTCGCGCGGGCGCTTGTCTTCGTAATCCTTGCCAGCGAATTTATTGAAGAATCCAAGCTGGCCGAACATCGGTCCGATGCCGCCCATCTGGAACATCAGCCACTGGATCGTTTCATATCGTCCAGCGCGATCCTGCGGCATGAAGCGCTCGCTTTTGTCCGCCAGATAAATCAGGATCGCGCCGGATTCAAACAGCGGCAGCGGTTTGCCATCGGGGCCATTGGGATCGATGATGGCCGGGATCTTGTTATTCGGATTGAGCGAGAGGAACTCCGGCGAGGTCTGGTCGTTGCTGTCGAAACTGACCAGATGCGGTTCGTAAGGCAGGCCGGTTTCTTCCAGCATGATCGAAACCTTGACGCCATTGGGAGTCGGCAGGGAATACAGCTGGATCCGTTCGGGATGGCGGGCGGGCCATTTCCTGGTGATGGGGAAAAGGGAAAGATCGGTCATCAAAGCTCCTGTGTGTCGGTCTGTCTGGAAATTTTCCAGGTGCGGAAAAAACACCCAGTCTAAAGCAAGCCGGGCAAGCATGCTTTGAGCGTGGCCGCTGCATTCAAATTTGCGAAAAGTGTTTTCCACATAACGCATATAGATATGTAAAACTGTCAGTTTGTATTGCCACCCGTCTACTATATTCTCGATCCCCATTAAAGAGCGACACAGTTCTTTACAAAAGAATATATGCGAAGGAATGGCCATACATGTTGAGATTTAAAAACCTGCCGGCGCAGACTGCGCTGTCTGTATTGATTGCTTATGCAATCCCGAATTTTCATCAACTAACTTATGCCCAGGCCGCAGAAGACAACGCGGCAGCCAGCGACACTAAAGCGGTCGTAGTCACCGGTTCGCGGATTCCCCGCGCCAGCAAGGAAGGGCCAACCAGCGTCACGGTGATCACCGGCGAGGATATCGAAAAGCAGGGCTATCGCAACGTGTTCGAGGCCCTTAGTGCGCAGACCCAGAATACCGGCATGACCCAGGGCGCCGACTACGGCAACACCTTCACGCCCGCGGCGAACACCATCAGCTTGCGCGGCCTCGGCCCGAATCACACGCTGATCCTGCTCAACGGCAGGCGGATTGCCGACTATCCGGTGGCCTATGAAGGCTCAGTCAATTTCGTCAACCTGGCGAATATCCCGTCGGCGCTGGTGGAGCGGATTGAGATATTGAACAGCGGCGCCTCGGCGGTGTATGGATCGGACGCGATTGCCGGCGTGGTCAACATCATTACTAAAAAGAAGGTCAGCGGTTTCGACCTCAACATCAAGGCCGGCGGCAGCCAGGACGGCGGTGGCGCCAACCAGCGGATCCAATTCACCGGCGGCGGCAGCAGCGGCGATTTGAGCGGAGTGTTTGGCATAGAACTGAGCCGGACCCAGCCGATCTGGGCCCGCCAGCGCGATTTCATGTCATCGGTTTCATCCGACGGCACGGCGCCGACTGCGGTATTTTCGCGGCTCAATGTCGACCGCAATAAATACATCGATCCGGGCGCAGATACTTGTGGTCAGCTCGGCGACCTGTTCTATGACAGCGTGGTTAGGACGCAGGTGAAAAAAGGCGTGTATTGCGGCAGCGGCAAGGCGCGCCCCGCCTACTGGACCATCATGACCCAGAACGAGAGCGAAAATCTGTTCGGCAGCTTGCGTTATCAACTGAGCAGCAAGACCGAATTGTTCAGCGATCTGATGCTGGGATTTAATTCTACGGAAAATAATACGCGCGGCCCAAACTGGACCTCCGAGGCCGCCAACGGCAGTTATTTCTATAATCAAAATAGCGGCGTCAACGAGAGCTGGGCACGCCGAATTTCGCCCGAAGAAATCGGCGGAGCGACGCGTTACAACAGCAAATGGCATGACGTCGCGGCTAATCTGACGGTAGGCATACGCGGTGATATCCCATCGACCAGCAGCTGGAATTATGAGACGGCTTACAATATCTCCGCCTATACCAGCCGCAGAACCACGCCTTTGCTGCTGAAGAATGTCGATAGCTTTTTCCTCGGTCCGCGGCTTGGCTATGATGCCGACGGTATCGCCATCTACGCACCGGATCCGAAAAAACTGTACCAGCCTCTGACGCCGGATCAGTTCAACTCCATCACCGGCGAAGCGACCAGCCGCAATAAATCCTGGACCCAGACCTTGAGCCTGAGCGCTAACGGCGAACTGTTTAATTTGCCGGCCGGGCCGGTGCGTCTGGCGGCGGTGACTGAATTCGGCAGCCAGGGTTTCAGCAACACCCCGGATCCGCAATATAACCAAGGCGTATTCTTCAACCAGGCAGCGGCCGAAGGCGCCAGCGGTTCGCGCAAGCGCTACGCCCTGGGCGCGGAATTGAATATCCCGATCGTCAAGCAATTGACCGCCACCGTCGCCGGCCGTTACGACGAGTACAGCTTTGCCGGCCGCAACGACGGCAAATTCACCTATAACACCGGGCTCGAATTCCGTCCTGCCAAGACCTTGCTGTTGCGGGGTAACTATGCAACCAGTTTCCGCGCACCTGACATGAACTACATCTATTCGACCACCACCCGCGGCTACTATGCTGCGACCACCGATTATTACCGCTGCCAGCAGGCAGGGCAGGCTTTGGCCGGCTGTGAGTTCAATAATTATTCGCCGGGCGCGAACTATATCCAGACCGGCAGCAAGGATCTGAAAGCCGAAAACGGCAAGTCCTGGAGTTATGGCGTGGTGTGGTCGCCCAGTTCCAATTTTGATATATCGGCCGATTTCTGGCGGATCCAGATCGACAACCTGGTCACCAATCTCGACCCCGATATCATTTTGCACAATGAAGCCAATTGCCGCGCCGGCCAGCTCGACATCAATTCGCCGACCTGCGTCGATGCGCTGGCGCGGGTGCAGCGCAACCCGGCCAATGCGCCGCTCAATCCGAACGCCATCCAGGAAATCCTGGTGAATCCGATCAATGCCGCGCAAGAGCGTACTAGCGGTCTCGATGTCAGCGGCAAGTGGCGCGTCAAGGCAGGCGACGTTGGCGATTTCCTGCTGAAGGCGAATTACACCAAGGTGCTCAGCCATCACTACCGGCAGTTTGCCAGCGATCCGGATCAGGATCTGTTGAATGCGCTGACCAATCCGGACTGGGGTTCCAAGGTCAACGCCAGCGTGACCTGGTTGCGCGACAAGTGGACCAGCACGGTGCAAGTCACGCGCTACGGCAGCTTGCCCAGCTCCGATCAGACCCGCCGCATCTCGCCCTTTGCGTTGGTTAACCTGAGCGCCAGTTATCAGATCAATCCACGGGCATCGGTGGCGCTGATCGTTAATAATGTGTTCAATTCGGTGAAGCAAGACAATACCGCCGGTTGGCCGTATTATCCTGTGGGTAACTACAATCCCTATGGCCGTCAGGGATGGCTGGAATTCAATTATCACTTTGGTTCGTAGAAGATATTTTCATTGCCGCAGCTGGATTTAGCCCGCTATTAGGCCGCTGCGGCTTCAACCGTTCATATGGATGCAAGATGAAAATTTTATCCGCTGTCGCCGTCATGACTGCTACGTTGGCCACGGTGACGTGCGCCGCTGTGCCTGCCGACGCCAAGCCCGCAGCCGCCGCAGCGACCACGGCGGCCGAGGGTATCAACTGGTATGACGGCGATGTCGACGCCGCCTTCGCCTTTGCCAAAGCGCATAACAAGCCCCTGTTCCTGTATTGGGGCGCGAGTTGGTGTCCGCCTTGCAATCAAGTCAAGGCCACCATCTTTAACCGGCAAGGATTTATCGAGCGTTCGCGTTTTTTTGTGCCGGTGCATATCGACGGCGATAGTGCCGGTGCGCAAAAACTCGGCGAACGTTTCAAGGTGCGCGGCTATCCGACCATGATCTTGTTCAAGCCGGACGGCACTGAAATCACCCGTCTGCCAGGCGAGGTCGACGCCGACCGTTATCTGCAGACGCTGACGCTCGGCATCAGCGCCAACCGCCCGGTCAAGCAGACTTTGCAGGCAGCGCTAGCCGGCGCCAGGCTGACGGCCGACGAATGGCGTTTGCTGGCGTACTACTCATGGGATACCGATGAACAGCAACTGGTCGGCAGCAAGGAATTGCCGTCTGCGTTGAAACGCCTGGCGGCAGCTGCTCCAGCCGGCGATAGCGCTAATCGCCTGGCCTTGAGCGCGCTGGTGGCGGCCGCTGCGGCCAAGGCGGGCGCTGCTGTCGACCAGACGGCAGCGGCGGCGCAACTGACGAAAGCGGTGACGGATGTGCATACCGCGCGCGAGAACATGGATATCTTGACCAACTATCCGGCGGACCTGGTGCAACTTGCGACCTTGCCGAAATCGCCGGCCCGCGCCAAGCTGATTGCGGCCTGGAATCTCGCCATGCAGCGTTTATCCGGCGACCGCACTTTATCCAAGACCGATCGCTTGTCGGCGCTGGCGGCGCAGGTAGCGCTAGCGCGTATCGATACTCCGGACGGTGCGCTGGCGCCGGCCTTGATTAAAGACGTGCGGCTAAGAGTGGCGCAAGCGGACAGTGCCACTACCGATGCCTATGAGCGGCAGTCGGTGATCAATGCCGGCGCGCATGCCTTGAGCGACGCCGGTTTGCTGGACGATTCGGATAGCTTGCTTAAGGCCGAGCTGAAGCGCTCGCATGCGCCTTACTATTTCATGCTCAGCCTGGCTTCGAACGCCAAGAAGCGCGGCGATAAAACCGTCGCCATCAACTGGTACGAGCAAGCCTATCAGGCGGCGCAAGGGCCGGCGACGCGCTTGCAATGGGGCGTGGCGTATTTGTCCGGCTTGCTGGAGCTGACGCCGCAAGACGAAGGGCGCATAGAAAAGGTCGCGCATACCCTGTTGCAAGAACTGGGCAGTACTCAGAATGCATTTTACGAACGTAACCGTGCGGCGCTGGAGCGGCTCGGGAAAAAGCTCAACGCCTGGAATGGCGACGGCAAGCATCAGGCGGTGCTGGGGCGTTTGCGGCAACAACGCGATACGGTGTGCGGCAAGCTGCCGGCGGCAGATGCGCAGCGCGCGACTTGCCAAGGCTGGTTGAGTCCGACGCAGGTTTAATATCGGTTCGGCCAGAAGGGGGGCGCTCTAAAAACGGCAGCAATTCCGGTAAATCGGTTACGCTAGCGTGGCCGCAGTTTTCCCTTCCACCTGACCGGACTTGCCGACCATGATCATCGTTCACCATCTCAACAATTCCCGTTCGCAGCGCGTGCTGTGGCTGCTCGAAGAACTGGGGCTGGCATATGAGATCAAGCCCTATCAGCGCGATCCAAAAACCATGCTGGCGCCGGCTGCGCTGAAGGCGGTTCATCCCCTGGGAAAATCGCCGGTGATCACGGACGGCGATAACACGATTGCAGAATCCGGCGCGATTATCGAATACCTGCTGCAGCAATACGGCGGCGGGCGCCTGATACCGGCGGCGGACAGCAAGGATCGCCTGCGCTATACCTATTGGCTGCATTACGCCGAAGGCTCGGCCATGCCGCCCTTGCTGATGAAGCTGATTTTCGGACGCCTGGCGCTGCCGCCTATGCCAGCTATTTTGCGGCCGCTGGCGCGAGCGATTGCGAACGGCGTGCAACGCAACTATATCGGTCCGCAACTCAAGACGCATCTGGATTTCATGGAAGGCGAGCTGGGTAAATCGACCTGGTTTGCCGGTGACGAGTTCAGCGCCGCCGATATCCAGATGAGCTTCCCGCTGGAAGCCTCGCAATCGCGCGGCGGCCTGGACGCCAGCCGGCCGCGCCTGTTTGCTTTTCTACAGCGTATTCATGCGCGGCCTGCCTATCAGCGCGCGATTGAAAAGGGCGGCAAATACGATTTGCTGAAGTAGCTGTGCTTGCCGCAGCTTTCGGCTCCCACTCGCGCGCCAATCCCAGTAGAATTGAGCTGTAAGGTCCGGATAAAAATGTCCGGACCATGACGCCAGCGCGTCTGGCGTCCCGCTATGTGCCAAAACTGCTACGGAGATTCAATGTTCCCGACTGAGCAATTCACCGACCCCCATGCCGCCGTCGCCCGCGTGCATGAAATCTATGCGCACAACACCGCCTTGCTGCGTGAAGCTTTCAAGCGCTTTTCGAGCGGTGAAGATTTGCCGGAACGGGTGCGCGCCTGCTACCCGTTTGTGCGCGTCACGACAGAATTCAATACCCGCGCCGACACCCGTCAGTCCTTCGGTTTTGTGTCCGGCCCCGGCGTCTATGAAACTACGCTGACCAGGCCGGAGCTGTACACCAATTATCTGGTCAGCCAGTTCAAGCTGTTGCGCGATAACCATGACGTGCCGCTCGAAATCGGCGTCAGCGAGATGCCGATCCCGGTGCACTTTGCCTTCCCAGAAGGCATCCATGTCGAGGGCAATCTCGATCCCGATCATCTGCGGACTCTGCCGGATGTATTCGACCTGCCGAACCTGGCGACCATGGACGACCGCATCGTCAACGGCACTCTAGAAGAGCTGCCGGGCGATCCCCATCCGCTATCCTTGTTTACTGCGCCGCGCGTCGATTATTCGCTGCACCGGCTGAAGCACTACACGGCGACCTCGCCCGATCGTTTCCAGCGCTATGTTTTGTTTACCAACTACGCGTTCTACGTCGACGAATTCATCCGCATGGGGCGCGAGTTGATGCAAGCCAGCAGCGATCCGGAGCAGCGCGAATATCGCCAGCAATACACGGCTTTTGTCGAGCCGGGCGATCTGACCACCTGGAACGCCAACCTCGACGATCTGCCAGCCGACCGCGCACTCACCGGGATTGCGCCGGCGCGCCAGCCGCAGATGCCTGCCTATCATTTGCAACGCGCCGACGGTTCCGGCATCACGCTGATCAATATCGGCGTTGGCCCGTCGAACGCCAAAACCATTACCGACCATGTTGCTGTATTGCGCCCGCATGGCTGGATCATGCTGGGCCATTGCGCCGGTTTGTCGACTTCGCAACGGATGGGCGACTACGTTCTGGCGCATGCTTATGTGCGCGACGATCACGTGCTGGATGACGACCTGCCGCTGTGGGTGCCGGTGCCGGCGCTGGCCGAGGTGCAACTGGCTTTGCAGGATGCGGTGGCGGCGATTACCCAGCTGGAAGGTTATGAACTGAAACGCATCATGCGCACCGGCACGGTGGCGTCGATCGACGATCGCAACTGGGAGCTGCGCGATCATCGCAAGCCTTTGCTGCGCTTCAATCAGAGCCGGGCGATTGCGCTGGATATGGAAAGCGCGACGGTGGCCGCCAACGGTTTCCGTTTCCGCGTCCCTTACGGCACTCTGCTGTGCGTTTCGGACAAACCGCTGCACGGCGAAATCAAATTGCCCGGCATGGCCAATCGTTTTTACGAACAGCGCGTCAACCAGCATCTGAAGATCGGCATCAAGGCGCTGGAACTGCTGCGCAACCAGGGCGTCGAGCAACTGCACAGCCGCAAGCTGCGCAGCTTCAGCGAGCCGGCCTTCCGTTGAGTGTTTTTCTATGGCCACCGTCATCAAGCACAGAAACATCAGGATCGTGACGCTGGCTGCCGGCGAGGCTATCGCCGAATTTTGCAAGGCCGGCGATATCGCCCTGGTCCAGGATGACGCCGGCTGGTGGACCCACTTTGTTGGCGAGAACGGCGCAGTCGATAGCTACGATGCGCCGTTCGCTAGTTACAACAAGGCATTGTGGACGGCCAAGGCGGCCGCTGAATTTGCTGCCGAGTAGCGCTCTTGTCTGTCTTCTCCGCGAACGCGGGAATCCATTTCCATCCTGTTTTTCTCTAAGCCTGTTGATTGCCTGCGGCTTGCAGCTCGGTCACCAGCGTTGCCAGCAATTGCGCTGCGGGCATCGGACGCGACATTGCCACGCCTTGGCCGGCCCATAGCGACATGAATTCCGGCCGGCCAAGCTTGGTGGCAGTCTGGCGGATTTCACCGCTCAGCGCATTTTGAACCGGATAAGCCGGCACTGCGCTTTCATGCGGCCGCATCTGTTCCATGAAGGAATTGACGATACCGCGTGCATATCTACCCGAAAAGCTGCGGGTCAGGCGCGTGCTGTCGTCTGTCGCACTTGCCAGCTGTTCTCGCCAGGCTGGCGCTATCCCCGATTCCGGGCTGGCCAGGAAAGCTGTACCAAGTTGCGCCGCCTGCGCACCCAACAGCATGGCGGCAGCGATGCCACGGCCATCCATGATGCCGCCGGCGGCGATCAGCGGCACTTTGGTTGCCGCCGCCACTTGTGGAATCAGCGTCATCAAGCCGATGCAGGATTGCTCGATATCGCCGAGAAAGGTCGCCCGGTGGCCGCCGGCTTCGCCACCCTGTATACAGATGAAATCCGCGCCGGCTTGTTCCCAGGCGCGTGCTTCGGCAACGTTGGTGACAGTGCCGATGACCTTGCAGCCTTTGTGCTGGAACTGCGCCACTGTATCGGCATCGAGTATGCCAAAGGTGAAACTGACAACTGGCGGCGCCGCTTCCAGCAAAGCGGCCAGCTGGTCTTTGAAATTTTCACTGAATTTCTGCGGAGTTATCGCCGGGCCGAGGCCGAGCGCAGTGCGGAACGGCAGTAACAGGGCTTGTGCTGCATCGAGTTCGGCGGCGCTCGGCTGGATCGGATCGAGAATGAATAAATTGACGTTGAACGGCTGCGAGGTCAGGCCGCGGATTTTTTTCACGGCTTCAATGATTGCCGCCGGCGACAGCAGGGCGGCGGCAAATGAACCCAGGCCGCCGGCATTGCTGACCGCAGTCACCAGCTCAATCGGCGAGGCGCCATTCATCGGACCTTGCACGATCGGATAACGGATACCGAGCGCGGCCGCAAATGCCGCCGGGCTCCTGTTGGTGTCAGACATGCTGATGCTCCTGATAGATGAGTGGGGGAGGGGAGGCTGCTGGCAGCCGGTATTGCCCATGCTACCTTGACAGTATCATTCTGAAAAATGAATAATAAAAATGTTATCCATCTTTATATGAGATGAATTATGGATTTGTTATCTCTCGAAATTTTTCGCACCGTAGTCCGCGAAGGCGGCATTACCCGCGCTGCCGAGCAATTGCACCGGGTGCAGTCGAATGTGACAACCCGCATACGGCAGCTGGAAGCATCTCTGGGCGTACCCCTGTTTTCACGCGATCACAAGCGTTTGGTGCTGACGCCGGCCGGCGAGACCTTGCTCGGCTACGCTGAACGTCTCTTGAATCTGGCAGGCGAAGCACGCGAGGCGGTGCAACCCGCGATCCCACAGGGACGCTTGCGCATCGGCTCCATGGAAAGCACCGCCGCCAGCCGTTTGCCGTTGCCGCTGGCGCGTTTCCACCAGGAGTGGCCAGCAGTACAACTAGAACTCAGCACCGCCCCCACCCAGCAACTGATCGACCGGGTCCGGGCATTTACCCTGGATGCAGCCCTGGTCGCCGGCCCGCTGGATGATCCGCTGTTCGACATGTTGCCCTTGTATCCAGAGGAGCTGGTAGTAATAGCCGCACGCAGCCACCCGCCGATCCACAGCCCCGACGATGTGCAAAGCCGCACCCTGATCGCCTTCGAAAACGGTTGCGCCTACCGCCGCCACGCCGAAAACTGGCTAGCCTCCGGCAGCGTCGCCGGCCGCCGGCCGGACCGGATCCTGGAACTCGGCTCATACCACGCCATGCTAGCCTGCGTCGCCGCCGGCGCCGGCATCGCCCTGGCCCCCAGATCCGTGCTCGAATTGCACAACTGCAGCCAAAGCCTAGCCATGTACCCCATCGGCCCCCAAGGCAAAATCACCACCTACCTGATCCGCCGCCACGACTACAGCTCCCCAGCTCTCGACGCCCTGAGCCAGATCCTGAAAACCGCCAATCAACCACATTAATTGGGGTCAGCATTAATTGGGGTCAGAGTCGAATTAATCGGTAAAATAAGCGCATCACCAACCTGCCTCCTTTCCCTATGGCCCGCTTGCCTCGACTCGTCATTCCCAACCAGCCGCACCACCTGATTCAGCGTGGCGTCGATCGCCAGGCAATTTTCCGTGAGACGGAAGATTATGTGAATTTTCTTGGTCGTTTACGCGATGCTGCCAAGCAATTCAAAGTGGCCATTCATGCCTACGTGTTGATGAGCAATCATGTGCATTTGCTGGCAACCCCCTCCGATGCCGAAGGTTTGGCAAAGATGATGCAATGGGTGGGGCGCTACTACGTGCCTTATTTCAATCAGAAATATGGGCGAGTCGGGACTTTGTGGCAGGGACGCTACAGGGCGACGGCGATCGATTCAGAGCCATATTTTATGTTGTGCAGCTGCTACATCGATCAGAATCCGGTGCGCGCAGGGATTGTTGCGAATCCAGGTGAGTACCAGTGGTCGAGTTATTTGCACCATGTTGGGGCCAAGCCGGATCCGCTGGTAGTGGATCACGCCCTGTATTGGGCTTTGGGCAATACCCCATTCGATCGCGAAGCTGCGTATAAGCAAATGGCAGAGCAAGCGCTTACCCCCGCTCAAGCGGGCCAGCTGATGGAGGCGACCAACAAAGGCTGGCCGCTGGGCTCGGAAAAATTCAAATCAAATCTTGAGAAGCAGGGCAATCAAAGAGTCCGTCCGGCTAGGCGGGGGCGTCCTTTTAAGGTGTTGCCTGAAGCGGCTGATCCTTCAGCAAAGCACAAATAAAAAAATGGCCAGCGGGAAAACAAAAGCATCAAATGCACTAAATTGACTCTGACCCCATTTAATTTTGGTGCAAAAATTAACTAGATTAATTTGACTCTGACCCCATTTATTGTGATTGAAGTCTGGAACTGTCTGCACTATTCTTAATGTCCTTACTCTCAAAGTGGTGGAGCAACGTTATGCATGCGCAAGGTTTATACGATCCGGCTAATGAACATGATGCCTGTGGCGTCGGTTTTATTGCTCATATCAAAGGCAAGAAGAGCCACTCGGTGATTGAGCAGGGTTTGCTGATCCTGAAGAATCTGGACCATCGGGGTGCGGTCGGGGCGGATAAGCTGATGGGTGACGGCGCCGGGATCCTGATCCAGGTGCCGGATCAGTTCTATCGCGAAGAAATGGCGAAGCTGGGCGTGACCTTGCCGCCGCCGGGCGAATTTGGCGTCGGCATGGTGTTCCTGCCGAAAGAAAACGCTTCGCGCATCGCTTGCGAACAGGAAATCGAACGTGCGGTGCTGGCGGAAGGCCAGGTGGTGTTGGGCTGGCGCGATGTGCCGGTGGATATCGAGATGCCGATGTCGCCGACTGTGCGCGACAAGGAACCGGTGATTCGCCAGATCTTTATCGGCCGCGGCCCGGACATCATGGTGACCGATGCGCTGGAGCGCAAGTTGTACGTGATCCGTAAATCGTCAGGCCACGCGATCCAGGCGTTGAACCTGCTGCACGGCAAGGAATTCTTCGTGCCGTCGATGTCGGCGCGCACCGTGGTCTACAAGGGCTTGCTGCTGGCCGATCAGGTCGGCGTCTACTATAAAGACTTGCAAGACCCGCGCTGTCTGTCGGCGCTGGCGCTGGTGCACCAGCGTTTCTCCACCAATACCTTTCCTGAATGGCCGCTGGCCCACCCGTATCGCCTGCTGGCGCACAACGGCGAAATCAACACGGTCAAGGGCAATTTCAACTGGATGCGCGCGCGCGAAGGCGTGATGAAGTCGCACGTGCTGGGCGACGATTTGCACAAATTGTTTCCGCTGATTTATGAAGGCCAGTCCGACACCGCCTGTTTCGACAACGCGCTCGAACTGTTGCTGATGGCCGGTTATCCGATTGCGCAAGCGATGATGATGATGATCCCGGAAGCGTGGGAAAACCACACAACCATGGATGACAACCGCCGCGCTTTCTACGAATATCACGCCGCCATGATGGAGCCGTGGGACGGCCCGGCAGCGATGGCGTTTACCGACGGCCGTCATATCGGCGGCACGCTGGATCGCAACGGCTTGCGTCCGGCGCGTTATATCGTCACCGACGATGACTTCGTGGTGATGGCTTCGGAATCCGGCGTCTTGCCGATCCCGGAATCCAAGATCATCCAGAAATGGCGTCTGCAGCCGGGCAAGATGTTCTTGATCGACCTCGACGCCGGCCGCATCATCGACGATAAGGAATTGAAAGACACTTTCGCCAACGCCAAGCCGTACAAGCAATGGATTGAATCGGTGCGGGTCAAGCTGGACGAACTGAAATCGGAACCTTCCGAATCGGGTTCGACCATCCCGCTGCTGGACCGCCAGCAACTGTTCGGTTACACCCAGGAAGACATCAAGTTCCTGATGTCGCCGATGGCGGCCGCCGCTGAAGAAGCGATCGGCTCGATGGGCAACGATTCGCCGCTGGCGGTCATGTCGAGCAAGAACAAGACGCTGTATCACTACTTCAAGCAACTGTTCGCGCAAGTCACCAACCCGCCTATCGATCCGATTCGCGAAGCGATGGTGATGTCGCTAGTGTCCTTCATCGGACCCAAGCCGAACATGCTGGACACCAATAACATCAACCCGCCGATGCGCCTGGAAGTCTCGCAGCCGATCCTGAACTACGACGATATCGCCAAGCTGCGCAATATCGGCGCCCATACCGGCGGCAAGTTCAAATCGTACGAATTGAATATCTGCTATCCGGTGGCGTGGGGCAAGGAAGGCATCGAAGCGCGTTTGGCGTCGTTGTGCGCCAAGGCGGTCGATGCGGTCAAATCCGGTCACAACATCCTGATCGTGTCGGACCGCAAGGTCGACGCCGAGCAGGTGGCGATCCCGGCATTGCTGGCCACTTCCGCGATCCACCAGCATCTGGTGAGCAAGGGGCTGCGCACCTCAACCGGTCTGGTAGTCGAAACCGGTTCGGCGCGCGAGACCCATCACTTTGCGCTGTTGGCCGGTTACGGTGCCGAAGCCATCCATCCATACCTGGCGATGGATACCCTGACCGAACTGGCGCATGGCTTGCCGGGCGCGTTGTCGCCAGAAAAAGCCATCTACAATTTCCAGAAAGCGATCGGCAAGGGCTTGCTGAAGGTCATGTCGAAGATGGGCATCTCGACCTATATGTCGTATTGCGGTGCGCAGATTTTCGAAGCGATCGGCCTCAACAAGAGCATGACCCAGAAGTATTTCAAGGGCACTGCATCGAATGTTGAAGGCATCGGCGTATTTGAAGTGGCGGAAGAAGCCTTGCGCCTGCATCGCGCTGCCTTCAGCGACGATCCGGTGTTGGCCAACGCACTCGACGCCGGCGGCGAATATGCATTCCGTATCCGCGGCGAAGAGCATATGTGGACCCCGGATGCGATTGCCAAATTGCAGCATTCGACCCGCGCCAACAATTTCAACAGCTATAAAGAGTACGCCCAGCTGATCAACGATCAGTCCAAGCGTCACATGACTTTGCGCGGTTTGTTTGAATTCAAGATCGATCCAAGCAAGGCGATCGCGCTGGATGAAGTCGAATCGGCCAAGGAAATCGTCAAGCGTTTTGCTACCGGCGCCATGTCGCTCGGTTCGATTTCGACCGAAGCGCATGCCACGCTGGCAGTGGCGATGAACCGTATCGGCGGCAAGTCCAACACTGGCGAAGGCGGCGAGGACGAGAACCGCTATCGCCAGGAACTGAAGGGCATCCCGATCAAGCAAGGCGAAACCCTGGCGTCGGTGATCGGCAAGGATCGGATCGAAGTCGATATTCCTTTGCTGGCCGGCGATTCGCTGCGTTCGCGCATCAAGCAGGTGGCGTCCGGCCGTTTCGGCGTGACTGCCGAATACCTGATTTCTGCCGACCAGATCCAGATCAAAATGGCGCAGGGCGCGAAGCCGGGCGAAGGCGGCCAGTTGCCAGGACATAAGGTATCCGAGTACATCGCCAAGCTGCGTTTCTCGGTGCCGGGTGTCGGCCTGATTTCGCCGCCGCCGCACCATGACATTTATTCGATCGAAGATCTGGCGCAGCTGATTCACGATTTGAAAAACGTCAATCCACGTGCCTCGATTTCGGTCAAGCTGGTATCTGAAGTGGGTGTCGGCACCGTGGCTGCGGGTGTTGCCAAAGCCAAGTCGGACCACGTGGTGATCGCAGGCCATGACGGCGGTACCGGCGCTTCGCCGCTGTCGTCGATCAAGCATGCCGGAACCCCTTGGGAACTGGGCCTGGCGGAAACCCAGCAAACGCTGGTGTTGAACGGTTTGCGGAATCGTATCCGGGTCCAGGCCGATGGCCAGATGAAGACCGGTCGCGACGTTGTGATTGGCGCTTTGCTGGGCGCCGATGAATTCGGTTTCGCCACCGCGCCGCTGGTGGTCGAAGGCTGCATCATGATGCGCAAATGCCATCTGAACACTTGCCCGGTAGGCGTTGCCACGCAAGATCCGGTGCTGCGCGCCAAGTTCTCTGGCAAGCCGGAGCATGTGGTCAACTTCTTCTTCTTCATCGCTGAAGAAGTGCGGCAGATCATGGCGCAACTGGGCATCCGCAGTTTCAATGAACTGATCGGCCGCGCCGACCTGCTCGACAAATCGCGGGCGATCACGCACTGGAAGGCGCAGGGCCTGGATTTCAGCCGCATCTTCTATCAACCGGCACTGCCTGAAGGCGGCGTGTATTACCACACCGAAGAACAGGATCACGGCCTGGATCGGGCGCTCGATCACAAATTGATTGCGCAAGCCAAAGCCGCGCTGGATAAGGGTGAGCGCGTTTCGTTCATTTCGCCGATCAAGAATCTGAACCGTACCGTCGGCGCCATGCTGTCAGGCGAAGTGGCGAAAAAATACGGTCACGAGGGTCTGCCCGACGACACCATCCACATTCAGTTGCAAGGGACGGCGGGCCAGTCGGCCGGCGCGTTCCTGGCGCACGGCGTGACGCTGGATCTGGTTGGCGAGGGCAATGACTATGTCGGCAAGGGTTTGTCGGGCGGCCGCATTATCGTGCGTCCGAATACCGAGTTCCGCGGCCGTGCAGTCGACAACATCATCGCCGGCAACACGGTGCTGTACGGCGCGATTGCCGGTGAAGCTTTCCTCAACGGCGTCGCCGGCGAGCGCTTCGCAGTGCGTAATTCTGGCGCGATCGCAGTGGTGGAAGGCACCGGCGATCATGGCTGCGAATACATGACCGGCGGCACGGTGGTGGTGCTGGGCGAAACGGGGCGCAACTTTGGCGCCGGCATGTCTGGCGGCCTGGCTTATGTCTACGATCCGGACGGCACATTTGCGGCGCAATGCAATATGGCGATGGTGGCGCTGGAGCCGGTGTTGAGCCAGGGCGAGCAGGAAGCCACGATCGACAAAGCGATCTGGCACAGTACCGTGCGCGGCGGCGAAGTACAGGCTGACGAGGCGATCCTGAAGGGCTTGATCGAACGCCACTTCAAGTACACCGGCAGCACGCGTGCCCGCAACTTGCTGGACAACTGGGTTGCCTCGCGCGGTAAATTTGTCAAAGTGTTCCCGACTGAATACAAGCGGGCGCTGGGCGAATTGAATGCGGCCCGTAGCGCAACGCCAGCCAAAGAAAAAGTCGCCGCGTAATCAATAGATTGCCTAATAGATTACGCAAGCGTTCAAGCCAAGCAACGATAAGGATCGCCGCCGACCTGGAGCACAAGGTCGCGGCGCATCCTGCAGCCAAATGTGAGTAAAAAATGGGAAAAGTAACAGGATTTATGGAGTTTGAGCGGGTCGGCGAAACGTATGAAGCGCCGCAGGCACGCAAGAAGCACTATAAGGAATTCATCCTCAGTCTGAGCAATAGCGAGGCCAAGACTCAGGGCGCGCGTTGCATGGATTGCGGGATTCCTTTCTGCAACAACGGTTGCCCGGTGAATAACATCATTCCGGACTGGAACGATCTGGTGTATCGCGGCGCTTATCACGAGGCGCTGGAGACCCTGCACTCGACTAATAATTTTCCGGAATTCACCGGCCGCATCTGCCCGGCGCCCTGCGAAAGCGCCTGCACTCTCGGTATCAATAGCGACCCGGTAGGTATCAAGTCGATTGAGCATTTCATTGTCGACAAGGGCTGGGAAAACGGCTGGATCGTGCCGCAACCGGCCTTGGTCAAAACCGGCAAGAAAGTTGCCGTGGTTGGTTCCGGTCCTGCCGGTTTGGCCGCGGCACAGCAGCTGGCGCGTATCGGTCACGACGTCACCGTGTTTGAAAAGAGCGATCGGATTGGCGGTTTGCTGCGTTACGGGATTCCCGATTTTAAAATGGAGAAATCGCATATTGATCGTCGCGTCGAGCAGATGGAAGCCGAAGGCGTGACTTTCCGCACCAGCGTTTTGGTCGGCAAGGATTTCCCAGCCAATGTGAATAACTGGGCCAAGAAAACCATTTTTCCAGAAGAGTTGAAGGCTGAATTCGACGCCGTGGTGATTGCCGGCGGCGCCGAGCAGCCGCGCGACCTGCCAGTACCCGGGCGCGAGTTGAAGGGCGTGCATTTCGCCATGGATTTCCTGCCGCAGCAAAACAAGATCAACGCCGGCGATAAGGTCAAGGACCAGATCCTGGCCGGCGGCAAGCATGTGGTGGTGATCGGCGGCGGCGATACCGGTTCCGATTGCGTCGGCACTTCCAACCGCCAGGGCGCGCTATCGATCCAGCAGTTTGAGCTGATGCCGCAACCGCCGGAATTGGAAAACAAGCCGCTGGTATGGCCGTATTGGCCGACCAAGTTGCGCACCTCGTCTTCGCACGAAGAGGGTTGCGATCGTGACTGGGCGGTGGCCACCAAACGCCTGGAAGGCAAGAACGGCAAGGTCGAAAAACTGATCGCCGCCCGTGTCGAATGGAAGGACGGCAAGATGCAGGAAGTGCCGAATTCGGAATTCGAAATGAAGGCCGACCTGGTGTTCCTGGCGATGGGTTTCGTATCGCCGGTGGCGCAGGTGCTGGAGGCGTTCGGCGTCGACAAGGATGCGCGCGGCAACGCCAAGGCGACTACCGACGGTGACGCTTGCTACCAGACCTCGGTCGATAAAGTGTTCGCAGCCGGCGATATGCGTCGTGGCCAGTCGCTGGTGGTTTGGGCGATCCGCGAAGGCCGTCAATGTGCACGCGCAGTCGACGAATTCCTGATGGGGGCGTCTGTTTTGCCGCGGTAATATTGCGTTAGCGATTGCAGCAACATCGCCGCAGCGGTTTTGCGGCATCCAGAGAAAGAGCATGTCAGTGATAACACCGGCGTGCTCTTTTTTTTCTGCAACGGCGTTTGCGCATGCATTCAGGCAATAGTCAAACTGTTGTAATGGCGGTACATATCAGTCTGTCTACTATTGCCAGGCTCTGAACGATTGTCGCATTTGCACTACAATAGCCCCTTTGATTTATTCGGTGGATGGTGTGGCAAATATCGTCGAAATTCGTGATCTGCAATTCAGCTATGGCGAGAGGTCGATTTTATCGAACCTCAACATGGACTTTGCTCGTGGCAAAGTGATCGCCGTCATGGGCGGCTCCGGTTCCGGCAAGACCACCATATTGCGGCTGATCGGCGGCCAGTTGAGTCCGCAGGCAGGTAGCGTCAAGGTCGACGGCGAAACGGTGCACACACTTTCAACCTCGGCCTTGTATGCGCTGCGGCGCAAGATGGGCATGCTGTTTCAGAGCGGGGCGTTGTTTACTGACCTGACGGCATTTGAGAATGTAGCGTTTCCGCTGCGCGAGCATACCGATTTGTCGCCAGATTTATTAAACCGACTGGTACTGCTGAAATTGAACGCGGTAGGTTTGCGCAATGCGGCGCAACTGAAACCGTCCGAGATTTCCGGTGGCATGGCCAGGCGGGTAGCGCTGGCGCGGGCGATTGCCCTGGATCCGTCGCTGATCATGTATGACGAGCCGTTCGCCGGCCTCGATCCGATTTCCATGGGCGTGACGGCCAATCTGATTCGCAAGCTGAATGACGCGCTCGGCTCGACCAGCATCCTGGTGTCGCACGACGTCCATGAATCGTTCGGGATTGCCGACTACGTGTATTTCCTGTCGCAGGGAGAAATCGTGGCGCAAGGCACGCCGGCAGAGATGCAGGCGTCGACCCATCCGTACGTGAAACAATTCGTCAACGCCGAACCTGATGGTCCGGTGCCATTCCATTATCCGGGCAAGTCGCTGGCCGAGGATATGGGATTGAAGGGGCAGGTTTAATGGGTAATGGTGTAACTAAGTTTGTAAGCTGCTGTCTGGCTGCGATAGGGCGCACCTTGCGCGAGTCGGTCACCGGCCTGGGCATGGCGACGCGCATGTTCTTTGCGATTTTGCGCGCCTCGCTCGGCCTGTGGCGGCGTCCTCGGCTGATTACCGATCAGATCCATTTCATTGGCAATTACTCGCTGATCATCATCGGCGTATCGGGCTTGTTTGTCGGTTTCGTGCTGGGTTTGCAGGGGTATTACACGCTCAATAAATATGGTTCCGAGCAGGCGCTGGGTTTGCTGGTGGCGCTGTCGCTGGTACGTGAACTGGGGCCGGTAGTGACCGCTCTCTTGTTCGCCGGCCGCGCCGGTACTTCCCTGACTGCAGAAATCGGCTTGATGAAAGCAGGAGAGCAATTGTCGGCGATGGAAATGATGGCGGTCGACCCGATGCAACGGGTGGTGGCGCCGCGTTTCTGGGCCGGCGTGGTGGCGATGCCGGTGCTGGCGGCCTTGTTCAGCGCCTTGGGTATTTTTGGCGGCTATCTGGTCGGGGTACAGTTGATCGGGGTTGACGAAGGCGCGTTTTGGTCGCAAATGCAGGGCGGAGTGGATGTCTGGCAAGATGTCGCCAATGGTGTGCTGAAGAGTATTGTATTTGGCGTCGCCGTGACTTTCGTTGCGGTATGGCAGGGATATGAAGCGAAGCCGACGCCGGAAGGTGTTTCCAGGGCAACCACCAGCACCGTGGTGATTGCATCGCTGGCAGTATTGGGGCTGGACTTCCTGCTGACCGCTTTGATGTTTAATTAAATATTTGCGCGCCGGATTAGGCGCGGATCAAGCGTGAACTAGGCGTGAATTCAGCTTCAAATGCTGCAGCGCGTTTTACTTCTCGTTACTATTTTCTTCCCGGGATTTTATCCGCGGTGGTATTTTTAAGGTGATGAATCATGCAACAAAAAACCGTAGACGTATGGGTAGGCATATTTGTTCTGATCGGGATACTGGCTTTGGGCTTTCTGGCGCTGAAAGCCGGCAACCTGAGCAGCTCGACTTTCAACAAAACCTATCCGGTAACCACTAAGTTCGACAATATCGGCGGCCTCAAAGTGCGCGCTTCGGTCAGAAGCGCCGGCGTAGTGGTCGGACGGGTTGCTTCGATTAATTTCGACGACAAGAATTTCCAGGCGGTGGTGACCTTGAATCTGGACCAGCGCTACCAGTTTCCAGAAGACAGTTCGGCTAAAATCCTGACAGCAGGCTTGTTGGGTGAGCAATATATCGGTATCGAAGCGGGCGGCGCCACCAAGAATCTGGTGGCCGGCGACCGTATTAAATTAACGCAATCCGCAATTGTGCTGGAGAACCTGATCAGTCAGTTCTTGTACAGCAAAGCTGCGGATGTAAAGGACACAGAACAATGAAAATCATGACCCGCCTGGGCTCGCTGGCCCTGGTTGCAGCGCTGGCCGGCTGCGCCACCACCAGCAATCCGCAAGACCCGCTGGAGGGCTTTAATCGCGCCATGTTCAGTTTCAACGACACGCTGGACAAGGTTGCTCTGAAACCGGTCGCGACTGCCTACCGCTCCTGGCTGCCAAGTTTTGTCCTGACCGGCATCAACAACTTTTTCGGTAATCTGGGCGATGTCTGGAGTTCGGTAAACGGCTTTTTGCAAGGAAATGTTGCAGACGGTACATCGGACGTGATGCGGGTTGCGGTCAACACCACGCTTGGCCTGGGCGGTTTGCTGGATATCGGCTCGGAAGCCGGTTTACAGAAACACAACAAGGATTTTGGCCAGACTCTGGGCAAGTGGGGCATCGGCTCCGGTCCTTACCTGGTGTTGCCGCTGTTCGGGCCATCGAATATTCGTGACGCTGCCGCCTTGCCGGTTGATTTCTACGGCGACATTTGGTCATACAAATACCCGGTGCGCTGGCGCAATACCGGTTCCGTGGTACGGTTGATCGACAAGCGCGCCAATTTGCTGGACGCCGGTGATTTGCTGGAAGATGCGGCCTTGGACAAGTATGAATTTATGCGCGACGCCTACACTCAGCGCCGTCAAAGCCAGATCCGCGGCAATACCGACGACAACGATAGCGGTGAGAAGGCGGACAAGCCAGCCAAAGCCAAGCCTGAATGATTATCGGCGCCGGTTTTGGAACCGGCGCTTGAAATTGTCGTCTTAGGGCAGCATATACACCGCGTCCGAGGCGGGCATCTGAATCATCTTCTGACAACTACTGAGATTGTTAAAACACCTATGAAAATTCTTAAAAAATACCTAGCGTTATCGCTGACCGTCGGTAGCCTGTTGTTCACTGCAGCGGCCCAGGCCCAGGAAGCGCCTGACGCGCTGGTCAAACGCATCAGCCAGGACGTGCTGGATACCGCCAAGAACGATAAAAGCATTCAAGGTGGCAATCAGCAACACATCCTGGCCCTGGTTGAAGAAAAGATCATCCCGTTCGTCGACTTTGAGCGCATGACTTCGCTGGCGGCCGGCCGTTATTGGCGCGATGCAACTGACGATCAAAAGAAACAGCTGATCACCCAGTTCCGCAGCTTGCTGATCTACACCTATTCCGGCGCCCTGTCGCAAGTACGCGACCAGAAAATTGATTTCAAGCCAATGCGCGGCGATCCGGCCGATACCGACGTCGAAGTGCGTTCGCAGGTGATCCAGCCGCGCGGCGAGCCTATCCAGCTGAATTACCGCATGGAAAAATCAGGCACAGGTTGGAAGATCTATGATGTCAACGTATTGGGCGCCTGGCTCGTTGAATCGTACAAGGGTACTTTTGCCTCGGAAATCGGCAAATCCGGCATCGACGGCCTGATCAAAGCGCTGACGGAAAAGAACAAGCAGCGCGCTGCCCGCGGCCTTAAATAATTTGTTGATTGACTATCATGTTCAGACCATCTCACTCGCTTACTGTCGGTAACGCCAAAGTCACTCTGGAAGAGGGCTTGCGCGCGATCGCCGGGGGCGAGACCGAGATCGACCTGGGCGATGTGGTGGCGGTCGATTCGGCCGCCGTCGCTACCTTGCTGGCATGGCAATGCGCCGCCCTAAATCAAGGACTGAACCTGCATTTCTCCAGTTTGCCTGCCAATCTGGAAAGCCTGATCGATTTATACGGCGTGACAGAGCTGCTTGCGCCCACCGGCGTGGCTGTTGCCGCCAGTACACTGCATCATTGAGCTCCACCTTCTCCTCCCCCCGTAGTATCCCGGGTTTGTCGCTGTCGCCCGGCCCTCGCAGCAAAAATCCAATATAATCAAGGGTTACGCCATCGTCAGGGGCCAGCTTGGCTCCAGCGGCGAATCGGCAGCATTGCTGCGGCGTCCCTAATTAAAGAATATTTAGCAAGGCACTATGGCGGCCATTCAAATCACCAATGTCAAGAAGCGTTACCAGTCCTTGCAGGCTCTGGGTGGCGTTTCCCTGACCATCGAAGAAGGCGAATTCTTCGGTTTGCTGGGCCCTAACGGCGCCGGCAAAACCACCTTGATTTCGATCATCGCCGGTTTGAATCGGCCTGATTCAGGCAACGTCACGATTCACGGCCACGATGTCGTCAGCGATTATCGCGCCGCGCGCCGTAATCTTGGCGTGGTGCCGCAAGAGCTGGTGTTCGATCCGTTTTTCACAGTGCGCGAAACCTTGCGCATGCAATCCGGCTATTACGGCCTGAAAAATAATGACAAGTGGATCGACGAGGTAATGGAAAACCTCGATCTGACCAACAAGGCCGATACCAATATGCGCGCCCTGTCGGGCGGCATGAAGCGGCGCGTACTGGTGGCGCAGGCCTTGGTGCACAAGCCGCCGGTGATCGTGCTGGATGAGCCGACCGCCGGCGTCGACGTCGAATTGCGGCAGACCTTGTGGCGCTTCATTTCGCGCCTGAATCGCGAAGGCCACACCGTGGTCCTGACTACCCATTATCTGGAAGAGGCGCAGGAACAGTGCAACCGGATTGCCATGCTCAAGCTGGGCCAGGTGGTGGCGCTCGACACCACGTCGGCGTTGATCAAACGGATCGCCGGTTCGCAGTTGCTGATCCATTTGTCCGGGGGCAGCCTGCCGGCGGCTTTGCAACATCTGGTCTTGCATGCAGACGGCGGCAAATTCGCCTTGCGCGTCAATGAATATGCCGATGTCGAACCGATCCTCGCCTCCTTGCGCCAGGCCAGCGTAGTGATTGATGACATGCAGTTGCAACAAGCTGACCTGGAGGATGTGTTCCTGCAGATCATGGATAGCAAAGTCAGCGCCAACGGTTTCAATGTCTACGCTGACGAATACAACGCAGGCGGTGTCAAATGATGGTCGGTTTTCAAACGCTGTTTTACAAAGAGGTGCTGCGTTTCTGGAAAGTCGCGACGCAAACCATCGGCGCGCCGATCCTGACAGCCATGCTGTACCTGCTGATTTTCGGCCACACGCTGAAAGATCACGTCGAAGTCTATCCGGGTGTGCAGTACACAGCGTTCCTGATCCCCGGCCTGGTCATGATGAGTGTGTTGCAAAATGCTTTCGCCAATACCTCGTCATCGTTGACACAGTCGAAAATGACCGGCAATCTGGTGTTTGTCCTGTTGCCGCCGTTGTCGCACTGGGAATTGTATGGCGGCTATGTGCTGGCCGCGGTGGTGCGTGGCTTGGCGGTCGGCTTCGGCGTATTCGTGATCACCGCCTGGTTTGGCAATTTGTCGTTCGTGGAGCCATGGTGGATAGTCATTTTCGCCTTCCTCGGCGCGGCGCTGCTGGGCACCATGGGTTTGATCGCCGGCATCTGGGCTGACAAGTTCGATCAGCTGGCGGTGTTCCAGAATTTCCTGATCATGCCGCTGACCTTTCTCGCCGGTGTATTTTATTCGATTAAGTCGTTACCGCCGTTTTGGCAAGCCGTGTCGCATTTGAATCCGTTCTTTTATATGATCGATGGCTTCCGCTACGGTTTCTTCGGCCAGTCCGATATCAATCCGCTGGTCAGCCTGGCTGTCATCTGCGTATCGCTGGCGCTGCTGTCGACCTTGGCGGTGCAGATGCTGAAACGCGGCTACAAGCTGCGCCACTAAGCCAAGTCATTACGTTTCCGTTTGTTCACGTTTTTTCAGTTTGCCGGTAAAAAATATCATGTTCCCTACACCCGATCTCGTCAAAAGTTACATCGCCGCCGGCCTCGCATGTTCGCATCTGGAGGTCGAAGGCGACGGCCAGCATTTCAAGGCGGTGATAGTGTCCGCAGCGTTTGCCGGCAAGCGCCCGATTCAGCGCCATCAAATCGTCTACGCGGCGCTGGGTGACCGCATGCGCGAAGAAATTCATGCCTTGTCGATGAAGACACTGACCCCTGAAGAGTTTGATTCATCTCAGGGCAAGGCTTAATTTTTAACTTAACAGCCGTCGCCCGGCTAACCCTGTGGCGAATTATTCTGTCCCCCAACTGACCAGATACAACGAATAAATTACAGCGAAAAGTAACCATGGATAAATTATTGATCAAAGGCGGCAACCGCCTTTCCGGTGAAATCACCATTTCCGGCGCAAAGAATGCGGCGCTGCCAATCTTGTGCGCCGGTTTGCTGAGCGCGGATCCGCTGCAACTGAGCAATGTGCCGAACCTGCACGATGTGTCGACCATGTTGAAGTTGCTGCGCCAGTTGGGATTGAAGGCAACCCAGGACGGCCACTTGGTGATGTTGCAGGGCGACGCCATCAGCAGCCTGGAAGCGCCATACGAGCTGGTGAAAACCATGCGCGCATCGATCCTGGTGCTGGGCCCGCTGCTGGCGCGTTTTGGCGAAGCCCGCGTTTCGCTGCCGGGCGGTTGCGCCATCGGTTCGCGCCCGGTCGACCAGCACATCAAAGGTTTGCAGGCGATGGGCGCAGAGATCACCATCGAAGCCGGTTACATCCATGCCAAAGCCAAGAAACTGAAGGGCACCCGGGTGGTGACCGACATGATTACCGTCACCGGCACCGAAAACCTGCTGATGGCGGCTACTTTGGCCGATGGCGAGACGGTTCTGGAAAATGCCGCGCGCGAACCGGAAGTCACCGATCTGGCCAATTTGCTGGTGGCGATGGGCGCCAGGATCGACGGCATTGGCACCGATCGCCTGACGATTCAAGGCGTGGACAAATTGCACGGCGCCGCACACGCGGTGATTGCCGACCGCATCGAGACTGGCACCTTCTTGTGTGCCGTAGCGGCAACCGGCGGTGACGTCATGTTGAAAAACACCCGCAGCCATATCCTCGACGCCGCGCTCGACAAGCTGCGCGAAGCCGGCGTGATCCTGACTTCCGGCGAAGACTGGATACGCGTGCAAATGGCGGCGCGGCCAAAGGCGGTCAGTTTCCGCACTACCGAATACCCGGGTTTCCCGACCGACATGCAAGCGCAGTTCATGGCCCTGAACAGCATTGCCGACGGCACCAGCCACGTCACTGAAACGATTTTTGAAAATCGCTTCATGCACGTGCAGGAAATGAATCGCCTCGGCGCCGCCATTGATGTCCAGGGTAATACCGCCATCATCAAAGGCGTCGACAAGCTGGTCGGCGCACCGGTCATGGCGACCGATTTGCGGGCTTCCGCTTCGCTGGTGATCGCCGGCCTGGTGGCGCAGGGCGAAACCCTGATCGAACGGATTTATCATCTGGATCGCGGCTATGACCAGATGGAACGCAAGTTGTCGGCAGTCGGCGCCAATATCGAAAGAATTAAATGAGCCAGAAATTAACCCTGGCCCTGTCCAAAGGCCGCATCTTTGAAGAAACCTTGCCGCTGCTGAAGGCGGCTGGCATCGAGGTCACCGAAGATCCTGAAACTTCGCGCAAGCTGATCCTGTCGACCAATGATCCGCAAGTGAACGTGATTATCGTGCGCGCTTCCGATGTGCCGACCTATGTGCAATACGGCGCTGCCGATTTCGGCGTGGCGGGCAAGGACGTGTTGCTCGAGCATGGCGGCGAGGGCCTGTATCAACCGATCGATCTGGAAATCGCAAAATGCCGGATGTCGGTGGCGGTATCGGCCGGCTTCGACTACGCCAGCGCGATCCGGCAAGGCGCGCGTTTGCGGGTTGCCACCAAATACCTGCTGACCGCGCGCGAGCACTTCGCGGCCAAAGGCATGCACGTCGACCTGATCAAGTTGTACGGTTCGATGGAACTGGCGCCGCTGGTCGGGCTGGCGGATGCGATTGTCGATCTGGTCAGCACCGGCGGCACTTTGCGCGCCAACAATCTGGTTGAAGTCGAGCACATCATGGATATTTCATCGCGGCTGGTGGTCAACCAGGCGGCGTTGAAACTGAAGCGTGAACGGCTGCAGCCGATCCTGGACGCTTTCGAAAAAGCTTCGGTTCAATAAGACACCGCCTTTAAGAAACCGCACACAGCAAACTGGAAGCAACATGAGCATAGCAATCAGAAAACTCGATGCAGGGCTGCCGAATTTCCAGGCGCAACTGACCGCGCTGCTGGCGTTCGAGGCGAGCGAGGACGAAGCCATCGACCAGGCCGCAGCGCGCATCCTGGCCGACGTCAAGGCGCGCGGCGACGCCGCCGTGCTGGAATACACCAATCGTTTCGACCGCCTCAGCGCCAACAACGTCAGCTTGCTGGAAATCGGCCGGCAGGAACTGCAGGCGGCGCTGGCCGAGCTTTCCCCGGAACGCCGCAGCGCCTTGCAGACCGCAGCCGACCGCGTGCACAGCTATCACCAGCGCCAGAAAATCGAATGCGGTTCGGATGGCTTCAGCTACACCGAAGCCGACGGCACCGTGCTGGGACAAAAAGTCACGCCGTTGGACCGCGTCGGCATCTACGTCCCCGGCGGCAAGGCGGCTTATCCTTCATCGGTATTGATGAATGCGATTCCGGCCAAGGTCGCCGGCGTGCAGGAAATCATCATGGTGGTGCCGACCCCGGACGGGATTAAAAATCCACTGGTGCTGGCGGCCGCCGCCATCGCCGGTGTCGATCGCGTGTTTACTATCGGCGGCGCACAAGCGGTTGCGGCGCTGGCCTACGGCACCGCCACCATTCCCCAGGTCGACAAGATTGTCGGCCCTGGCAACGCCTACGTTGCCGCCGCCAAGCGCCGGGTATTCGGCACGGTCGGCATCGACATGATTGCCGGGCCTTCCGAAATCCTGGTGCTGTGCGACGGCACTACCGATCCTGACTGGATCGCGATGGATCTGTTTTCGCAAGCGGAGCACGATGAGCTGGCGCAGTCGATTCTGCTGTGCCCGGACGCGGCGTATATCGCTGCTGTCGAAGCCAGCATCAACCGTCAGTTGCCGCTGATGCCGCGGCATGAAGTGATCCGCACTTCGCTTACCAACCGCGGCGCGCTGGTGCTGGTGCGCGACATGGCGCAAGCTTGTGAAATTGCCAACGACATCGCCGCTGAGCATCTGGAAATCTCTGCTGAAAATCCGCAGCACTGGGCTGAGCAGATTCGTCACGCCGGCGCCATGTTCCTGGGTCGTTTTTCGTCGGAAGCACTGGGCGATTATTGCGCCGGACCGAATCATGTGTTGCCGACTTCACGCACCGCGCGTTTTTCGTCGCCGCTTGGCGTCTACGATTTCCAGAAACGTTCCAGCATCATCAACATCAGCGAGGCTGGCGCCCAGACGCTGGGCAAAGTGGCGGCGGAACTGGCTTACGGCGAAGGTTTGCAAGCGCATGCCCGATCCGCGGAATACCGCTTGAAAGATGGTCCCCAATGACAGTGGCTACAGCTGCGACTGCGTGGCAGCGATGAGCGACGACTGGATCGATCGCATCTATGGCGAGGACGCGCTGCAAGGCTTGCAGCGTATTCCGGACGGTTCGGTAGACCTGCTGCTGGCCGATCCGCCCTACGGTCTGGGCAAGGATTACGGTAACGATTCCGACAAACTCGATACGGCGGCTTATTTACGCTGGACCGAAGAATGGATAGACGCCGCCTTGCCGAAACTGAAACCGAACGGCAGTCTCTACATTTTTTTGACCTGGCGTTTCTCGCCGGAAATTTTTGTCATGCTGAAGCAGCGCATGATCATGAATAATGAAATCATCTGGGACCGGCGAGTGCCGTCGATGGGCGGCGGCACTCGGCGTTTTTCATCGGTGCATGACACCATCGGTTTCTTTGCCCGCGCCAAGGACTATTACTTCGACCTTGACGCGATTCGGATTCCTTACGACGCAGAAACCAAGAAAGCGCGCTCGCGCTCGATTTTTGTCGGCGCCAAATGGCTGGAGCTGGGTTACAACCCGAAGGATGTCTGGAGCGTCTCGCGCCTGCACCGCGAACATCGCGAGCGGGCCGATCATCCGACCCAGAAGCCGTTGGAAATCGTCGAGCGCATGATCAAGGCTTCCTGTCCGCCCGGCGGGATAGTGCTGGATCCCTTCATGGGCAGCGGCACCACCGCGGTGGCGGCGCGCCGCTGCGGCCGGCGGTTTGTCGGTTTTGAGCTGAATCCTGAGTATTGCGCCTTGATTGAACAGCGGCTGGCGCAACTGGATAGTGAAGAGCCGGACCAACGGGTGAGGGCCTGATGTTGCATTAGATGACAACATCGATAAGGATTATCAGGGCAGGTCTTTGCTGGAAAGCGCCAAAATCCCGGTAAAATGGCGGCAGCGACTCAAAAGGCTGCGCCAATCAAGCTTCGATAACGGAGAAGCGGTAATATTTAGTACACTTACCTCCATGACGCCTGTGCGTCACCACATAGTAAATTGGTCTCAAGCTCAACATGTCTACGCCTCGAACTGCATCGATCACGCGCAATACCAACGAAACGCAAATCCGCGTCTCCATCAATCTGGACGGCAGCGGCCAGCAAAAACTGAATACCGGCGTGCCGTTCCTGGACCATATGCTGGATCAGATCGCGCGGCATGGCTTGATCGACCTGGATATCGAAGCTAACGGCGACCTGCATATCGACGCCCATCACACGGTGGAAGATGTTGGCATTACTTTGGGGCAGGCATTTGCCAAGGCGATCGGCGACAAGAAGGGCATCCGCCGCTACGGCCACTCCTATGTACCGCTGGATGAAGCGCTGTCGCGCGTAGTGATCGATTTCTCCGGCCGTCCCGGACTTGAGTTCCACGTACCGTTCAAGCGCGCCATGATAGGCGGCTTCGACGTCGATCTCACCCACGAATTTTTCCAGGGTTTTGTCAATCATGCACTGGTGTCTTTGCATATCGACAACCTGCGCGGCGAAAATGCCCATCATCAATGCGAAACCGTCTTCAAGGCGTTTGGCCGCGCGCTGCGCATGGCTGCCGAGCTGGATCCGCGTTCCGCCGGCACCATTCCTTCGACTAAAGGCAGCCTTTAAGCAGAGTTGCTTTAAGTAGAGTTAATTAATCGCCAATTTATCAGTAATATGGCGCTTCAATCCTTTGCCGCCGTCTGCGTGTTGCAGGTTTTTGCTGGTGACGTGGTTGGCGCAAAAGCTTAATTACCCGGACTTCTACCCGGGCTTTTTTCCCGGACTTGAATCTTTATCATGAACAAAATTGTTGTGGTTGACTATGGCATGGGCAACTTGCGCTCGGTGGCGCAAGCACTGCGTCAGGTGGCGCCGGAAGCCGAGGTCCTGATTTCAGGTACGATTGCCGATATCCAGGCCGCTGATCGCCTGGTCTTGCCTGGCCAGGGAGCGATGCCGGATTGCATGCGCAGCTTGCGTGAATCCGGGCTGCAGGAGGCTTTGCTGGATGCGGCGCGCAACAAGCCGCTGCTGGGTGTTTGCGTCGGCGAGCAAATGTTGTTCGACTTGAGCGAGGAAGGCAATACTCCCGGTCTGGGTCTGTTGCCGGGCAAGGTAGTGCGCTTCCGCCTAGACGGCCAGTTGCAAGACGATGGTTCGCGTTTCAAAGTACCGCAGATGGGCTGGAACCGGGTCCGCCAGGCGCAGTCTCATCCGCTCTGGAATGGCGTTGCCGACCAGGACTATTTTTATTTCGTGCATAGTTATTACGCCGTACCGGCCGATGCGGCCCATACTTTCGGCGAGACCGAATACGGCGCCGCGTTTAGCTGCGCGGTCGGGCGTGATAATATTTTTGCGACGCAGTTTCATCCGGAAAAAAGCGCCAGCGCCGGTTTGCAGTTGTACCAGAATTTTGTGCAATGGAAACCTTGAGTTTTACCAGTGCCTGTTCCAGGATTTGTCCCTATACTTTATTCAGATTTTTAACTGACCTCATACTACTGTAGCCATGCTGCTCATACCTGCCATCGACCTCAAAGACGGTCACTGCGTACGCCTGAAACAAGGCGATATGGACCAAGCCACTGTGTTTTCCGACGACCCGGGCGAAATGGCCCGCCATTGGCTGATGCAAGGCGCACGCCGCCTGCATCTGGTTGACCTGAATGGCGCGTTTGCCGGCAAGCCCAAGAATGAACCGGCGGTCAAGGCCATCATCAAGGCGGTGCGCGAGTTTGCCTTGCTCAACGGCGTTGAAGAAATTCCGGTGCAACTGGGTGGCGGCATCCGCGACCTGGACACCATCGAACGCTATCTGGACGACGGCCTGAGCTACATCATCATCGGCACTGCCGCAGTCAAGAACCCCGGCTTTTTGCACGATGCCTGCAGCGCATTTCCCGGCCAGATCATCGTTGGCCTGGACGCCAAGGATGGCAAGGTAGCCACCGACGGCTGGAGCAAATTATCAGGTCACGAAGTGATTGACCTGGCCAAGAAATTCGAAGACTACGGTTGCGCCTCGATTGTCTATACCGACATCGGCCGCGACGGCATGATGGGCGGCGTCAACATCGAAGCCACCGTCAAGCTGGCGCAAAGCATGACGATTCCGGTGATCGCTTCCGGCGGCGTGCATAACGTCAAGGATGTCGAAGCGTTGTGCGCGGTGCAGGATGAAGGCATCGAAGCAGTGATTTGCGGCCGTTCGATTTATGAAGGCACGCTCGATTTGCGTTCGGCGCAGGAACGGGCCGACGAATTGAGCGATGCGTTGAGCGATGAGCTGAGCGGCGAATTCAGCGATGAAGATTTATCGGAGCAGCCCGACGCTGGCCAGCCATGACTCTCGCCAAACGTATCATTCCCTGTCTCGACGTCACCAATGGTCGCGTGGTCAAGGGCGTCAATTTTCTTGAATTGCGCGATGCCGGCGATCCGGTCGAAATCGCTCGCCGCTATGACGAACAGGGTGCCGATGAAATTACTTTTCTCGATATCACCGCCTCGTCCGATGGACGTGATCTGATTTTGCCGATTATCGAAGCGGTCGCCTCGCAGGTCTTTATCCCGCTGACGGTGGGCGGCGGCGTGCGTGCCGTGGAAGACGTGCGGCGTTTGCTGAACGCCGGCGCCGACAAGGTCGGCATCAATACTTCCGCTGTCACCAATCCGCAGCTGGTGGCCGACGCCGCCGCCAAATACGGTTCGCAATGCATCGTGGTTGCGATCGACGCCAAGCAGGTCGCACCGGGCAAATGGGAGGTGTTTACCCATGGCGGGCGCAAGGCCACTGGTCTCGATGCAATCGAGTGGGCGCAAAAGATGGAGCAACTGGGAGCAGGTGAAATCCTGCTCACCAGCATGGACCGCGACGGTACCAAGGTCGGTTTCGATCTGGCCTTGACCAGCAGTGTCTCCAACGCCGTGACGATTCCAGTGATCGCCTCCGGCGGTGTCGGCGGTTTGCAAGACCTGGCTGACGGCATCAAGATCGGCCGCGCCGATGCGGTGCTGGCAGCGAGTATTTTCCACTATGGCCAACATACTGTGCAGGAGGCCAAGCAATTCATGGCGGCACAACAGATTCCAATGAGGCTAGCATGAGTGCGCTCTGGTTAAACAAGGTGAGATGGGATGAGCATGGCCTGGTGCCGGTGATCGCCCAGGAGCTCGGGTCGAATGACGTATTGATGTTCGCCTGGATGAATCGCGACGCTCTGGCGAAGACGGTAGCGCTGGGCGAGGCGGTTTACTGGAGCCGCTCGCGCAAGAAACTGTGGCACAAAGGCGAAGAGTCCGGCCATGTGCAGAAAGTGCATGAAATCCGCCTCGATTGCGATGAGGATGTGGTGTTGCTGAAAGTGACTCAGGCCGGCGATATTGCCTGCCATACCGGCCGCCATTCCTGTTTCTTTCAGAAATTTGAAAGCGATAGCAAGAGCTGGGAAGCGGTTGAACCGGTGTTGAAAGAGCCGGATGATATTTACAAGCAACCTTGACCATCAGCGGATCTGAAACAATCATGAGTGAAACTCTACAACGCCTGGCTGCGGTCATCGAATCGCGCAAACCGGCTAACGGCGGCGATCCTGAAACATCGTATGTCGCCCGTCTGTTCGCCAAGGGCGACGACGCGATTTTGAAAAAAATCGGCGAAGAAGCCACGGAAACCGTGATGGCCGCCAAGGACGCACGGGTAGACGGCGACGTTTCCCATGTGCTGTACGAATGTGCCGATTTGTGGTTCCACTCGATGATCATGCTGGCCCAGTTCAATCTGACGCCGCAAGACGTGCTGCAAGAACTGGCGCGGCGCGAAGGTTTATCCGGGATCGAGGAGAAAGCCAATCGCAAACTGACGGTGCGCGAGCAGCAAGAAGCCGATCAACACAAGAGCTGAATCGATGCAGAAGCATTTAAGAATTGTTGAAGCCCCGTTGAAGACCCGGAGATAATTTGGAAAATTGTATTTTTTGCAAAATTGCCGCCAAGCAGATTCCCTCGAAGGCGATCTATGAAGATGACGACCTGATCGCCTTCCATGACATCAATCCGGCCGCGCCTATCCATTTCCTGATCGTGCCCAAGCAGCACATCGCGACGCTCGCCGATTGCAGTGAGGCGCACGCCGCTTTGTTGGGTAAAATGGCGCTGCTGGCGCCGCGCCTGGCGCAAGAACAGGGCTGCGGTTACCAGTTGAACGAGCAGGGCCATGCCAGCGGCGGCTACAAGACGATATTCAACGTCGGGCCGGATGGTGGCCAAGAGGTGTACCATTTGCATATGCACGTTATCGGCGGACCTAGGCCGTGGCGTGGACAGCGCTGAACCGGCTGAATCCGCCGGATTCGCCTTCAGCGGCGGTGAAAACGACAGATTGCGTGTGTAAGTATTTAACGGTTTATTTGACTTAGCAGGATCGGGTATTTGCCCGACAAGGAGAAAGAAATGGGTTCGTTCAGTATTTGGCATTGGTTGATCGTGCTGGTTATCGTCATGCTGGTATTTGGCACCAAAAAAATCGGCAATATGGGTTCCGATCTAGGCAAGGCAGTCAAAGGCTTCAAGGATGGCGTCAAGGGCGAAGAAGAAAAAGAAAAGCCGGCCGCCGACAAGTCGACGATTGACGTCGCCGCCAAAGAAAAGGACAAGTCCGGCAACTGAGTCATGGCTGCCGGCGCAGGTTTATGGCGTCGGCCCGACTTGAGATTTGCCGCAGCTCTCCATGATCGATATTGGTCTTACTAAACTCGCTCTGATCGGCGTCGTTGCACTGGTTGTTATCGGGCCGGAAAAATTGCCGACCGTAGCCCGCATGGCGGGGTCTCTGTTCGGCCGTGCGCAGCGCTACATCAATGAAGTCAAATCGGAAGTCAGTCGTGAGATTGAACTGGAAGAATTGCGCAAGATGCAGCAAGAGGTGCAGGAAGCTGCCAGCGATATCGAGCAAAGCATCTCTAGTAGCGTGTCAGATGTAAAAGACTCGCTGCATGCGGCCTGGAACGATAGCAGCGTCAACTCCTCCAGCGACAGTTTTAACGTCGAGCAACTGGCGCTCAAAGCCAAGAGTTTTCGCAAGAAAAAGCTGGCGCGCAGCAGCGCCATTCCCGCCTGGTACAAACAACAAAGCGGCCAAAAGGCGCGCGTTTTGTCCGGCGCTGCGCGTGTGGCGAAATTTCGTCCGGCCGGCCAAGGCAAGGCGTCCGGTTCATTTTTTTCATGATTTCATGCTTCGCCTCAAGGCAATCGGGGCCAATGCTGATATCCGCAAATTCGCTTGTTTGCAAAACACCGTGCTCCCATGACTGAAGAACAGAAATCCAGCGGTTTCGACAAAACCAGCGGCGTCGAAGAGACGTTCATTTCGCATCTGGTGGAATTGCGCAACCGCATCATGAAGGCGTCGATCGCGGTGATCGTGGTTTTCCTGTGCCTGATGCCTTGGGCCGCGCATATCTACGATTTGCTGGCGGCGCCAATGCTGGCGGCTTTGCCGGTGGGCAGCAAGATGATCGCCACCGGCGTCATCACGCCGTTCCTGATCCCGGTCAAGGTAACCCTGCTGCTGGCTTTTGTCATTGCCCTGCCGTGGGTGCTGTACCAGTTGTGGGCGTTTGTTGCGCCAGGCTTGTATGCGCATGAAAAGAAACTGGTCGCACCGTTGGTGATTTCATCGTCACTATTATTCGTCGCCGGTGTCGCCTTTTGCTATTTCCTGGTGTTCGGCGTGATCTTCCACTTCATCAACAACTTTGCGCCGAAATCGGTTTCGGTGGCACCGGATATCGATAGTTATTTCGATTTTGTGATGACCATGTTTCTCGCCTTCGGCATGACTTTTGAAGTGCCTATCGTGGTGATCGTGCTGGTGCGCATGGGCCTGGTTTCGCTGGAAAAGCTGAAATCGATCCGCCCTTACGTGATTGTCGGCGCCTTCGTGGTGGCGGCAGTCGTGACGCCACCGGACATCATGAGTCAATTGCTGCTGGCAGTGCCTCTATGCTTGCTGTACGAGATCGGCCTGCTGGTGGCGCCGCTGTTCGTCAAAGCGACCCAGGCGCCGGCCGAATCGGAAGAGACTACCTGAACCGCCTGAGCGGCTGCCTCAGCGCTGACTGCTCAGCGCTCTGCATCACTCGGCGCTCGGGGTTTTGACCTGCCGCAGCCAGCTTACCAATGGGTAGGCGTCTTTAAAGCCCGCCACCAGTTCTTTCTCCAGCGCGTCCGACAACATCTTCTTCAGCGCCTGCTCTTTCCAGACGATAAAGTTTTTCAGCTTGATATATTCGATGTGCGGCGAGTCCGCGTCAAAACCTTTGGGTGGACGCGTCAACTGGCCTTCGGTTTGCAGATCGCCGTAAGTCCCCATCAATTTCTTGTTCTTCAACAGCTTGCCAAAGCCGCTTGCATCGGCGATCACCTGCAGGCGAATCGCCCGTAAGCGATCAGCCGGCGGCATGTATTCACCGCCCGCGATGAGCAAGGTGCCGGCGGCGTCGATATGGAAATAATAAGCCGGGCCGCCGCCCTGGCTGGGTTTCTTCAAGCCGCTGGCTGTGATGGAGGCCGAGAAATAGGTCTTGTACGGGCTCTTGTCTGCCGAGAAGCGCATATCGCGGTTAATCCGGAATAGCGCTTTCTTTGGATTGCAGCCGGCGATCGCCGGATCGAATTTGCTGATCTGAGCGATCAGGCGCACCACCAGCTCGAGGAATTCTGCGCGCAAGATATCGTAGCGCGGCTTGTTCATGACAAACCAGGCCCGGTTGTTGTTCTCCGATAGTTCGGCGAGGTATTGGGTCAGATCACGTACGTGCATTACGGCTTTCCTTTTTGCGATTGCGTGTGGGCAGCGGCGCCCATCTATTCTGCTTCACGTTTCATCGGCGGCCGCTTGCCGATAACCGCTTCCACCGTAGCTTCCTTGGCTTTGCGTAACACCGTCAATTTCGCTTTGCTGCCTGGCTGCAACTGGGCAATCAGATTGGTCATGTCGGTGCTGTCGGCGATCGGCTTGCCTTCGATAGCCACCAGGATATCGCCCGGTTTCAAGCCCGCCTTATCGGCCGGGCCATTCTTGATCACGCCGGCGATGATGGCGCCGGTGCTTCTGTTCAAGCCAAAGCTTTCCGCCAGTTCCGGTGTGATGTCCTGCGGTTCCACACCAATATAGCCGCGCACCATGTGGCCGGTGTTGATGATGGATTCCATCACGGCTTTTGCCGTGGTCATGGGCACGGCGAAGCCGATCCCGAGCGAACCGCCGGTGCGCGAATAGATTGCGGTATTGATGCCGATCAGGTTGCCGTTGGTGTCGATCAAGGCGCCGCCGGAATTGCCGGGATTGATTGCGGCGTCGGTCTGGATGAAGTTTTCAAACTGATTGATGCCGAGATGACTTCTGCCCAGCGCCGAAATAATCCCCATCGTGACCGTCTGGCCGACCCCGAACGGATTGCCGATGGCCAGCACGACGTCGCCGACACTGGCCTGGTCGGCACGGCCCAGCGTGATCGCAGGCAGGTTCGGGAGATTGATCTTGATCACGGCCAGGTCGGTTTCCGGATCGGTGCCGACCACCTTGGCAGTGGTGGTGCGGCCGTCAGCCAGCGCCACTTCGATTTCATCGGCGGCTTCCACCACATGATTATTGGTCAGGATATAACCTTGTGAACTGACGATGACGCCTGAGCCGAGACTGGATTGCTTGTCTTCCGCATCGTCGCCGCGATCGCCGAAGAATTTCCGCAGCAATGGATCTTCCAGCATTTCAGGGCTGACCGGCTTGGCGTCTTTGCTGGTGAAAACATTGACCACTGACGGCATCGCCCTTTGCGCCGCCTGACGATATGACCCCGGCGCAGGAGTTCCCGACGCAGCTTCTTGCAGCGGCACCTTGGAGGCAGAGATATGCAAAGGCGAACTGGTCAAAGCGCCGTTTAGCCAATTCGGCTTCAGGGTCGTTACAATGAACCAGAGCGCTAAACCGATAGTGATGGTTTGCGCAAATAACAGCCAGAAACGTCGCATAGTGAAGTCTTATGTGAAATCGAAAATCGGGGTCGAAAGTCGGGAATCAAAAATCAGGGTCGAAAGTCGGAAATCAAAAATCGGGAGTCGAAAATCGTGAATCAAGAATCGGTAAATCCGGTGAGTCGTATCGAACTCGCAAAATATCTTGCCGAAGCATTAAATATTACACAGTTCCGTGATTATTGCCCAAATGGCTTGCAGGTGGAAGGACGCGCTGAAATTAGGCGCCTGGTGACGGGTGTCACTGCCAGCCTGGCTTTGCTGGAAGCAGCCGTGGACAGTGGCGCAGACGCCATCCTGGTGCATCACGGTTATTTCTGGCGCGGCGAGGATATGCGTGTCATCGGCCCCAAACACAAACGCCTGAAATTGTTGTTAACACACGATATCAATTTATTTGCCTATCACTTGCCGCTCGACGCCCATGCGGATTTTGGCAACAATGTGCAACTGGCGCAGCAGTTGGGCCTGTCGCCCAACGGCCGCTTCGGCGACGATAACCTGGGCTGGCTGGGCAGCGTGAGCGATCCGCAGGTAAGCACGGTGGGTGAATTGGCTGGCGTGATCGAACGCCAATTGCATCGTGCCCCGATCCTGATCGGCGACCCCTCCCAGCGCCTGGCGCAAATCGCCTGGTGCACCGGCGCCGCGCAAAACTTGCTGGGCGATGCGATTGCCGCCGGCGCCGGGGTATACATCAGTGGCGAGATTTCCGAGCCGACCGTGCATCTTGCGCGTGAAGCCGGCGTGGCTTACCTGGCGGCCGGTCATCACGCCACCGAGCGTTATGGCGTGCAAGCCCTGGGGCGCCATCTGGCGGAGCGCTTCGGCTTGCAACATCAGTTCATCGATATCGACAACCCGGTTTAAGCGCATATTGAGCGCGGACTATTGATTCAGGTGGCAGATCACAGCATGAGTAAAACAGTCGAAGCAGTACGTATCGACAAGTGGCTTTGGGCGGCGCGGTTTTTCAAGACGCGCACGCTGGCGGGCGACGCCGTCGATAACGGCAAAGTCAGGTTGAACGATGAGCGCACCAAGCCGGCGCGCAATCTCAAGACCGGCGATATCCTGGCGATTGATAATGGCGCCAGCGTCTGGCAGGTGGCGGTGCTGCAACTGGCCGATCAGCGCAGCTCAGCGGCGATTGCGCAGACCTTGTATCAGGAAACGGAAGAAAGCCTGGCCCGGCGCGCAACACTGGCGGAAGACCGCAAGTTCTTCCGCGAGCCGACCATGCAGATCAAAGGGCGACCGACCAAGCGCGACCGCCGTTTGCTGGACAAGGCGCAATCGTAGCGCGCCATTGCCAGATATCTATTTGACATCGCTTTCCCGCCATTTTCCCGCTAATTTGGAGACGCCCGGAACGAAAGCAGCGCCACTTCTCTGAACCAGCCCGCGTAAATAAAGCGCCGGCAAATTTCGAATGAGCTCTCGGTAGAACCGCCCCTCTAAGTCGCTGTTTGACATTTCGATTCTGGTGCATAATAGTACGAGCGTTCGCATTCTCGCTGGCATCGGCCGGCAAGCAAGCCGGCGTTGAATTTATCCAGACTGATTTTCAAGACTTATTAGCAAGACTCAACCAGACAGAGACAGGACTATCGTGGCACATACTGACATGCCGCCGAAATTCATGCGTAAAGGCGAAATGACGCGCGCAGCGATTCTCGACGTCGCTATCACGCTGGCAAGCCGTGACGGCCTTGAAGGTCTGACGATTGGCTTGCTGGCCGAAAAAATGAACATGAGCAAGTCCGGCGTGTTTGCCCATTTCGGCTCGCGCGAAGATTTGCAGATCGAAGTGGTGAAACTGTACCACCGCCAGTTCGAGCAGGAAGTGTTCTATCCGAGCATCAAGGAAGCACGCGGCCTGCCGCGTCTGGAAGCCATGTTTGCGCGCTGGATCCGGCAGGTGACGATTGAAATCGCTTCCGGTTGTATCTATATCAGCGGCGCCGTCGAGTATGACGACCGGCCAGGCGAGATCCGCGAGCAGCTGGTGACCATGGTGCGGACCTGGCAGCAGGCTTTGCATCGCTGCGCAGTGCAAGCAATCGAAGCCGGTCATCTGCGTGCCGATACCGACGCCGACCAGCTGGTCTACGAGATGTACGGCCTGATCCTGGGTTTGCATCACGATGCACGTTTCTTGAAAAAAGCCGGCAGCGTGGAGCGCGCTCAAAAGGGCTTCGATCGCCTGATTGACAGTTACCGCGAAGCTGAACCCAGGCCACTTTCGGCTGCAAAGAAATCCTCACAAACGAATCAAAAAATCGCTGCCAAAACGGCGGCTTGATCGAATCAATCCAATAAATCCAATCATCAGGAGAGCACCATGGGTCAATACGTCGCGCCACTGCGGGATATGCAATTCGTCATGCACGAGTTGCTGCATGTAGAAGATGAACTGAAACAATTGCCAAAGCATGCCGAGATCGATGCCGACATCATCAATCAAGTGCTGGAAGAGGGCGGTAAATTTACCTCCCAGGTACTGTTCCCGCTGAACCATTCGGGCGACCGTGAAGGCTGCCACCACGACAAGGCTACCCACACTGTCACCGCGCCAAAGGGTTTCAAGGAAGCCTACAAGCAGTATGTGGAAGCCGGCTGGCCATCGCTGTCCTGCGATCCTGAATTCGGCGGCCAGGGCCTGCCGCTGGTGATCAACAATTCGTTCTACGAAATGATGAATTCGGCCAACCAGGCCTGGACCATGTACCCGGGCCTGTCGCACGGCGCCTACGAGTGCCTGCACGCGCACGGCACGCCAGAGCAGCAGGCGCTGTACCTGCCTAAGCTGGTGTCCGGCGAATGGACCGGCACCATGTGCCTGACCGAATCGCATTGCGGCACCGATCTTGGCATGCTGCGCTCGAAAGCCGCGCCGCAGGCCGACGGTTCCTACAGCATCACCGGCAGCAAGATTTTCATCTCGGCCGGCGAGCACGACATGTCGCAAAACATCATCCATCTGGTGCTGGCGCGCCTGCCAGGCGCACCGGAAGGTTCCAAGGGTATTTCCCTGTTCTTGGTGCCGAAATTCCTGCCGAACGCAGACGGCTCGCTGGGCGCGCGCAATCCTATTACTTGCGGCGCGATCGAAGAAAAGATGGGCATCCACGGCAACTCGACCTGCCAGATGAATCTGGACGGCGCCACCGGCTGGATCATCGGCGGCCCGCACAAGGGCTTGAACGCGATGTTCGTGTTCATGAACGCTGCCCGCCTCGGCGTCGGTATGCAAGGCCTGGGTCTGACTGAAGTGGCTTATCAGAACGCATTGGTGTACGCCAAGGATCGCATCCAGATGCGCAGCCTGTCCGGCATCAAGGCGCCAGACCGGCCAGCCGATCCTATCATCGTCCATCCTGACGTACGCCGCATGCTGCTGACCGCAAAAGCGTATGCTGAAGGCGCGCGCGCTTTCTGTTCTTACGTCGCGCTGCAGCTGGACAAGGAGCTGAACCACCCGGACGAACAAGTGCGCAAGGATTGCGCCGATGAAGTCGCCCTGCTGACGCCAGTGATCAAGGCCTTCATCACCGACAACGCCTGGACTGCGACATCGGAGTGCATGCAGGTGTACGGCGGCCACGGCTTCATCGCCGAGTGGGGCATGGAGCAGTATGTGCGTGATGCCCGCATCAACATGATCTATGAAGGCACCAATACCATCCAGTCGCTCGATCTGCTGGGCCGCAAGGTGTTGATGGACAACGGCGCCAAGCTGAAGAAATTCGGCGCCAAGGTGCAGGCTTTCATCGAAGAAAACGGTGCTGACGAAGCCTTGTCGGAATTCATCACGCCACTCGCCGATCTGGGCGACAAGGTCAGCAAGCTGACCATGGAAATCGGCATGAAGGCTTTCCAGAATCCGGACGAAGCCGGCGCAGCAGCAGTACCTTACCTGCGCGTAGTTGGCCACCTGGTGTACGCCTACTTCTTTGCGCAAATGGCAAAGATCGCTTTGGCCAAGCAAGATTCAGGCGACAAGTTCTACGTTTCCAAACTGGCGACCGCACGTTTCTATTTCGCCCGCCTGTTGCCGGAAACCGCAATGTTGATTCGTCAGGCACGTTCCGGTTCGGGCAGCCTGATGGCGCTGGACGCGGATTTGTTCTAATGGATTTGTTCTAAATAAGCCGTAAGGCGGGCCTGGCGCGATCAGCGCAGGCCCGCACTCCCAACAGACTGACCAAGGAGAAACAAGTGTCGAATTTCATCGTTAAAAAAGTCGCCGTCCTCGGCGCCGGCGTGATGGGCGCGCAAATCGCGGCCCACTGCTTGAACGCCAAAGTACCGGTGGTACTGTTCGATCTGCCAGCCAAGGAAGGTCCGAAAAACGGCATCGTCCTGCGCGCTATCGAAAACCTGAAAAAACTCAGCCCGGCGCCGCTTGGCAACAAGGACGACGCCGCGCTGATCGAAGTCGCCAACTACGAAGACAATCTGGATGTGTTGGCCGGTTGCGACCTGATCATCGAGGCGATTGCCGAGCGCATGGACTGGAAGCATGATCTGTACAAGAAAGTCGCGCCGCATATTGCGCCAAACGCGATCTTCGCTTCCAACACTTCGGGTTTGTCGATCACTGCTTTGTCGGAAGGTTTCGACGCTGAACTGAAAGCACGCTTCTGCGGCGTTCATTTCTTCAATCCGCCGCGTTACATGCACCTGGTCGAACTGATCCCTACCGCCACCACTAAACCAGAGATCCTCGATCAGCTGGAAGGCTTCCTGGCGACGACACTCGGCAAAGGCGTGGTACGTGCTAAAGATACACCGAACTTCATCGCCAACCGCGTTGGCGTGTTCGGCATCTTGTCGACGGTTCACCAGGCTGAAAAATTCGGCCTGTCGGTTGACGTCGTTGACGATCTGACCGGCGCCAAGCTGGGCCGCGCCAAATCCGGTACTTTCCGTACCGCCGATGTGGTCGGCCTGGATACCATGGGTCATGTGATCAAGACCATGCAGGATAACCTGAAGGACGATCCGTTCTACGGCGTGTACGCAACGCCGCCGCTGCTGGCCAAGCTGGTTGAGCAGGGTGCGCTGGGTCAAAAAGCCGGCGCCGGTTTCTACAAAAAAGTTGGCAAGGATATCCTGCGCATCGACGCCGCCAAGGGCGAATACGTTACCGGCGGCGGCAAGGCCGACGAACTGGTGGCGCGCATCCTGAAAGACAAGGATCCGGTCAAGCGCATGAAGACCCTGCGCGAATCCACCAATCCGCAAGCACAATTCCTGTGGTCCATCTTCCGTGATGGCTTCCACTACATCGCGGTCCATATGGAAGCTATCGCCGACAACGCACGCGATATCGATTTCGCCATGCGTTGGGGCTTTGGCTGGAGCGTAGGCCCATTCGAAATCTGGCAAGCCGCAGACTGGCAGCAGATCGCCGGCTGGGTCAAGGAAGATATCGACGCCGGCAAGGCGCTGTGCAATGCACCGCTGCCAGCCTGGGTATTCGATGGCCGTACCGGCGTGCACGCTGCCGACGGTTCTTATTCGCCAGCAAAGAAAGTCAATGTTGCCCGCTCCACGCTGCCGGTCTATCAACGCCAAGCGTTCCGTGCTCCGTTGTTGGGTGAAGGCGTGGCCGATGGCAAGACTGCCGGTACCACCGTGTTTGAGGACGACTCGGTACGCGCCTGGCATCAAAACGATGAAGTGCTGATCTTGTCGTTCAAGACCAAGATGCACGTGATCGGGCCAGGAGTCATCGCCGGCCTGAACAAGGCGGTTGCTGAAGCTGAAAAGAATTACAAGGGCCTGGTGCTGTGGCACGCGGATGCTGCCGAAGGCGGCGCCTTCTCGGCAGGCGCCGATCTGCAATCGATGCTGCCGTTGTTTATGTCGGGCGGCGCCAAGGCGATCGAACCGATGGTCGCTGAGTTGCAACAAGCGTTCATGGGCCTCAAGTATGCCAGCGTACCGGTAGTTGCTGCGGTGGCAGGCCTGGCGCTGGGCGGCGGCTGTGAGTTGGCGCTGCACACGGCCAAGCGCGTGGCATCGATCGAGTCGTATATCGGTCTGGTCGAAGTTGGCGTTGGCTTGATCCCTGCCGGCGGCGGTTTGAAGGAGGCAGCTGTACGTGCCGCCAACGACGCCAAGGGTAACGACATCTTGCAATTCCTGAAGACGTCTTTCATGAACGCTGCGACTGCCAATGTTTCGAAATCGGCTTTGCAAGCACAGAGCATGGGTTATCTGAAAGCCGACGATGTGATCGTGTTCAATGCCTACGAGCTGCTGCATGTGGCCAAGGTTGAGGCGCGCGCCATGTTCGACGCCGGCTATCGGCCGCCGCTGAAGGCACAGATCCCGGTCATCGGCCGCAATGGCATCGCCACCATCCTGGCGCAGCTGGTCAACATGCGTGACGGTGGTTTCATCTCCGCGCATGACTACAAACTGGGCCACATGATTGCCAACATCGTTTGCGGCGGTGAAGTAAACGAAGGCAGCGTGGTGAATGAACAATGGTTGCTGGACCTGGAACGCAAGGCTTTCGTCGAACTGCTGAACAACCCTAAGACGCAAGAGCGGATCATGGGCATGATGCAAACCGGTAAGCCTGTGCGTAACTAATAAGGAAGATCAAAATGAGCAAACAACTTCAAGACGCATATATCGTCGCCGCAACCCGCACGCCAATCGGCAAGGCGCCGCGTGGCATGTTCAAAAACATGCGTCCGGACGATCTGCTGGTGCGCGCAATCCAATCCGCCGTGGCGCAAGTGCCTGGCCTGGACCCGAAACTGATCGAAGACGCCATCATCGGCTGCTCCTTCCCTGAAGGCGCGCAAGGTTTGAACATGGCGCGTAACGCCGTGTTGCTGGCAGGTTTGCCGAACACCATCGGCGGCGTTACCGTGAATCGCTATTGCGCATCCGGTATCACCGCAATCGCCATGGCTGCCGACCGTATCCGCGTCGGCCAGGCTGATGTGATGATCGCCGGCGGCGCCGAATCGATGTCGATGGTGCCGATGATGGGTTTCCATCCATCGGTCAACATGGATGTGTTCAAGGATGAAAACATCGGCATGGCCTACGGCATGGGCCTGACTGCGGAAAAAGTCGCCCAGCAATGGAAAGTCTCGCGTGAAGCGCAGGATGCGTTTGCATTGGAATCCCATCGCCGCGCGATCGCTGGCCAACTGGCGGGCGAATTCAAAGACGAAACCACTTCAGTCGAGATCATCGAACGAATCCCGAATCTGGCTACAGGTCAGATCGATCTCAAGACCCGTATCGTTGATCGTGACGAAGGCGCGCGCGCCGAATCGACCCTGGAAGCCTTGGGTAAGTTGAAAGCCGTGTTCGCCGCCAAGGGCAGCGTCACAGCCGGCAACAGCTCGCAAACTTCGGACGGCGCCGGTGCATTGATACTGGTCAGCGAAAAGATCCTGAAGCAATTCAACCTGACGCCGCTGGCGCGTTTTGCCTCGTTTGCAGTACGCGGCGTACCGCCGGAAATCATGGGTATCGGTCCTAAGGAAGCGATCCCTGCGGCGTTGCGCGCCGCTGGCATCACGCAAGATCAGCTGGACTGGATCGAATTGAACGAAGCATTTGCAGCGCAGGCGCTGGCAGTGATCCAGGACCTCGGCCTGGATCCATCCAAGGTCAATCCGCTGGGCGGCGCGATTGCATTGGGCCACCCGCTGGGCGCTACCGGTGCGATCCGTGCGGCAACCGCGATCCACGGCATTCGTCGCCGCAACCAGAAATACGGCATGGTCACCATGTGCGTCGGCACGGGCATGGGCGCGGCAGGTATTTTCGAGCGCATGTAATTGTTTGAATCAAGCAGATTGTCATAAGCAATCGTAAAAAAACGAAGAAGCCGTGCAGCTATCCCCGCACGGCTTTTTTGTCTTCTTAAACTTAATCACTGTGCCGCGTATTGCGTGTGCTGAACTGGAGTAACAGATGGATATATTGACTAGCAAGGAAAACGGCATCCTGACGATTGAATTCAATCGCCTGGAGAAAAAGAATGCGATCACCGCCGCCATGTATCAAACCATGGTCGATGCCTTGAAAGATGCAGAGAGCGATAGCGCCGTAAGGGCGATTCTGTTTACCGGCAAGCCGCAGATATTCAGCGCCGGCAACGATCTCGAAGATTTTATGAAGAATCGACCGACTTCAAGCGACAGCCCGGTATTTCAATTCCTGTGGCAAATCAGCCATGCCAGCAAACCGATGGTGGCTGCGGTGGCCGGTGCCGCGGTCGGCATCGGCACTACCTTGCTGATGCATTGCGACCTGGTATATGCCGCCGACAATGCACGTTTTTCCATGCCGTTCACGCAACTCGGTTTATGCCCGGAGGCTGCGTCCAGCCTGATATTGCCGCAAATCGCAGGTTATCAGCGCGCGGCCGAGAAGCTGTTGCTGGGCGAGGCGTTTACGGCGGAGGAAGCCAACGCCATGGGCCTGGTCAACAAAGTATTGCCGGCAGAAGAATTGCTGGCGTTCGCCCAAGCGCAGGCAGCCAAGCTGGTGGCTCTGCCTGCGGCCTCGATCCGCATCACCAAGAGCTTGATGAAGGGCGGCCAGACTGCTGCGGTGGAAGCGCGGATGCAACAGGAGATCGAGCACTTCGGTGCGATGCTGAAGGCGCCGGAAGCGGCAGAAGCATTCATGGCTTTTTTCGAAAAACGGAAGCCGGATTTCAGCAAATTTTGCTGATGTGTCGTGTAGGGCAGGCAATTGGCATTCGCCTGCCCGCAGGGATTAATGTCCAGACAGCGACCCCTGCTGCAGTACTTGAGCTGCTGGCTCGTCGCTGGCGTCGGTCGACGAGTGGGGAGCATCTACGGCCGATACATCGCTTCCTTCATCGAGTTGACGACGCACCCAGCTGACTTCGCTATGCGATAACTGACGGACTTCGACCTGCGCGGTGCCGTTGCGGACGAAACCCAGTTGTTTCGCCGCAGCGTAAGAGACATCGAGTATCCGTTTACTGCGATATGGCCCGCGGTCGGTCACCTTGAGCAGCGCCACTTTGTTGTTGCGGACATTGCGCACCAGCACCCAACTGAGCAGTGGCAGATTGGGGTGCGCCGCCGTCATCGAATGCATATTGAAGCGCTCACCGCCTGCTGACTTACGGCCATGAAAACCCGGACCATACCAGGAAGCCGTGCCGCGCTGGACAGCTGTGCCTGGATCGGAACGCAAGCGCATGCCTTCATCAGATGCATCAGGAACTGGCGGCCGCATCGATTCGCTGTAGAAAGACGGATTAGGGATTGCGCCTGAAGCTGGGGTTGCCCCTTCGGCTGTTAATACTTTTTCCGACACTCCATGCACGGCAGATTTGTTCGGAATTGTATCGGCGCCGGCAGGGATGGCGGCACCGGCTGCCAGCAATAAAATGAGATGGCGGGCGCGTAGGAATGGCGGCCAAAACAGAAAAGCCCCTGGAGTGGTTTCGAGAGGCTTGCCTGACATTATTTATTCTTTTTATTTACGGCGTCTTTGAATCCCTTGCCGGCCGTGAATTTGACGGTTTTAGCGGCAGCAATCTTAATCTCTTCTCCAGTGCGTGGATTGCGGCCAACACGTGCGGCGCGTTTGCCTGAAGAAAAGGAACCGAATCCGACCAGCTGTACAGTGTCACCGCTGGTTACAGCCTTGATCACATTATTTATCAACGAATCCAACACGCGTTGCGCACCGGCTTTCGAGATGTCGGCGTCAGATGCAATGGCGTCGATCAGTTCAGTTTTGTTCATAGCGGTATTTTCTTAAAAAGGTGTGAATCGTAAATTCGAGCAGCGCCTTATTTTAAATCGGCGACCTGGGCGAACGCACAGTCTATTGCAATGCGCTGAAAGAGCGTTTGTCAAAACGTGGAATTTTCAATTGTTCACATTGTTGCGTCAACAAATTTTAACTTGCTGCCGTTTTCGGGGGGGATGCAGGAAACGCCTGCCATAACTAAATCTTTTTTTTGCGGAATAAAAAACCCGACGCCAAGTCGGGTTTTTGTGTATCTGCGTAATGCTGCGACAGCTACGGAAAATTACATTTTCTTTTGCACGTCCTGCGCCGCGTCTTTCACTTTTTCGCCACCGGATTCCACATCCTTGCCAACGCCGGCAACCGTGTTACAGGCCGACAGTGCGCCCAGCATGCCAAACAATACTGCAACTACCATTATCTTCTTCAGCATCGTGTGCTCCTTAATGGGTTGGTAAGGCAATGATCTTATCACTAGAATTCCGTGAGGTGAAAAAGTAAATCAGTGCGCTTGCCATAACATCAATAAGCCGCTAACCCCATCCCACAGAATTTGCACGCCGATACACAGCAAGATGAACGAAGTCATGCGCTGCATGACGGTGGTGCCGGTATCGCCCAGCAAACGGATCAAGACACCGGCAAAACGGTTGCTGAGATAAACCGCCAGCGCCGCCAATGCAAGGCCTGCGACGGCGGCAATCATGGACAGCGGCAGTGGAATATCCGGCACGCGCACGCCGGCGCCCAGGGTGATGGCGACCGAGATCGAACCGGGGCCGACGGTGAGCGGAAATGCTAGCGGGTAAAAAGCTTTCTTCGAAACCAGCGCCTCGGTCCAAAGCGATTCTGGCACGGCTTCGCCTTTAGGCATTTCATCGGAGTTCAGCATTTTCCAGGCGGTGGCCACCACCAGCAGACCGCCGGCGACTTTCACCACCGGCAGTGACAGGCCGAAAAATGCCAGTACATGGGTGCCGATGAACATACCTCCCACCAGCAAAAGGAAAGAATTGATGGCGACTCTGCGCGCCAGTGAATTGCGGGTGGCGTCAGACGCAGTGATGGTCAGTGCGTGGAAAATCGGCGCGCCGCCGGGCGGATTCATGATCGGCAATAGTGCGGCGAGCACAAACAGCACGGTCTTCAGGAAGCTTAGTAAGTGGAATTCCATGTGTGCATGTCGTCAGTAGTCATCGGTGGGCTTCAGGCAATCCTGCGGGATGCCTGAAGCGAGAGCCCGATTCTAGACTGACGGCATAACGGCGGCAAGCAATGCTGTGCGCCGTGGGTGCGCGGTGGGTGGCTACCAGCCGAAACGCTCGCAGGCGCGGCGGTATACCAGGCCGGACAGGGCGATGTCTTCGACCCCGACACCAATCGCTTTATAGATCACCAGATCGTTTTGCTGGCGCTGGTAAGTGCTGCTGCCGTCGACAATCTGCCCCAGTTCCCACACCTGTTGCCAGTCAAAGATGCCTGGCTTGCACAGCAACAGATCGCCAGCCTCTTGTTGCGCCTGCGGCTTCCATTCGACCACCAAAGCATCGGCGCGGGCGATCGCGCGATCGTCGAGTTCGCGCAGATTGCCTTTGCTGGCGCCGACTGCAGCAACGAAGGCGCCCGCTTGCAGCAGGTCGCCGGAAAACAGCGGCTCGGCCGAGCGCGTCACGGTAACAACCACGTCGCCGGCCTGGGCCGCCTCATCGATACTGACAGCGCGTGCCGGAATCCCGGTCTGTTGCGTGATCTGCTCCGCAAATTGCTGCTGGCCGCTGCGGCCGGCAATCAGGATTTCCTTGAATTTGCGGACCTCCAGCAAGGCCGGCACATGCGAGTGCGCCTGGACCCCGGTGCCGATCACCGCCAGCGTAGCGACATCCGGCCGCGCCAGATGATCGGCAGCAACCGCAGTAGCGGCGGCGGTACGCAAGCCGGTCATGGTGTCGGATTCAATCGCCGCCAGCGGCCGCCCGTCCTCGGTGGAAAACAGCACGGTGACAAAATGAAATTTGCCATTGATCGTGGTGTAGATCTTGTAACCGGCGATGCCGGCGGCGGGTAACAATGCTCCCATGCTAGACATCATGACGGGTCCGGCGCTGGTGCGGATTCTTGCCTGCTGCGCGCCCTGTCCGATGCCGGCGAAAGCCTGGCGCATGGCGGCTATGGCGTCGCCGGTGTTGATCAGCTCGGCGACCTGCTGGTTGGTGATCAGTTTCATGGGGTTTCCTTTGGGTTTCTTTGCTAGGCGCTAAATGAAAAAGGGCTGGCGTCGATGGCAGTAGTTTCGCCCGCGATCAATTGCGTCAGCAGCGTTGCGCTGCCATGCGCCAGAGTCCAGCCGAGGCTGCCGTGGCCGACATTCAGGTACAGATTTCTGACCGGCGCTGCCGCAATCAACGGCACGCCGCTCGGCGTCGCCGGACGGAATCCGGCCCATGGCGACAAGTTTGCGCCGGTCGACAGATCGCCGCAAGCCGGAAATAATTCGGCCACGCCGCGTTTCAATTCGTCGATGGCGCTGTTTGGTATGCTGCGATCCATGCCGACCAGTTCCACCCGTCCGGCCACCCGCAGACGGTCTCCGAGCCGTGCGTAGACGATTTTTTTCGAGAGGTCGGTGATGGATACTTGCGGCGCTGCGGCCTGGGAGGCAGCGTCGCCCAACGGCACCGTGATGCTGTAGCCTTTGAGCGGGTAGAGCGGCAATGAGAAACCGGCAAGGTGAGCAAAATCGGCGCTGGCCGCACCTAACGCCAATACGAAGGCGTCGGCAGCTATCAGTTCCTGGCCGGCATGTACTGCGACCAAAGCGCCGTCGCGCATTTCCAGTTTATGGATACGTTGCGAGTGGGCGAAGCGGAAGCCGGATTGTTGCGACATGGCGTCTACCAGCTGCTGGCAGAACAGGGCGCAATCCCCCGCTTCTTCGCTCGCGGTATACACGCCGCCGGCCCAGTCGCGTTTGGAATTGGCCAGCGCCGGTTCGATTTGCATGCAGCGCGCGGTGTCGACGATTTCCTGCTGGCAGCCATGGCGGGCCTGGAATTCGATTTGCTTGCGGGCGCCCTGCAAACCTTTGGCGTCGCCGTACATCACCAGCTTGCCGGCGCTGCGGTGCTGGAAGTCGAGCCGGACGGCTTGTCGCAGTTGTTGCAATTGTGCGCGGCTGAAGAAAGCCAGCCGCAACAAATCGATGGTGGTTTGCCTGACGCGTTTGGTATTGCAGGCCGTCATGAATTTCAGGAGCCAGCGCCATTGCGCGAGATCCATTTTCGGCCGCAGCGTCAGCGGTGAGTCGGCGCTGAACAGGTATTCCGGCCAATGGCGCCAGACCGATGGATCAGCCAGAGGCGCGACATAGGAGTAACTCAATTGCGCGCCATTGCCGAAGCTGGTCTGGCTGCCCGGCAGCGCTGCAGCGTCGACCAGCGTGACTTGATGACCGGCTTCCAGCAGCCGATAGGCGGAAGTGACGCCGATGACGCCAGCACCTAATACGCAGATGTGCATTTGTTCTGTCCTGTTGCGATAGTGTCTGATCAATGATGGCGCTTGGCGACGCAGCCGGAGCGCTGGCATTGCGATATTGCAGCGCAAAAATCTCTAAATACTATACGTATCGAAGGATATTCTGTCTCATGCCGTTTTGGCATCGTCGGACGGCTCCGACGGGCTGGGGGTTGTGAAATGTCGCGAGTTGTCGCTCTCGTTGCGGTAGAATGCCGCCTGAAGTAAGCCAGACAGCCGCTGGCCGACGCCGCAATGCGTTGGCGGGAGGAAGGTCCGGACTCCATAGAGCAGGGTGACGGTTAACGGCCGTCCGCCGTGAGGCGAGGAATAGGGCCACAGAGACGAGCGTATTAAGTTACGGTGAAACGCGGTAACCTCCACTCGGAGCAATTCCAAATAGGCACGCGTTGATGTTGCTCGCGGAGCGTGCGGGTAGGAAGCTTGAGCGCTGGAGTAATCCAGCGCCTAGAGGAATGGTTGTCATAACGCAAGGGCGCAAGCCTGAACGTCGTAACAGAATCCGGCCTATCGGCTTACTTCATTTTCTTTCGGCAGATGCAGTATTGGCGGCAGCATCGCCATCAAACCTCTTGCATGATTTTTTGAATCCGGCGAATCCAGTTTCGGGACAGTTGCGTATATGACTGTGCAGGCTCCGAAAACTGGTTTTTTTTCAAAGGAATCATCATGCGCAAACTTCGCTATGCTTTCACCTTATTTGCAACCTCATTTGCAACCCTATCTGCAGCCCTGACCTTGCTAGCCGCCAGTTCGGCTTACGCAGAAAATACCGTGATGGTCGGCGGCCAGAATATGTTGCCCAGCAAGGACATCGTCGACAACGCTGTCAATTCGGCTGATCACACCACTTTGGTGGCCGCAGTAAAGGCTGCCGGCCTGGTGGAAACCCTCAAGGGCAAGGGCCCGTTCACCGTATTTGCACCGACCAACGCCGCCTTTGCCAAACTACCGGCTGGCACGGTGGAAACCCTGGTCAAGCCGGAAAGCAAGGCTACCTTGACCAAAATCCTGACTTATCACGTAGTGCCAGGCCGATATGACTTTGCCAAGCTGGAAAGCGCCATTAAAAAAGGCAATGGCAAGGCTGAACTGCCAACCGCCAGCGGCGGCATGCTGAGCTTTGCACAAAACGGTCCGCACAACATCTACGTCACGGACGATGGCGGCCATGTTGCCAACATCAGCACCTACGACGTTTATCAGTCGAATGGCGTGATCAATGTTATCGACACCGTGTTGTTGCCTAAGTAACTACAGGCCGCATCAGCGTGGCAGGGGGAAGGGCGACGGCAGGTCGCCCTTTTTTTCGCCTCAATGGGTTGGGTGACGTTTACGTTAACGTCAATTATTGCTATTCTGCGGAGATAGATATTACCGACAGCAGTAATAACAGACACCCCCATCGCATTGGAGACAAACCACCATGGATTTCGAACTATCAGAAGATCAACGCGCATTTCAGCAGACCGCGCGTGATTTTGCCGCCGGAGAGCTGGCGCCGCACGCTGCCAAATGGGACGCCGAAGGCATCTTCCCGACCGACGTCATCGCCAAGGCCGGCGAGCTGGGTTTCTGCGGCTTGTATACGCCGGAAGAAGTGGGCGGCCTGGGATTGTCGCGGCTCGACGCCACTATCGTATTCGAGGAACTGGCGCGCGGCTGCACTTCGACCACGGCCTACCTGACGATCCATAACATGGTGAGCTGGATGATCGCCAACTGGGCCACGCCGGCAGTGCGCGAGGGCTGGTGCGGCAAGCTGGCGAGCGGCCAGAAGCTGGGCTCCTACTGCCTGACAGAGCCAGGCGCAGGCTCGGACGCCGCATCCTTGAAAACCAGCGCGCAGCTGGATGGCGGCGAGTATGTGATCAACGGCTCCAAGGCGTTTATTTCCGGCGCCGGCGCCACCGATGTCCTGGTCTTGATGGCACGCACCGGCGCCGGCGGCGCGCATGGCGTGTCGGCGTTCGTGGTGCCGGCCCATACGCCCGGCATCAGCTATGGCCGCAAGGAAGAAAAGATGGGCTGGAACAGCCAGCCGACACGCACTATCAGTTTCGACGATGTACGGATTCCCGCCGATCACCTGCTGGGACAAGAGGGCGAAGGCTTCCGTCTGGCGATGCGCGGCCTGGATGGCGGCCGCATCAATATCGCCACCTGCTCGGTCGGCACTGCCCAGGCGGCATTGGATGCAGCACATGCGTATATGGGCCAGCGCCGCCAGTTCAACCGGCCGCTGTCGGATTTCCAGGCGCTGCAATTCAAGCTGGCCGATATGCAGACGGAACTGGTGGCGGCGCGCCAGATGGTGCGCCTGGCTGCCTGCAAACTGGATGCCAAGGATCCGAATGCGACCACCTACTGCGCGATGGCGAAACGCTTCGCCACCGACATCGGTTTTCAAATCTGTAACGAAGCGCTGCAAATCCACGGCGGTTACGGTTATATCCGCGAGTACCCGCTGGAACGCCATTTCCGCGATGTGCGCGTACATCAGATCCTGGAAGGCACCAACGAAATCATGCGTGTGATCATTGCCCGCCAATTGCTGAGCAACGCAACCAACGAGGACATCCGATGAATAACGACAGCACCACCTACACCAACCTGCGGCTGGAAATAATCGGCCATACCGCCGTCGTCACGATGGCTAATCCACCTGCCAATACCTGGACCGGCGAGGCCTTGCGCGATCTGACGCGGCTGGTGCAAACGCTCAAAGCGGACAAGAATATTTACAGCCTGGTACTCACCGGCGAAGGCGAAAAATTCTTTAGCGCCGGCGCCGACCTGAAACTGTTTGCCGACGGCGACAAGGTCATGGCGCGGGAAATGGCGCGTCGTTTTGGCGAAGCCTTCGAAACGCTGTCCGGTTTTCGCGGCGTCTCGATCGCCGCCATCAACGGTTACGCCATGGGCGGCGGCCTGGAGTGCGCGCTGGCTTGCGATTTGCGGATCGCCGAGGAGCATGCGCAAATGGCGTTGCCGGAGGCCGCGGTCGGCTTGCTGCCGTGCGCCGGCGGCACCCAGAATCTACCGTGGCTGGTGGGCGAAGGCTGGGCCAAGCGCATGATCTTGTGCGGCGAGCGCGTCAATGCCGAAACCGCATTACGCATCGGCCTAGTCGAGGAAGTGGTAAAAAAAGGCGAGGCCAGGCAACGCGCCCTGGCGCTGGCCGCACAAGTCGCCAGGCAAAGTCCTTCCAGCATCAGCGCCTGCAAGAAGCTGATCCAGGGCGCGCGCAGCAATCCCTTGGCGAACTTGCTGCCGGTGGAGCGCGAATTGTTCCTTGATCTGTTTGATACCCAGGATCAAAAGGAGGGCGTGAATGCTTTCTTGCAAAAACGTCCCGCTGTGTGGGGTAACCAATGAAGATAGAAGCAACGATGACAGAAGCAAATTTGGCGGCAGCTGCGGCGCCCGCATTGTTCGAAGAACTGACCGCCGCTAATGGCAAGCGCATCGGCGTCGCCACGCTGAATGTCGAAAAGACGCTGAATGCGATATCGCTGGAAATGGTCGATTTGCTGGACCAGCAATTACGGCTGTGGGCCGCTGATCCGCAACTAGCGATGGTGGTGTTGCAGGCTGCCGGAGAAAAGGCTTTTTGCGCCGGCGGAGATTTACAGGGTTTGTATCGCACCATGCTGGATCAGCATGCCGCCGGTGGGCCAGAGGATATCCGCAGCAACAGCTACGCCTGCGATTTTTTCGAGCGCGAATATCGGCTGGATTACCTGATTCATACTTATCCCAAGCCGATCCTGGCATGGGCGCATGGCATCGTGATGGGCGGCGGCATCGGCTTGATGGCGGGCGCCAGCCATCGCGTGGTGACTGAAAAATCGCGGCTGGCGATGCCGGAAATTACCATCGGCCTGTATCCGGACGTGGGCGGCACCTGGTTTCTGAACCGCATGCCGGGGCAGCTCGGTTTGTTCCTGGCGTTGAGCGGCGCCTCCATAGGTGCTGCCGACGCCATCTTTGCCCGGCTGGCCGATTACCAGATCAATCATGCGCAAAAGCAGTCCGTGCTGGCGACCTTGTTAAGCCAGCCGTGGGACGGGCAGCAGGACGATGTTTTACTAAGCCGGGTATTGCAAAATGCCGAACGTCTGGGCGCCGAGGCCGACGCCGAGGCGTGGGCGGCGGCAGGCACACCGTTGCAGCAACATTTTGAATTGATCAACCGCCTGTGCAGTGCGCCGACCCTGGCTGAAGTTGTGGGCAATATCGTCGAATTAAAAACTGATGATCCATGGCTGCAAAAAGGCATCGCTACGCTGGCGGCAGGCAGTCCGGGTTCGGCCTGGTTATCGCACGCGTTGCAAAAACGGGCGCGGCATATGTCGCTGGCGGAAATTTTTCGGCTGGAATATGTGGTTTCCTTGCATTGCGCCGCCCGCGCCGATTTTGCCGAAGGCATCCGGGCGTTGATCATCGACAAGGATCGCCAGCCGAAATGGCAGCCGGCAACGCTGGCAGCGGTGGACAGCAAATGGGGAAATGGATTTTTCGACGACCCGTGGACTGCGGCGTCACATCCTTTGGCTGATTTGCGGTAGTTATCCAGTCAGCCAATCAGCGCAGAGCAGAGAGAATCAGCGGCAACGTCTTGTTTGATAAGGACAAAACGCGGCGGTGGAAATTCGCCATGCGTTGTCAATTTACTACATTGCAGCTTGTCCTACCCCTTCGTCAATATAAGAAATTTCCCATATGAAACATATGGGGATGACCATAATCTAGTGGTTTCTTAGGAGGCTAACTGGCGTCGTACAGGGGGAAAAACGCAGTTTTGCAGGCCAGCGAGCGGCCTGTATCCGGCATTTGATTCTCCTTGATAACATATTCAGTTACCCCTTATACTTCGAAGGTTTTAGCTTGTGAGTAGGACCACTTGCTAGGTGTCGATTGTGCAACATGATTAAGCGAGAATGGAACTTGAGGCGTAACTGCGCAATTGCGCCGCGCCAGCTTGGTTTTTTCTATGCGATCCTCTGCGCCACATCGTTTGCCGTGGCAATCGGCTTTACCTTGCGCGGCGCCTGGTTTGTATTACTGTTTGCGGTTCTGGAAATGTCTGCGGTAGCGATCGCATTTCTGATCTATGCACGGCACGCCACGGACCGCGAGCACATAGCGATGCTGGACGATTATCTGCTTGTGGAATTGATACAGGCACAGGAAATTCGACAATTCAAGCTGGATTTACGTTCGATCCGGATTGCGGTGCAAGAGACGAACAAGGGCCTCATAGACATCGAGGCGCTTGGCGCCAGGGTCGAAGTAGGGCAGTTTTTGACGGAACGAAAGCGGCGCGAGTTTGTTCTGGAGCTGCGGCAGGAGCTACAGCGCAACTTAGTGCAGTGCTTCGCAAATGATGAAACCACATAAGCGCTGCTTTTTCGCGCCAGGCGTTGTTGCAAATCCTCGCGATAGTCTAGCTATCGCTCCGGTTTGCGCCTAGCCTGACACAAAAAATCAGCACTTCTGCGGCTCCCCCATTTACGAAACACTACACAAGCCTCTGGCGGTTGACATAATTATAATTTTGGGCTTTTGAGGAAATCATGGAATATGCGAAGCGCCTTATATCGTTGATGCTCGGTGCCTCGCTCTTGTCGGCAGCTATGCCGTCATGGGCGGTGGTAGATAGTCCGGGCGGTCCAGCGGTACTGCAGATGAACTTTCAACCACCGGTGACGCAAATTGCTCAGCAAATCTATGATCTGCATCACTTGATGCTGATTATTTGCCTGGTGATTTTCCTGGCCGTTTTCGGGGTGATGTTCTACTCCATCCTCAAGCATCGCAAATCGCTCGGCCACAAGTCGGCCAGCTTCCACGAAAGCACCGGCGTCGAAATCGCCTGGACCGTGGTTCCTTTCCTCATCGTTATCGGCATGGCCCTGCCTGCCACCAAGACCGTGGTGGCGATGAAGGACACTTCCAATGCCGACCTGACGATCAAAGTCACCGGCATGCAATGGAAATGGGGCTATGACTACTTGAGCGGCGAAGGTTCAGGCATTTCCTTCCTGTCCAATCTGTCGACGCCGCATGAGCAGGTGGTTGACTCGACCAAGGTCAAGAACGACAACTACCTGATCGAAGTCGACAATCCGATGGTGGTCCCGGTCAACAAGAAAGTCCGCATCATCACTACGGCTAACGACGTGATTCACTCCTGGGGCATTCCTGCATTCGGCGTCAAGCAAGATGCGATTCCCGGTTTTGTGCGCGATACCTGGTTCAAGGCAGAGAAGGTCGGCAGTTACCGCGGCCAATGCGTTGAGCTGTGCGGCAAAGATCACGCTTTCATGCCTATCGTGGTCAACGTCCTGAGCGAAGCCGATTACAAGGCCTGGGTTGACGGCAAGAAAAAGGAAATGGCTGCACAGGCGGACGATCCAACCAAGACCTGGACCATCGACGAGTTGAAACAACGCGGCGAAAAAGTCTATTCAGCAAATTGCGCAGTCTGCCACCAGGCTACCGGCAAGGGCGTGCCCGGCGCATTTCCAGCACTGGATGGCGACCCGATCGTCAACGGCCCGCGTGCTGAACAGATCAATGTTGTGTTGAACGGCAAGATCACCGGCAACCTGACAATGCCGCCATGGAAAGCCCTGTTGTCGGATACCGAAATTGCTGCGGTGATTACCTACACCCGTAACAACTGGTCCAACAAGGCCCAGGAAAATATTGTCCAACCAGCTGAAGTGCTGGCTGCGCGTAAGTAAATTAGGAGATTGAGATGAGCACTACCGCAGTCGATCACGCACACGATCATTCTCACGACGACCACGCGCATGACCACCCACACGGCTGGCGTCGCTGGTTATTTGCAACCAACCACAAGGACATCGGTACCTTGTATCTGTGGTTCTCTTTCACCATGCTGCTGTCAGGCGGCGTGCTGGCACTGCTGATCCGTGCCGAGCTGTTCCAGCCCGGCCTGCAATTTTTCAAGCCGGAATTCTTCAACCAGCTAACCACCATGCACGGCCTGGTGATGGTGTTCGGCGCCATCATGCCGGCTTTCGTCGGCTTTGCTAACTGGATGATTCCATTGCAAATCGGCGCATCCGATATGGCTTTTGCGCGGATGAACAATTTCTCGTTCTGGCTGATGCCGCCGGCTGCCTTGCTGCTGGCGACGTCGTTCCTGGTTCCTGGCGGCGCAACTGCTGCCGGCTGGACCCTGTACGCACCGCTGTCGACCCAGATGGGGCCAGGCATGGACATGGCGATTTTCGCCATCCATATCATGGGCGCCTCATCGATCATGGGCTCGATCAACATCATCACCACCATCCTCAACATGCGCGCGCCTGGCATGACGCTGATGAAGATGCCGATGTTCTGCTGGACCTGGCTGATTACCGCTTACCTGCTGATCGCCGTGATGCCTGTGCTGGCTGGCGCGATCACCATGACATTGACCGATCGCCATTTCGGCACATCGTTCTTTAACGCTGCCGGCGGCGGCGATCCTGTGATGTATCAACACATCTTCTGGTTCTTCGGACACCCAGAGGTGTACATCATGATTCTGCCGGCGTTCGGCATCGTGTCGCAGATCATCCCGGCTTTCGCCCGCAAGCAATTGTTTGGTTATGCCTCGATGGTGTACGCCACTGCCTCGATCGCGATCCTGTCGTTCATCGTCTGGGCGCACCATATGTTCACCACCGGCATGCCAGTGACTGCACAGCTGTTCTTCATGTACGCCACCATGCTGATCGCGGTGCCTACCGGCGTCAAGATTTTCAACTGGATCGCTACCATGTGGCGCGGTTCGATGACTTTCGAAACGCCAATGCTGTTCGCCATCGGCTTCATCTTCGTGTTCACCATGGGCGGCTTCACCGGCCTGATCCTGGCGGTCACCCCGATCGACATCCAGATGCAGGATACCTACTACGTGGTAGCGCACTTCCACTATGTACTGGTGGCCGGCTCCCTGTTCGCGCTGTTCGCCGGTTACTACTACTGGGGTCCGAAGTGGACTGGTTTCATGTACAACGAAACCCGCGGCAAGATCCACTTCTGGAATTCGCTGATCTGGTTCAACGTGACTTTCTTCCCGATGCATTTCCTGGGCCTGGCCGGCATGCCGCGCCGCTACGCCGATTACCCGGCGCAGTTCACCGACTTCAACATGCTGGCTTCGATCGGCGCTCTGGGTTTCGGCCTGAGCCAGGTCTACTTCCTGTTCTTCGTGATCATTCCATCGATCAAGGGCGGCAAGAAAGCAGCCGACAAGCCATGGGATGGCGCCGAAGGCCTGGAATGGACTGTGCCTAGCCCAGCACCTTTCCATACCTTTGAAACGCCACCGACCTTTAAATAATGGGAACGGAGGGTGGTAATAAAGCCCGCCAACTCTGTGCGATTGAGCAAAATGAGTCAGCCGAAAAAGCCTAATAACGTACGTACCGGATTGCTGGTAGGTCTGCTTGCCTTGAGTTTCTTCATTGCGATCTTCGTCAAGATGTTGTGGTTCAAGTAGATGAGCGATCCTGCAGATAATAATGATGCGAAGGCCGAATCAAGAAAATTGAATTGGCAGATGCTGGGCAAGCTGCTGGTGATCGCGGTGCTGATGTTCGGCTTCGGCTATGGCCTGGTGCCGGTGTATAAAAAGATTTGCGAGATTACCGGCGTCAATTACCTGACACCGAAAGACGCAACGGTGGAAGCGCCGGCCAATACCCAGGTCGACAAGAGCCGCACGATTACCGTTGAATTCGACGGCAATTCGCAAGGCCCCTGGCGTTTCAGGCCGACGGTCAGCAGTCTGCAGGTGCATCCTGGTGAAATGACGCAAGTGGTGTATGAGGTGGTGAACAAGCAATCGCGCAAGATGGATGCACAGGCGATTCCAAGTTATGCGCCACAGCAGGCGGCAGCTTTTTTCAAGAAGGTCGAATGTTTCTGTTTCACCCAGCAAACCCTTGGTCCGAACCAGGCCAAGGAAATGCCAGTGGTGTTTTACATAGATCCTGCTATACCTAAAGATGTGAAGGTGATCACCCTGTCCTACACTTTTTTTGAAATTGCGGGACAGCCGGATAAGCCAGCCGGATAAACCAACTCAACGCGGCTGATTACAGCGTGATTAGCAGCGTAACCTGGGGTACTCAATGTCGGATCTGAAGGAAGCAAGCCGCCGTAAAGCCTCATTCGGCGCCACCATGAAAGCGGTATTCTGGTCGTTCTTCGGGGTGCGCAAAAGGAAAGATTACGAAAGCGATGCAGCCGGCTTGAATCCGGTGCATGTAGTGATAGCCGGAATACTCGGCGCCTTGATTTTTATTGCGATCCTGATCACCATCGTGAAACTGGTCGTCGCGAAATAAAATGCAGTACAGTAACTCACAGCAAGTAACTAACTAAATTTGTATCGGGAGATGGAAATGAGTTCTCAACAAGGTAATGCACCTTACTATTTCGTCCCTGGCCCGTCCAAGTGGCCAGTGCTGGGAGGTGTATCGCTACTGGCGACAATGGCTGGTGCTGCCGCATGGGTCAATAGTGTCGCATGGGGACCTGAGCTGTGCGGGATCGGTATCCTGTCGTTCCTGATTGTGCTGTACAAATGGTTTAGCGATTCCATCCGTGAATCCGAAGGCGGCTTGTACAGCGCGCGCATCGATACCTCGTTCCGCTGGAGCATGAGCTGGTTCATCTTCTCCGAAGTGATGTTTTTTGCGGCGTTTTTTGGCGCTTTGTTCTACGCCCGCAGCATTGCAATGCCATGGCTGGGCGATCTCGACAACAAGCTGCTATGGCCAGACTTTGCCGCGCATTGGGGCAATGCCGGTCCGGCCGGCACGGTTGAAGCCTTCACCACCATGGGACCATTCCCGATCCCGACCATCAATACCGCTTTGCTGCTGTCCTCCGGCGTAACCCTGACAATTTCCCACCACGCACTGCGCTCCGGCCATCGCGCCAAGACTGCATTCTGGCTCTTCGCGACTATTGTGCTGGGCGCGACTTTCATGGGCTTCCAGGCTGCTGAATACATCGAAGCGTATAACGATTACAACCTGAGACTGACTTCCGGCGTCTACGGTTCGACATTCTTCCTGTTGACTGGTTTCCATGGTTTCCATGTCACCATCGGCGCCATCATGCTGTCAGTGGTGCTGTTCCGTGTGCTGAAGGGCCATTTCACTCCAGACCACCACTTCGCATTTGAAGGCGCGGCCTGGTACTGGCACTTTGTGGACGTGGTCTGGCTCGGCTTGTACGTCGTGGTGTATTGGCTGTAATAGCAAAAGCGGCGACGGCGCATAAAATCAGCGCCGAATTGAGCGCATAATTGAGCACATAAAAAAGGCCACACTTCGGTGCGGCCTTTTTTTCTGTAAGCTCAGCAGCAGCGCTCTGCTTGATAGTTGTAGCGCTTTGCTTAGTGCAACCCGGTCGGCTGGATATAACCGAGTTTGTACAAGACCAAAAGCAGGATGAACAGGGCCACCGAAAAGCCGACGCGCATGGTTAGCGCCTGCACCGTACGGTTACTTTTACCTTTATCGCGCATCAGGAATATCAGTGCGGAGGCCAGGCTGCCGATAATCAGGATGAAGGCAATGGCGACGACGATTTTCATTTTTGGGCTAGTGTCCTGAGTTAGAGGTTCGTTGAATGAGAAAAGTGATGAAATCGGTGTCAGGCTAGGCGCAAAACGGAGCAAGGGTGCGGTCCCTTGCGAGTATTTGCAACGACGCATGGCGCCGGTTTCATCGCTTTTCTTCGACGAATTTCTAACTCAGGACACTAATATTGACTAAGGCGATATTGTAATGCCAATCAGATTCCGGTTTCGGCTGATTCCGTTTGTGGTGACTGTGTTGCTGGTGGTGCTAGGCGTAGCGTTGGCACAATGGCAAACGCGGCGCGGCGATCAAAAGCAGGCGCTCGAAAGCAAATTATTGCAACGTGAGGCCGATGCCGCCGTGCAACTCGGCGCTGCCTTACAGGTACAGGATGTCGATCAACTCGAATTCAGGCGTATGGTGCTGCGCGGTGAATTTATTCCCGGCTGGCCGGTCTATCTCGACAATCGTCCCTTGAACGGCGTCGCCGGGTTTTATGTGCTAATGCCGTTCAAGCTTGCGGCGCCCGCCCCGGGGTTGGTCACGGGGGCGGACAGTTACGTGCTGGTAGCGCGCGGCTGGTTGCCGCGCGATCCGGCCGATCGCAGCAAGCTGCCGTCCTACCCGACGCCGGCCGGCGTGATCGAGATAGAAGGGCTGGTCAGGCGCGATTTCGGCCATGTCCTGCAGTTAGGCGACGCCGGTTCGTTGCGACCCCAGGCAATTGTGCAAAATCTGGCGATAGGCGAATTCGCCGCAGCCAGTAAATTCAAGCTGCAGCCGTTCGTGATCGAGCAAACCAGCAACACCGAGGACCATTTGCTGCGCACTTGGCCCAGGCCCTCGCTCGGTATCGAAAAGCATCGCGGCTATGCATTCCAGTGGTATGCGCTGGCCGTGATGGCGTTCATTTTTTTTGTTGTGACAGGATTTAGACGTGGATCAGAAAACACCAACAAGCCAGCCGGCCAGCAATCCGGCTAATAGTCCGGCCAATAACCCGCAGCGCCAGAGCGGCCGCTGGAAATTGTTCGCGGTGATTGCAGTATGCGCTGCGCCCATGATTGCCTCCTATTTCACGTATTACGTGATCAAGCCGCAAAGCCGCAACAACTACGGCGCGCTGCTCGATCCGCGCGACTATCCCGTCCCTGAACTGGGTAGCACCACGCTGGATGGCAAGCCAGCCACCCTGGATGACTACAAAGGCAAATGGCTGATGGTGCAGGCCGACGGCGGCGATTGCCTGAAGGCTTGCCAGGACAAGCTGTTCGAAATGCGCCAGCTGCGTTTGATGCAGGGCAAGGAAATGGAGCGGGTGGAGCGAGTCTGGCTGATTACCGACGATCAACCTTTGCCAACCATGGTGATGCGCGAATATGACGGCACCAGGCTGTTGCGGGTCAAGCCGGCACTGCTGAAAGCCTGGTTGCCGACCGAAGCCGATACCAGCGCTGCCGATCATATTTACCTGATCGATCCGCTCGGTCATCTGATGATGCGTTTCCCCAAGGACGCCGACCCAAATAAAGTCAAAAAAGACCTGTCCAAGTTATTGCGGGCTTCGGCCATAGGATGAGTTTGCCATGACTACCCCATTGTTAATCCAGCTCGGCGGCATGGGATTGCTGGTTGCCTTGCTGGCGGTCTGCGTGGTCTGGGCTTCCAGCGATACCAATAAATATCGCAAGCTGGTATGGGTGACGCTGTTCCTGACCTTTGACCTGATCATGTTCGGCGCTTTCACGCGGCTGACCGATTCCGGTCTCGGCTGCCCAGACTGGCCGGGCTGCTACGGACACGCCAATCCGCTGCAGGCACATGCGCATATCAGCGCAGCCCAGGAAGCCATGCCGACTGGCCCGGTGACAGTAATGAAGGCCTGGATCGAAATGACCCATCGATATTTTGCGATGGGAGTCGGGGTACTGATCGTTGCCTTGATGGCGATTGCCTGGCTGCGCTGGTTTACCGGCAGGAAGTCGACGACGCAGCAGGACAGCAGATTTTCGCCGCGCTATCCGACCTTGCTGTTTTTATTCGTCTGCCTGCAAGGCGCTTTCGGCGCCTGGACCGTGACGCAAAAACTGCAGCCGGTGATCGTGACTACTCATTTGTTGCTTGGCCTGACCTTGCTGGCGATGCTGACTTGGCTCGGCGCCCGGCAAAGCGAGCATGCCCCGGTAGCAGCCGGCGCCGCCGCTCTGGTGAAACCGGCCCTGATCGGCCTGCTGCTGTTGGTTCTGCAGATTGCTCTGGGCGGATGGGTAAGTACTAACTATGCCGCGCTTGCCTGTACCGATTTCCCGTTGTGCCATGGCAAGCTGGTGCCGCAGATGGATTTTGCCAACGGTTTCACCCTATGGCGCCATCTGGGCATGACTGCCGACGGCGAGTTCTTGTCATTTCAGGCGTTGACAGCGATTCACTGGACTCACCGCAGTTTCGCTTTTGTCGTGATCGCTTTCGTCGTCTGGCTGGCTTGTAAAGCGCTGCGCACCCAGGGTTTGCAAAACACCGGCCGTTGGCTGCTGATCGTTATCGGCTTGCAATTGCTTACCGGCTTGTCTACCATTTTCCTGAATTGGCCGTTGGCCATCGCCGTGGCGCACAACGGTGGTGCGGCGCTGCTGCTGGTGCTACTGGTCATGTTAAACTACAAGGCTAGACTCGCACCTGGCTTGCATTCTGTTTCGGCAGTGGCTGGCCATCCAGTAACTGTTGATCGCCTGAACCCGCATCCATGACAGCTTTGACCGTACCACCCAATCGAATTGCCCAGTACTGGGCGCTGACCAAGCCGCGCGTTACGCAGCTGGCGGTGTTTTGTGCGGTGATCGGCATGTTCCTGTCCACCCCCGGCTTGCCCGATTGGCAGCGCCTGATTGCCGCCACCATCGGCATCTGGCTGCTGGCCGGCGCCGCTTTCGCCGTCAACTGCCTGGTCGAGCGCGAAATCGATTCGCGCATGGCGCGCACTGCGCGGCGGCCTATGGCGCGCGGTGAAATCACCGTGCCTCAGACCCTGGTATTTTCCGGTGTGATTGGCGGGCTCGGCATGTGCGTGTTGTACAACTTTGTTAATCCGCTGACCATGTGGCTGACCTTCGCCACTTTTGTCGGTTATGCAATTATTTACACCATTATCCTGAAACCGGCGACGCCGCAAAATATCGTCATCGGCGGCCTGGCTGGCGCAATGCCGCCGGCCCTGGGCTGGGCCGCGATTGCGAACGACGTACCGATGCAAGCCTGGATCCTGGTGCTGATTATCTTCGTCTGGACCCCGCCGCATTTCTGGGCGCTGGCCATGTATCGGCGCGACGATTACGCCAAATCCGGGTTGCCGATGCTGCCCATCACGCACGGCATGAAATTCACCCAGTTCCAGATCTGGCTGTATACGATTGCTTTGGTAGCTACTACCATGCTGCCGTTTGCGGTTGGCATGAGCGGCCTGATTTACCTGGCCAGCGCAGCAGTGCTGGGCCTGATCTTCCTCTGGTATGCATGGCAGATCTATCAGCATTACACCGATCTGATTGCACGCAAGACTTTCGCCTATTCGATCATCTACTTGTCGCTATTGTTCGCCGCTTTGCTGGTCGATCACTATCTTAAATTCTGAAAGTAAACATGAAGCGTGTTACTCCTGTCGCCTCCATTGTTGCCGGCTTGCTGATGGTTTTGTCTTTAACCGCTTGTGGCGACAAGTCTGCAAGCGGCGGCCAGGAAATGGCACTGTCGCCGACCAACAGCGCTTTCATCAATACTGACGTCACCGGCCTTGGCTACGCCCGTGATTTTGCCCTGACCGACCATACCGGCAAGCCGCGCACGCTGGCCGATTACAAGGGCAAGGCGGTGCTGGTGTTCTTCGGCTACACCCAATGCCCTGACGTTTGTCCGACCACCATGGTTGAGATGGCTAACGTCATGAAGGAAATGGGGCCTTTGGCGAGCAAGGTGCAGGTACTGTTTGTCACCGTCGATCCGGAGCGCGACACGCAGGAATTGCTATCCAAGTACGTACCGGCTTTCGATCCGAGTTTTGTCGGCCTGTATGGCGACCAGGCAGCGACCGATAAAGTCGCCAAGGAATTCCGCGTGTTTTATCAAAAAGTACCAGGCAAGACACCGGGCAGTTACACCATGGACCATACCGCCGGCAGTTATGTGTTTGATCCGGAGGGCCACATCCGCCTGTTCGTACGTCACGGCCAAGGGCCTGAGCCGATTGCCCATGATCTGAAATTGTTGTTGAAGTAATCGCTAAAGGCGCCGCTCTCGTCCCTGCGCAATCAAGGCAGAATCTTGCAAGATTCTGCCTTTTTGTTTTTTCTCCAGCGATTAACGGCTCTCAGTCGTATCATCTATAAAGCGCAGGCGATGCTCGGCATTTGGCAGAAAACATGAGTCGCTGCGACCGAATATGCGATAGCGGTTGCGGGCCACCCAACGGTAGCCGGCGTTTCTTATGAACGACGGCACTAGCCACGCTATCCAGGCCAGCTTCCAGGGGAAGCCCAGTTGGTGCAGGACCCTTAAAATCGCGGCCGTGTGCTGATAATTGCGTTTGCCGTCGACCAGCAATAGTGTCTCAAGAGTGGTGATGTTCAAACCGGCTCGGGCAAGCAAGTCCGCACCTGCCTTGGACTGAATCGACGCAAACCGAAATACCCGCCGCCGGTCGTGCTTGAGCAGGAATTGCACCCAGCTGGAGCAGATCAGGCATTTAGCATCGAACACAATAATCATGTGGTGATTTCTTCCCGTTCAATTTGGAGATAACCCCGATATTCGGCCAGCACGCCGACCAGTGGCAGATGCGCGGCCACGTTGAAATGCAGCTTGCCTGGAGAGGCGGTTTCTTCGGCCAGCACCGATGGTATGAGAAATCGCGGGCAAGGAATACCGCAAACAGTCATGCCTTGGAGCAGCATCGTTAACCGGCCGTTACCGGCCCTCAGTTTAAAATGCAGATCTACCGGGCCCAGGCGCTCAACCAGCGTTCCAGACCTGACTCGCATGCGCGAAACCATCATGCGGCTGGGGTAGTGGCGGCGCCAGGTTTCTTGCCGGGCGTCAGCCTCCAGCTCAAAGCGAAAATCGGTTTCTGCGGTCGCTTTTGGCAGGGCGAAAAGCAAGCCTATCAAACGTCCGATAGCGGTATGCGGCGCCTTGACCTCGCATTTGCCGGCTAAGTTGACTCGGCCAGTCATGCTATGAAATATCTGCAGTTCGCGGCCTAGTAAATCGAAGTCTTTTCCTAATATCTGGCGATAGAGCGAGTCTGTAGAACTCATGATGCGGCGGTCTCCGTCGTAACTGCCAATCGGTGCATGGCGTTGCAGCGCGATTTCTTGAGGATAAAATAAAGGCCTCTGTAGCGTCTGCTACAGAGGCCTTTGCAGCTTCGGTCAGCAATGCATCGTCAGGCAAACGCTGCCAGCGAACCCTTCATCTTCTTTAGCGCAACAGCTTCAATTTGCCGTATCCGTTCCGCCGATACGCCAAACTCGTCCGCCAGTTCATGCAGGGTGGCGCCGGAACCGTCGTCGTTGGCCAGCCAGCGCGCTTCGACGATACGGCGTGAGCGATCGTCCAGCTTGCTCAGGGCCGATTCCAGTCCTTCCGACTGCATGCGATCGTAGCGCTGCGCTTCCAGCACTTTGCTAGGCTCTTGCGCTTCCGTCGACAGATAGGCGATCGGTGCAAATTTATCATCGTCGTCATCGGTCGGCGCTTCCAGCGCGATGTCGCGGCCGGTCAGGCGCGTTTCCATCTCGATCACTTCTTCGCGTTTGACGTTGAGGGTCTTGGCCAGCGCGTCAACTTGAGTCGGCGTCATGGCGTCCAGCCCTTCCTTGTGGCTGCGCAGGTTGAAAAACAGCTTGCGTTGCGCCTTGGTGGTGGCTACTTTCACCAGACGCCAGTTTTTCAAGATGTATTCATGCATTTCCGCCTTGATCCAGTGCATTGCATACGACACCAGTCGTACGCCCTGGTCCGGATCGAAACGTTTGACGGCTTTCATCAGGCCGATATTGCCTTCCTGGATCAGATCGGCATGCGGCAAACCGTAGCCCAGATAGCCGCGCGCGATCGAGACCACCAGGCGCAAATGCGATAGCACCAGCTTTTGAGCGGCGCCGAGATCGTTTTTATCGCGTAATTGTTGAGCCAGAGAAATTTCTTCATCATGTGTCAACATCGGCAGACGATTGACTGCCGAGATATACGCGTCAATATTACCCAGCGTGCCGGAAAAACCGAGCGCCAAGGCATTGGTGTCGTTGGGAATTAAAGCTGTGTTGACTGATGGATTCTTCATTCTTTCTCCTTGCTGTCCGGTCAGCTAAAACTGCCGGTAGATCAACGATCAGACGTTTGGCTGATTATATTAGCACTCTCTATTGTTGAGTGCTAATAGGATTTGTTAAAGAGTATATATAGCCTGTTGCTATCGATATATTTCTTTTGATTGTTCATGCATGGAATTTAGAGAGGCAAATCCGAGGAAAGTTGCGCGCCTGCTTAAGGAAATGCTGCGTAGCCGCATGGTGGCTCGGGAGGAACTTGTCAGATCACAAGGTCAGGGGTCATCTCAAGCAAGGCGTCGTACGGGGCGTGACATAGGAAATCACGCAGCTGCGCCAGATGGGTGCTGTCCGCAATGCTGATATATAGCCGTGCCGGTGGTTTGCGCAACAGACGGTTCAAGGTGACACGCAGGGTCAGATTGCCAATACAGCAAAAGCAGCCGGGTGCAATCCGTTTGATCTCCAGCGCATGCGGCGATGTTTCCAGTTTGCCGTCAGACATGCCTTCAAGTATGAGTGCAGTGCCGAGGTGGGCGCCGCTGCGTCGCAGGTCTTCCTCGATGGCAGTACGGATGGCGGCTTCGCGCGCCTTGGCTGAACCGCCGCTGACCAGAGTGGTAAGGGTCATCCGCCTTTTTTCGACAACTTTCCTGGATCAACCCCGAGCTGTTTCAATTTCCGGTACAGATGGGTGCGTTCCAGTCCGGTTTTTTCCGCCACCCTGGTCATGCTGCCGCTTTCGCGGATCAGGTGATATTCAAAATAAGCGCGCTCGAAAGCATCGCGCGCCTCGCGCAAGGGCAGGCCGAACGAGGAGGAGAATAAACTTTCGGAGGCGACGGCGACCGACGGCAGGGCCGTGATGTGCGTCGCTTCAGGCGATGCCGGGCTGTTGAAGCCGCCGGTAGCGACAACCACGTCATTCAATTCATTCGAGGCGGCCGCTGGCTGCGGATACAGCGTCGGCGCCCGGGCCGTCTTGGGGCCTTGCGACAAGCCTTGCTGAACCGCTTTCAACAGTTTTTGCAGAGCAATTGGCTTTTCCAGGAAATTCAGGGCGCCGATGCGGGTTGCTTCCACCGCGGTATCGATAGTGGCGTGACCGGACATCATGATGACAGGCATGGTCAGCAAGCCGTCGCGCTGCCATTCCTTGAGCAGCGTGACGCCGTCGGTGTCAGGCATCCAGATATCGAGCAGCACCAGATCGGGCACGCCGCCCTGACGAAATTCGCGAGCTTGTTGTGCATTTTCCGCGGCGGTTACTACATGCCCTTCGTCACCTAAAATTTCCGAGAGCAATTCCCGAATTCCCATTTCGTCGTCAACGACTAGGATGTTAGCCATGCGGTAGCCTTCCCATTTCCTGTTGCATCAAATCCCACTGTATGGTCTGTTCAGACAGGCCAGTTAAATTATCAATATCTTTGTGTGCTTCTTTGTGTGTTACGTCCGCGTCCGGATACATGCTATATCAGCCGGGGGGCAATTTGCAGCTGTTCACGATCAAATTATGGTCGAATCGTGACTCGCAGCTAACTTTAACAGCAAAATCAGGATTTTTGCGCCCTTTGTATCGCTTCGGTTCTGCAGATCGATGCGGCCGCCGTGTTCGTCGATAATTTTTTTCACCATCGGCAAACCCAGGCCGGTGCCGCGCGGCTTCGATGTGACGTAAGGTTCGAACGCCCTGGCCAGTATCTTGGGCGAGAATCCAGGGCCGTTGTCGGTAATCGAAATCCGCACCGCGGTGCGCGATAAGCCGTCCGAACTATGGTAGCTGACGCGCTCGGTCACCAGGTCGATACGCGGCGGCACTGGGTCGCCGCTGCGATCCATGACGGCGTCCTGAGCATTTTGCAAAAGATTGTGAATCACCTGCCGCAATTGGGTGGCGTCGCCCATGATCTTGGGCAGATCCGGCGCCAGCGATGCATGAATCATGTCGCGTTCGTCACCTGCCAGATAGAGATGCAGGATCTCCGCCACCAGCACGTTCAGATCGAGCTCGCTCAATACCGCCGGCGGCGTTTTGGCGTAGTCGCGGAAATCGTCCACCATGCGTTTCATGGCGGCTACCTGGCTGACGATGGTGTCGGTGCTTTTCTTCAGGATGGCGGCGTCGTGGGTCATCAGCTTGTCTTCCAGTTTCATCTGCAAGCGTTCGGCGGACAGCTGGATCGGCGTCAACGGGTTTTTGATTTCATGGGCCAGGCGGCGCGCCACTTCGCCCCATGCAATCGAACGCTGGCCGGAGATGACGTCGGAAATATCGTCGAACACCACCACATAGCCGGTGCGGTTCTCTACCGGCAGGCGCGAGCCGCGCGTCAGCAAGGTAATGTCATCGCTATCGCTGCTGTCGCCGCTGTCGACCCGGCGCGGGATCTCGATCTGCTGTTGCCAGTGCAGCAGCTCGGGGCCGATCTTGCCGCTGGCGAATTGCGCGTTTTGCTCGGAGAAGGCGTTGATGATGACTTCCGCGAAGTGCGTCAGGCCATCAATGATGGTCAGCGGCTGGCCGATATGCGGCGAAAAATCGTATTGCAGGATGCGCGCCACCGACTGGTTGCTGGTGACCAGGCGGAAATCGCCGTCCAGCACCATCACGCCGGCAGACATGTTTGCCAATACCGACTCCAGGTAGGCTTTAGCGTTTTCCAGTTCGCTGCGATTCTTTTCAACCGCAGCGCGCGCTTCGTACAGCTGGCGTGTCATCAGGTTGAAAGATTGAGTAAGGGTGCCCAGTTCGTCTGAGGTGGCCACAATCGGCCGTGGCGACAGATTGCCTTCGGCCACCGCTTTGGTGCCTTCGGCCAGCAATAGCAAAGGCTTGGCCAGGTCGGTTGCGATCAGGAAGGCGCTGGCGATGGCGCCGAACACCGCCAACAGCAAGGTCAGCGTCAAGGTCACCAGATAGATCTTGCGCAAACCGGAGCGGCCCAGGGAACGCTCTTGATACTCGCTATAGGCTGAACCAAGTGCTTCGGCGTTGGTGGCGAGATAGGCTGGCACCGGCTGTATCATTTGCAAAAAGTGCGTTTCGTTTTGCAGGGAGGCACTTCTTAGCGGTGGCGGGATTTCAACCACCACGTGCAGGCGCAAGTCGTTGCTGTCGGTGCTGGTGGCTGAGGCGGCTGAGGTGGATGAGGTGGCTTTGCCGCCGTCAGAATTATCCTGAGTGCTTTCTATCGCGGAAAAGCCACGCGGCAGGCGTGCCTGTTGCAACATATTGGGCGACGGCAAATTAGGTACCAGCGTTCCCAGATGGCCGCCGACGACAGCGATCACCTGGCCGTTGGCGGTGACGATCGAGGCTTCCAGATTCTGGTCGCTGAGCCGGCCCAGCTGGGTTGCCTGCGCCGAATTCGACAATTCCGACCATTCCGCCGCCAGCGTGCGCGCCCTTGAGCTGAGATCGCCGAGGGAGGATTCGAGCGCAGCGTGGCTCAGGTTCAAGCCGGACTGCAACGCCGACTCAACGTGGACATCGAACCAGGATTCGATCGAGCGCGACACAAATTGCACCGATACCAGATAAATCACAACCCCCGGCAAGATGCCGATCAACGCAAACATGAACACCAGTTTGGCAGTCAGCCGGGAGCCGAATTTGCCGCGCTTGTAGCGGTTATACAAGCGCCCGAGCAGCAGGCAGACCAGCACAAACAGGGCCACCGCCACCAGCGCATTCATGCCCAGCAGCCAAGAATAGTGCTTATCGAAAAAATCCGAATTGGCCGACGCTGACGAAAGCAGAAAAAGCAGGATGCTAACGATGGCGCCGCCGACCACCAGCAAATAGCGTAGCGCGCGTGACACGATTATTCGGCCCTGTAGTTGAAACTCTTCCAGTCGGAAGAAAAGCGCCAGTCGCTATTGTTGAGGGCGTTGACTTGAAACGGCTTGGACAGCAACCCCAGATCGAGCCCCATGCGCACGGCGACCCGGTACACCTCGCCGCTCTTGAGCGCGCTTTTGTCGGCAATCAGCCAGCGGCTAGGCCGGCGAATCAGGGACAAGGCGTCATCGAGCGTATTAAAACTCTGTTGCAGGCTGCCGTTGATGGCGACGTTATAGCGCCGCGTGATGACGTTGTATTGCAGGCGGATGGTTTGGGTTGCGGTGATGGCCTTTTCGTCGAACCAGTACCAGCGCGGCCGCGTCAGCTCGACATCGGTCGTGAAATACAGGGTGACGCCGCGATTGACCACATCTTCCAGGCCGCGATTCAGATCGAATGAAAACGTTGCCGACAACCGGTAGCCATCGTCGCCGGCTTCGATATGGGCCTGACTCAATTCAACGCCATCCGCTGCAAAGCTGGACGCGGGACTAAATGACAGAGCCAGTAGCAGGGCCAGCAGCCAGTATTTGATGAATTGAGGCAATGATCGTGTCACTGGTTTCGGGTATGGTTAAAAGTTATCGCAAAAGGGTGTTAGCACTACGGCTGTCAGCATTTCTCTGTCAGCACTTCTGGAACAGCGCGTAAAACAAACCATCATGATCGCGTTCCGCATCGGCTGCCGGCAGCAACTGCCCGGGCGCCGGCAGTCTGCGCGCATTATTCCGCGTAGCAAAAGCCACAGCCTGAGCTTCTGATTCTTGTGGCCATACGGAACATGTTACGAGCAACAATTTACCATCCGGGCGTAGCATCTGCCAAAGATTGTCCAGAATCTTTGCGGAAAGTGTTGCAAGTTGCTCGGTATCAGTCTTGCGCCGTAGCCAGCGAATATCGGGATGACGGCGCACGATACCGGAGGCGGTACAGGGGACGTCGGCCAAAATCCGGTCGAAGGGCACGCCGTCCCACCAGTCTTGGCCCTGGCTACCGATGCTGGCGTCGCCCAGTTGCAGTTTGGCCTGCAGCTGCAGGCGCTGCAGATTCTGGGTGATGCGCTGCAAACGTTTGGGATTGTTGTCCAGTGCCGTCAACTCGACATCGGCGGATTCCAGGATATGGCCGGTTTTGCCGCCAGGCGCAGCGCAGGCGTCGAGTACCCGCATGCCATCCTGCAGGTCCAGCAGCGGTGCGGCAAGTTGCGCCGCAGCGTCTTGCACTGACGCCAGACCGTCTTCGAAACCGGGAATCTGGGCCACCGGCATTGCGGTATCCAGGCGGATGGCGTCCGCGCCGATTTGCCGGGCCGTAATCGCGTGGCTCGCCAGCGTCTCCAGATACGCGGCCACCGAGGTTTTGCGGCGGTTCACGCGCAAGGTCAGCGGCGGCGCCGTATTACCGGCAGTCAGGATGGCTTGCCACTGCTGCGGATAGGCAGCTTTCATGCGGTCTATCCACCAGACCGGATAGTTCCACAAGCCGAATGGGGTTTTGATGGCGATTGCCACCAAGGCTTCGCGCTCACGCAGGAAGCGCCTTAGCACCGCATTCACCATGCCCTTGGCATGGGCCATCTGCGGATCGGAAGACACCGCAGTAACAGCCTGATCAACCACCGTGAAATTCTCGTAGGCAGGATCGTCGACATCGGCCAGCAAGCACAGTGCCGCACACAGCAGGCAATGCAGCAGGGTCGGTTCCGGCGGCCTGCTCGCCAGGTTGCCCAGCAATGTTTCGGCACGGCCGATGCCGCGCATGGTGCGGTAGGCGATGTCCTGGATGGCGCCGCGCGTCGGCGCCGGCGCTGCCGATTGTGCAAATACCTGGGTCAGCGCCTGCGGCAGCGCCGCACCGTCGCGCACCAACGCAATGGCTTGGGCTGCGCCTAACAGGCTAAAGGCGAGAGAATCTTTTTTGAGGGTCGAATAAGTCACTGTGCGGTTCAGGTCGTTTCTGGAAATTATGGTTGTTAAAAAATCAGTTTCTGGTCAATGCCAGCTTTATGCCTAGGGCAACAAAGGCGGCGCCAACCGTGCGCTCCAGCAAGTGCTTGATCTGGGGATTATTGCTGGCGTGACGCGTGAGTGTACCGGCTAGCATCGCGGTGCCGCTGTTCCAGCATAGCGTGACGACGGAAAACACTGCGCCAAGCAACAAAAAGGCAACGATCTTGTGCGGCGAATCATGACGCACGAATTGCGGGAAGAATGACAGGAAAAACAAGATCACCTTGGGATTCAGCACATTGGTGATCAGGGCTTGCAGAAAAATGGTTTTATGCGAGCGCAGATCCAGCTGTGGCGGATTTTCGCTGGTGACGGTCTTCTTGCTGAGCAGCATCTTGATGCCGAGATAGATCAGGTAAGCGCCGCCCGCCAGTTTCACCGCCATGAAGGCGGTGGCGGAAGCCGCCAGCAGCGCCGTCAGGCCGAACGCCGACAAGGTCGCATGGATGCAGCAGCCGGCGGTGATGCCGAGCGCCGACAGCAAACCGGCGCGGCGTCCCTGCGCCACGCTGCGGCCGACGATATAGGCGGTATCCGGGCCGGGAGTGGCGTTCAGTAGCAGGACAGCCATCAGGAACAGGCCAAAGTCAGTAATACCGAAGGAAATCATGGCGACGCTGCTAGACAGGATGGTAACAATGCGATTGTAGCGGGGATATGGTCGCCCACCTACAGTTAGGTCGTGATTGTGACAGGAAAAAGTGAAATTTCAGATTTCCTGATAACAATGATTGAAAGTACTAAAAAAGCACTATCCGATCGAGATCAGATAGTGTCACGCCACCAAAGCCGGGCCTGAGCTCACCAAAGGCTGCAACATGTGCTGCGCCTCCAGCCAGCGGCGTACATCCGCAAATACCCGCTCGGCGCCGATTTCATTGAAAATTTCGTGATACATGCCTTCATAATCGTGCATCGTGGCGATGGCTGGCGGCAAGGCAGCAAAAAACCGGCGGCTGCCGGCGGGATCGATGATGCGGTCGTCGCCGCCAATCACCAGCAGTGTGGGTATTGCCAGGGCAGGCGCCTGATTCAAGGCGAATTGCCCGGCATGCAACATGCTGTTTAACAAACGCGCGCTGATCTTGTTATGCACCAGCGGATCGTCGCCATAGGCTTTGGCAACTGCGGGGTCGTGCGATAGATGATTGACATCAAGGCCGTTAGGGACCGCCACGCCTGGGGCAAGTATCGACATCAGTTTGAGCAAGCCCAGTTGCACCGGGTTCAAACGCAGGGCCAGTCCCGGCGAGGATAAGATCAAGCCGCGCAACGGCGCCATTCCAGCGACCGCAAAGCGTGCAGCGAACAAGCCACCCATGCTGTGGCCGAATAATAAAGGTGTGCTGTTTGCCAGCTCAGGATAGCTCAGCTGCTGCTGGCGGCAGAGGTCGTCCAGCACCAGTCTGGCGTCGCGCAATAAGGCGCTATCGTCCGGCACGTCGCCGCGCGGACCGCTGGAGCGGCCGTGGCCACGGTGATCGTAGCTGCGCACCAACAGGCCGCAGCGATTGAAAAAACGTATTACATGGGCATAACGCCCGGCATGTTCTCCCAGTCCGTGCATCAGCAGGATACTGCCGGCCAGCGGCGCGCCGGCAGCCGGCGGCCAGTCGGTGACGGAAAGAGAAATGCCGTCTTCGGTCGTAAGCTGGCGCTCAAGACCGGAGTTCATCAGACGCCCCAGAGTACGTCGTCGTTGTGCTTGTGCGCTTCGCGCAGCATTGCCAGCAAAGGATAAATCTTGTTGGCAAAGGTGACTGTCTGCACCGGCTCATGGCCAGTGTCGTCGCCGGCTTCGTTGTGGTGAGCGGCGATATCGTGCTGTACGCTGTCGGACGCCGGATGCGCGCGGCTTTCCGAAGTTTCGGCTTCCAGCTTGGCAATCACTGCCGCGCCTTCTGCTGCCGTGATGACGCCGATTTTCACGTCTTTATGCAGCAAATCGAGGATGCGCTTGGCGTCTTGTTCGAACATGATGACTTCGGGCGACGCCTTGGATTTGAATGTAACTAACATAAAACCTCAAAATATTGTTTTTGGTGAAAAAAGACATTGTACAGAATACCGCTTCGTCGAGGTGCTCGCCACTGCTGTCACCAGTGATTACAGTACGGCCAGCCTTGACGGCGCAGCAGGCGGCAATCCGAGTCTTGCATTAATACTAATTATGTTTGAATGAGGAGATGAAAGTTTCGACGTTTTCCCGCGAAACGGCTTTTTCCGGCCCCATCACGATGACTTGGTAGATTTCCTTGTCCTTGCTGACAAAATGTCCGAACAGGACTTCCGGCAAGCCGCCGGGCGTAGTGCCGATTGCCTCGACGTCAATACTGGCCGACAGTCCCTGACTGCCGGCCGCCACAGTAGTTTTCTCCACTTTGACGGTGCCGTTGATATTTTTCACCAGCGCGGTTTTCATCGCGACCAATGCGGCTTGCGCCTTGGCGGCGTCGGGCACGCTGGCGCTGCCGACTGCAAATACCGCGTTGTCTACCTTGGCGGCGGTCATGGTCATGGTAACCGGCATGCCGTCGAGATCGATAGAGCGGGCAAACGTCGACGGTTTGGCCGGCAGCAATACGCTGTACGGGGCGTCTTTGCTACGCACTTCGCGCCAGTTGAATTTGGGTGAGCAAGCAGCCAGCGCCAGTACGGCGCCTGCAAACAGTAAGCGAACAGACAAGGTCAGGACAGATTTCACGAGATAGCGCAGCAGGCTGCAGAAATGGAAGCAGCCTCTATGGTATCTGATGCTGAAAGGTGCGCACACCGAAAACGATGCCTATGCATAACAGCGCGATCCCCGCCATGACCTGCACGCCTGGCACGGCGTCGCGGAAAATGAACGCGTACAACAAGGCCGACAAGGTTTCGAACACGATCAGCTGCGCCAGCAGTGCGGTCGGCAAATGCTGGCTAGCCTTGTTCCACAGCAGGGTGCCGATCCAGGAAGCGCACAGGCCGATGACCAGCATCAAGCCGACAAACTGCAGCGGCCGCGGCCCGAACGGGAAGGCATAAGAACCGCCCGCCAGTTTCAGATAAGCGCCGTAGCCGAATAAACCGATCAGCGCCAGCGGCAACACCGCCAGGCCCTGTGCGGTAGCCCAGGTCGAGGGGCTGATATGCGGATTGGCGCGCAGATAACGGGCATTGACGATCGGATACCAGGTCCAGGCGGCGACCGCGGCCAGCGCGATCAGGCAGCCCAGCACATAGTCGCCAAGCGAACGTGTATTGCTGCTGCCCGCCAGCCGCATATGCGTCAGTTCGGCGGCGTTAACGCACAAGATGCCGACCAGGATAATCACCAGCGATGGCGCCAGTCGGCGCCAGGCCACGCTTTCCGCCGCATGTCCCGGCGACCAGTTGGAAAACACCGAAATCACCACCGGCAAGGTGCCGATCAGCATGGTCGGCAGCGGCGCGTCGGCCAGCTGGATCGCAGTCGCCAGCGCGGCGTAGTACAGCAGATTGCCGACCAGCGACAGCTTCAAGGCGGCGCGCCAGTCGGCCCGGCTCAGCGCGGCGATGCGTTTGCGGTCGAGCATGGCCGGCGCCAGCGCGATCAGGCCAAACGCGACATAACGGCCGAACGACAGCATCAGGCCCGGATAATCGGGCAGCATGAGCGGAGCGATGAACACCAGGCCCCACATCAGGCCGGCGCCGAGGGCGCACAACAGGCCGGTCAGCATGGCAGCTGCCGCGGCTGGACTGCAAATGAATGAGGTGACGCCATGAAAGGATCTGGGATGAGTAATGACAATCCCCATCATGCCAAGCTTTAGCTCATCGGTCTTGTACCAATTTGCTGTTGATACTGCGCCGGTGTGACGCCGTAGGCGCGCTTGAACCAGCGCGTCAGGTGGCTTTGGTCGGTCAGTCCGACCGCGGCGGCGGCGTCGGTTGGCGTGCTGCGTTGCGCCAGCAGGGTCTTGGCGCGGGCGGCGCGGCGTGCTTGCAGATACTGGTGCGGAGTGGCGTGAAACAAGGCCGAGAAGGCCCGCACGAAATGAAATATCGACATGCCGGCTTCGGCCGCCAGGGTATCGATGTGCAGGGTCTGGTCCAGATTGGCCTCGATGCAATCGAGCACCCGCCGCATCGCCAGCATGCGTTGCGGCTGGCCGGCCGTCAGCTTGGCGACCGGACGCAGGTTTTTGCCATAGCGCTGCGTTACCGCGTCTATCAATACTGTGAAATGCGACACAAACGCCAGATCGTCCGGCGCTTGCCACATGCGTTTGAACAGCAATTGGAAGCTGTCGGCGAGCAAGGGGTCATGGGCGGTCGCGGCTGCGAAATAAGCCTCGCTGCCGCTCAGCTCATGCAGCAACTGCGGTTCGATATACAGCATTTGATAAGTCCAGCCGGCGGCGATCTCGGCGTGGCCGTCATGCAATTCGTCCGGATTCAACAGCACCAGCGTGCCCGCCGGGGCGACATGCTGGGAACCCTTGTGGCGGAAACGCTCGACCCCGGTTTCAATCGCGCCCAGCGAATAGGTGTCATGCACATGTGGCGCAAATTCGTGATCGACCAGCCGTGCCGAATACAATTCCACGCCCGGCAGATGCGGGCTGGTCTTGAAGGTGACAAATTCGGACGGGTGGTGGAACACGCCAATACTCAGTTCAGGCCAGACGCGCCAGATGGCGTCGCACCGACAGCAGCGCGCCGGTCAGGCCGAGGCCGGCGCTGATCGCCAGCAGCACCAGGCTGGCGCTCCAGTTCAGCGGCAGCAAACGGAATTCCGACGCATACAAACGGGCGAATTCGGCAATCGCCTGATTCAACGGCTGCAAACCAAGCGCCACAGCACCCAGCGCCAGGCCGCCGGCGCACAGGCCGAGCAGCGCGCCGGTGTAATAAAACGGCCGGTGGATGAAGGCATCGGTGGCGCCGACCAGCTTGGCGACGGCGATTTCTTCGCGTTGGGTCAGCACTTGCAGACGCACCGTGTTGAACACCACAGCCACTACCACTACCGCCAGCGTGATCGCCAGGAACAGCAATACCAGGCGCAGGATTCCCAGCAATGCCGCCAGCCGCTTGACCCACTCCGAATCGACTTGCACGGTATCGACGCCAGGGAGGGCCTTGAGGCCGGCCGCAATGGTGTCGATACGGGCGGCGTCAGGCGCATCGTGGAAACCGGCCAGCTTCAATACGTAGGCGTCCGGCAAAGGATTCTGGCCGAGGGTGGTCAGGGCGTCGTCCATGCCGGTTTTGTTTTTCAGGCTGATCAAAGCATCTTCACGCGGAATGAACAGCACTTTGGCCGAACTGTGGTGCTGCTGCAAAACGGCGTCGATAGGTTTGGCCAGCGCGGTGGTCTTGTCGCGCGCCGCGTCCAGCGCCATGAAGATACTGATTTCCGGTTCCACCGCTAGTTGCTCGGAGACCGGGCGCACGTTTTCAATCAAAGTCAGGCCGCCGAACGGCAGCGCCAGCGCAATCGCCACCACCAGCACGTTCAGCGCAAAACCGCCGGGCGCCTTGAGCAGATGGGTGAAGGCGTCGCCGATGGCGAACAGGTGTTGTCGCAGCCAGCTGTTCATGCCGCACCTCCGCTACTGTTGCTGCGCACGGCGGAGTTCTGCCAGTGGTCGACAATCTGGCCCTGATCCAGGAACACTACACGGTTGGCGCTGTTGAGGAATTGCTCGTCATGGGTGGAAATCAGGCAGGTCACGCCGGCCGCGTGAAACGACCGCAGCGCATCCAGCACCTTGTTGGCGTTGTCGCGATCGAGGTTGGCGGTCGGTTCGTCGGCCAGGATGATTTGCGGCCGGTTGACGATCGCCCGGGCGATCGACACGCGCTGTTGTTCACCGCCTGACAAAGCTTTCGGGTCAGTCGCCGCCTTCTCCAGCAGGCCGACTTTATCCAGCGCGGCCTTGGCCCGCTTTTCCGCTTCAGAACGGAGGGCGCCGGTAACCAGCAGTGGCAGCATGACGTTAGCCAGCACGGTGCGATCCTGTAACAGCTTTTGCTGCTGCAGGATCAGTCCCAGGTTGCGTCGCAGATAAGGCAGGCCGGACGATTTCAACTTGCCGACGTTAGCACCGCTGACGGTCAGCGTGCCACTGCTGGGGCGTTCAATCGCCGCAATCAGATTCAGCAGCGTGGTCTTGCCGGCGCCGGAAGGGCCGGCCAGGAAAATCAGGTCGCCCTTGTTCACCGTCAGCGTGATATCGCGCAGCGCGACCACGTCACGCGCGTATTTTTTGGATACCTGGTTGAATTCAATCATGGAGTGGCTGGGACCCGCGTAAGTAGCTCAAGTGGCTCGAAATTAACTAAGTAGTGCATCCACAAAATCGGCAGCGTCAAACGGTTGCAAGTCTTCGATCTGTTCACCGACGCCGATGAAATATACCGGGATCGCGCGGGTGGTGGCGATGGCCGCCAGCACGCCGCCCTTGGCGGTGCCGTCCAGCTTGGTAATCACCAGGCCGGTCAGCCCGAGCGCATCGTCGAAAGCCTTGACTTGCGCCAGCGCGTTCTGGCCGGTGTTGCCGTCGATCACCAGCAATATTTCATGCGGCGCGCTGGCCATGCCTTTACCGATGACGCGCTTGATTTTCTTCAGCTCGTCCATCAGGTGCAATTGGGTCGGCAGGCGGCCGGCGGTATCGACCATCACCACGTTGGTGCCGCGCGCCTGCGCCGAATGCACGGCGTCGAAGGCCACCGCGGCCGGATCGCCGGATTCCTGCGAGATAACGGTAACGTTATTGCGTTCGCCCCAGATCGTCAGTTGTTCACGCGCGGCGGCGCGGAAGGTATCGCCGGCGGCCAGCAATACCGATTGCTGATGGGCTTGCAGATGTTTGGCCAGTTTGCCGATGGTGGTGGTCTTGCCGGCGCCGTTGACGCCGGCGATCATCATCACCAGCGGCTGATGCTGATCCAGCACCAGCGGTTTTTGCAAGGGGCTGAGCAAATCGATCAGCAAGCTGCGTAGGGCCGCCTTGACCTGGGGCGCTTCGGTCAGTTTGTCTTCCTTGACCTTCTTTTTCAGGGCACTGAGCAGGAAATGGGTAGCGTCGACACCGGCGTCGGAGACCAGCAGCGCCGACTCCAGCTCCTCGTACAGATCGTCGTCGATCTTGGCGCCGACGAACAAGATGCTCAGGTTGGAGGAGGTTTTCGATAACCCTGTTTTCAAACGCGACAGCCAGGAACGTTTTTGTTCGGCCGCCACCGGCGCCGAGACGATCTCGGTCTCTGCCGCCAGTTCAATCAGTGTGACTGGCGCAGCGGCCGCAGTCGCCTCTACGGCTTCTATCTGTGGCAACTCCGCTGGCGCAGAAGATTCTGGCAAGGGAGCAACGTCGGGTTTTGGTTTTTTCTTGAAGAAACTAAACATCTGAGGCCTGATCTGTAAGGCAGTGAAATAGGGCGCTGCAGCCACCTGTCGGGGCGGGCTGCACAAGAGGTACAATCCCCGGCATTCTATCAGAGGCAGGCTGCCGAATTAAGGATAGCCCTGCCGCTCACTGAGATTGACGGAATCCCAGCAAATTTCCCCATATTTATTAAACTTAATGAAAAAACCAAGTAGCAAAAAACCGCCAAAGACACCAGTGCACGCCATCAAACCGCCGCTGGCGCGCCAGGTTCGGATTATTGGCGGCGTCTGGAAGCGTACGCCGCTGGCCGTATTGGATAGCGAAGGCCTGCGGCCGACGCCGGATCGGGTGCGCGAAACCCTGTTTAACTGGCTGTCGCACTTGCTGGATGGCAACTGGAGCACGGTTCGTTGCCTGGATCTGTTTGCCGGAACCGGCGCCTTAGGTTTTGAAGCCGCCAGCCGCGGCGCGCTGGAAGTGACCATGATCGAGCACAATACGCCTGCAGCACGCCAGCTGGAAGCCACCAAAACCAAGCTGGACGCCAGCCAGGTGCGGATTTTGCGCAGCGATGCGCTGACCTGGCTAAATAAGGCTGGCACTGAGCCAGGCGCCGACGCCGCGCGCTTCGACCTGATTTTCCTCGACCCGCCGTATCAGCAGGGTTGGCTGGAAAAGGTGTTGCCGCTGTGCCAGGGTTTGCTGGCCGCGCATGGTTTGCTGTATCTGGAGTCCGAATTTGCGCTGCAAGAGGACGATTTACCGCCCTGGCTGAGCGGCTGGCAACTGCTGCGGGCCGATAAGGCTGGTATAGTGTTTTACCACTTGCTTAAAAAGCAAGGGCATATTGCCTGATGCAAATTCAGGCATAATGCGCGATCTGATTGGGGGAAGAAGATGGTTACTGCAGTTTATCCAGGAACGTTCGATCCGCTTACGCGCGGCCATGAAGATCTGGTGCGCCGGGCGTCCGGGTTATTCGACAAGCTGGTGGTCGGCGTCGCCGACAGCAAAAACAAAAAACCGTTTTTCTCTCTGGAAGAGCGCTTGTCGATTGCGAACGAGGTGCTGGGCCATTATCCCAATGTGCAGGTGGAAAGTTTCTCCGGTCTGCTCAAGGATTTTGTGCGTCAACACGACGCTAACGTGATTGTGCGCGGCTTGCGCGCAGTCTCTGACTTTGAGTTTGAATTCCAGATGGCTGGCATGAACCGCTACCTGCTGCCGGATGTGGAAACCCTGTTCCTGACACCGTCGGACCAATACCAGTTTATCTCCGGCACCATCGTCCGCGAGATCGCAACGCTGGGTGGCGATGTTTCCAAATTCGTCTTCCCATCGGTCGAAAAATGGCTCAAGGAAAAGCTGGACGCCCAGCAGCCTTAAGGCGCGCTTCTCAGCAGCGAATCTTCAACAAGACTAAAATAACCGCAGTGCAGTAAGGCGGGATCACCTGATCCCGCTTGCAACTTGATTTAAAAGAGTAGTGCAATGGCTTTATTGATCACCGACGACTGTATTAATTGCGACGTATGCGAGCCGGAGTGCCCGAACGGTGCGATTTACATGGGGCCGCTGATTTACGAAATCGACCCGCATAAATGCACTGAATGCGTGGGCCATTTCAATGAGCCGCAGTGCCAGCAAGTCTGCCCGGTCAGCTGCATTCCGCTCGATCCGGCCTGGCACGAATCCAAGGAACAGTTGCAAGCCAAGTACGAGCGCTTGCAGGCTGAGCTGGTCACTTCTGTCGCCGCTAAACAACCTTAATCCACTGTTTTAATCCACCGTTAGTCCCGCTGCCGCGCCCGGCAAGCAATAAATCGGCACTATGAATCGCGGCACTATGAATCGCGGCACTATGCCGATTTCGTCATCTATCGCGAGGCGTAGCAGCAAGACAACGCCGCCCGGGCCGACTACGCTGTCGGTATGGAAAAAATCTCGATTCTCGATTCCCACACCGGCGGTGAACCCACCCGCCTGGTGCTGGCTGGCGGCCCCGATCTTGGCAACGGGCCTTTGTCCGAACGGCTGCAGCTGCTGCGCGCCCAGCACGACCGCTTGCGCATCGCTACCGTGTGCGAACCGCGCGGTTCCGATGTGCTGGTCGGCGCGCTGCTGTGCCAGCCGCAAGACCCGGCTTGCGCAGCCGGCGTCATCTTTTTCAATAATGTCGGCTATCTCGGCATGTGCGGGCACGGCAGCATCGGCTTGGTGGCGTCGCTGGCCTATCTGGGTCGCATAGGTCCCGGCCGTTACAAGATCGAAACGCCGGTCGGCGTGGTCGAAACCGAGCTGCATGCAGACGCCAGCGTGACCGTACACAATATCCCCGCCTATCGCTTGCGCAAGGAAGTTGCATTGCAAGTACCCGGCTACGGCCGCGTGGTTGGCGACATCGCCTGGGGCGGCAACTGGTTTTTCCTGGTCGGCGAACATGGGCTGGATGTGCAGCAGGAGAACATCGCCGCCCTCAGCGTCTTTGCCCAGGCAGTGCGCGCCGCTCTCGAACTGGGTGGCGTCACCGGCGCCGGCGGCGCGCAGATAGATCACATCGAATTGTTTGGCCCGGCCCGGCAGGCCGGCAACCACAGCCGCAATTTCGTGCTTTGCCCCGGCAACGCCTACGACCGTTCACCCTGCGGTACCGGTACCAGCGCCAAGATCGCCTGCCTGGCGGCGGATGGCAAGCTGGCCGAGGGCGCCGTCTGGCGCCAGGAAAGCATCATCGGCAGCGTCTTCGAAGCTTCCTACCGGCGCCACGGCGAACAGATCCTGCCCGCCATCCGCGGCACCGCCCATGTCAATGCCGAGAGCAGCTTCATATTCCAGCCGGACGATCCCTTCGCCTGGGGCATTGTTTGAGCATCAACGTATTGAGCATCGATGTCTTGATCGTCGGCGCCGGCATCATCGGCGCCGCTTGCGCCGATGCGCTGGCGGCCGAGGGCTTGTCAGTGATGGTGGTGGAACGCGAAGCGACTGGCAGCGGCGCCACGGCAGCCGGCATGGGGCATCTGGTGGTCATGGACGACAATCCGGCGGAACTGGCGCTGACTTCCTATTCGCTTGCGCTGTGGCGGCAGCTTGCCGGCGCCGATCCCGTGGCGCATGAATGCAGCGGCTGCGGCACGATATGGATCGCCGCCGATGATGAAGAAATGGCAGCGGCGCGCGACAAGCATGTCACCATGCAGGCGCACGGCATTGCCTGCGAAATGCTGGATGCGGCCGCCCTGTATGCGCATGAGCCGCAGTTGCGGCCTGGACTGAGCGGCGGCTTGCGCGTCGGCGGCGATGCGATCGTCTATCCGCCGAAGAGCGCCGCATTGTTGCTGGCGCGGGCGCAGAGCCGCGGCGCGCAAGTACGCACAGGGCAGGTGCAGGCGATTACCGGCCACGGCGTGCTGCTGGCCGACGGCAGCGAACTGCACGCCGACAGAGTGCTGGTGGCGAACGGCAGCGCGTCGGTGCAGCTGTTGCCGGAACTGCCGATCCGGCCGAAGAAGGGCCATATCGTCATCACCGACCGCTATCCGGGCCTGATCCGTCACCAGCTGGTCGAACTCGGCTATATCAAGAGCGCCCACGCAGCCAGCGGCGATTCGGTCGCCTTCAATTTGCAGCCGCGCCCGACCGGGCAATTGCTGATAGGTTCTTCACGCCAGTTCGATGTCACCGACAAGACGGTCGAACCGGCGATCCTGGCGCGCATGCTGGCGCACGCAGCCAGCTTTGTTCCAGCGCTGGCCGACTTGAATGCCTTGCGCTGCTGGACCGGACTGCGCGCCGCCAGCAGCGACGGCTTGCCGCTGCTAGGGCCGCATCCGTCGCGGCCGAACGTCTGGCTGGCCACCGGCCACGAAGGCTTGGGGATCACTACCTCGCTGGCCAGCGCCCAGCTGCTGGCGGCGCAGATCGCAGGCAGGCAAGCGCAGATTCCAATTGCGCCGTATCTGCCGGCGCGCTTTGGGCAACTGGGAATATCAAATGGCTGAAAAAATGGCTGAGATTCATATTGAAATAAATATCAACGGCAGCAGCGTGAGAGTGGCGGCCGGTTGCAGCGTGGCGGCGGCGCTAGCTGCGGCTGCTGCGCCAGGCATCACGCGGCGTTCGGTCAGCGGCATGCCGCGGGCGCCGCTATGCGGCATGGGCATCTGCCAGGAATGCCGGGTCAGCATAGATGGCCATGCGCACCGCCTGGCTTGCCAGACTGAATGTGTCGCAGGCATGCGGATACAGACGGCACAGGCTGCGACATGACGCACGTGACCTACGACATCGTGATCGTCGGCGCCGGGCCGGCCGGACTGGCGGCTGCCAGAAGCGCGGCGCAAAGCGGCGCCGCCGTAGCGCTGGTCGACGACAACCCGCGCGCCGGCGGCCAGATCTGGCGCGGCGGTCCGCAGCACAGCGCGCATCCGCAAGCGAAAAAATTGTGGAGCGAACTGCAGCAGATGGCGAATGTGCAGTGGTACATGCAGAGCCGCGTGCTTGCTCAGGCAGGAGTGACGCAATTGCTGCTGGAAACCCCTCAACAGATTTTCAAGCTGAATTACCGCAAGCTGATACTGGCAACCGGCGCGCGTGAACGATTGTTGCCATTTCCCGGCTGGACGCTGCCCGGCGTGACCGGCGCCGGCGGTTTGCAGGCGCTGGTCAAAGGGGCTTATCCGGTACATGGAAAACGCATCGTCGTGGCCGGATCCGGACCTTTGCTGCTGGCGGTAGCGGCGACCTTGCAGCAGCACGGTGCGCAGGTGCTGCAAATACTTGAACAAAGCAGCTGGCGCAAGCTGGCCGGGTTCGCGCTGCAGCTGACGCGCACGCCTGCCAAATTGCGCCAGGCCTGGCACTTGCGCAGCCAGCTGGCCGCTGTGCCGTATCACGCTGACAGCTATGTACTGCAAGCGCAAGGCGAAGGACAACTGCGCGCGGTGCAGATGATGGTGGCCGGGAAGATCTTGAACGTCGAGTGCGACTACCTGGCTTGCGGCTACGGCCTGTTGCCCAATACCGAGCTGGCGCAGGCGCTCGGTTGCAGCATCGCGGGCGGTGCGGTGCAGGTCGATGCGCAGCAGCGGACCAGCGTGCAAGACGTGTACTGCGCCGGCGAGGGCAGCGGCGTCGGCGGCGTCGATCTGGCGCTGGCCGAAGGACATATCGCCGGCCTCCATGCCGCCGGATCTGGGCTCGACTCCTGCGTCGCCGAGCGCCGCTGGCTGGCGCAGCGACGCAGTCAGCAAGCATTCGCCAGGCGTCTGGAAGACGCATTTTCTCTGCGTCCTGAATTGCGCCGCCTGTGTGCTCCGGAGACCCTGGTGTGCCGCTGCGAAGACGTGGCTTATGGCGCTTTGCAACAGCACGCCAGCTGGCGCAGCGCAAAACTGCATACGCGTTGTGGCATGGGGCCGTGTCAAGGCCGGGTCTGCGGCGGCGCCACCGACTTCCTGTTCGGCTGGAAACCGGATTCCGTGCGTTTGCCGATTTCACCGACGCGTGTTTCCAGCCTGATGGCTTTAGCGAACGCCGCTGCTGACGAGAATCCTGGCTCGGAATAGCTTATCCCGCGTGCAGCAACTGCCGGTAAGCGCGCGGCGTAACTCCGACCGTAGCCTTGAACTGGCGTGTGAATGCGCTGTGGTCGTGATAGCCACAGGCGGCGGCGATCTCGGTGATGCTGTGCGGTCCGGCCAGCAGCGCAGAGGCGGCATCCAGGCGGGTCTTGATAATCATCTGCCGTGGATTCAGGGAAAAAATCCTTTGGAAATAGCGCTCCAGCTGCGCCACCGACAGCGCGGCGAGCTTGGCCAGTTCAGCGATCTGCAAGGGCTGGTCGTAGTGGTCATGGATGAAATGCGCAGCCGCGGCGACGCGCTTATATACCGGATGATTCTTGTCCGGCATCGCCAGGTCGCGCGAAATGCCTGCCATGCCGGCGATGCCGCCGGCGCGGTCGCGCAGCACGATCTTGTGCGTGACGCACCAGCCCGGCGCGCGGTTCGGATAGAGATGCAATTCCAGCTGGTCGTGGATGTCAACGCCGGTGCTGAGCACGCGCTGGTCTTGCTGGCGGTAGCTGGCGCCGAGTTCGGGCGGGAAAATATCGCTCGCGGTACGTCCCAGCAGGGCTGCTTTGTCGGCCAGGCCGCAGCGCGCCACCAGCGTGTGGTTGACCACCAGGTATTCAGCTTGCATGCCCTTGACGAAAAACACCACATCCGGCAAGGCGTCGAACAGCACTTCGGCAAAAAATACATTGCCTAGCGCTGCCGCCAGCAGGTTGCGGTCGGCGGTAGTCTCGGTCGGTGCGGTGGAGTGGCTCATGCTGGCGCTGTGGCAGTGGAAGTTGCTTGCATCATACCCTTGCGGCCGGCGTCGAGATTCCGGCACCGGCCGCCACGCAAAACCGCTAAAGCATCAATGCGCGGGAACCGCGACCGGCTCGCCGCCCTTGAACTGATAAATAGTGACCGGCGCATTCTTCAAGTCGTGGCTGGTGTCGAACTCATACTCGCCGACCACCCCTGCGTACTTCATGGCCGCCAGCACCGGGCCGAATTTGGCGGGCTCGGTGGAGCCAGCCTTTTTCATGGCTTCGGCAATCATCAGCATGCCGTCGTAGAAATAGGGCGCATAGGTCAGCGGCGCCTTGCCGTAGGTTTTCTGGAAGTCGCTCAAGAAAACCTTCTCGCCGGCCCTGTCGCCCAGCACGGTGCCGCCCTGTACGCAATAGACCTTGTCGTTGACGGCGTCGCCGCCGAGCTTGCCGGTTTCCGCATTGCAGATGGCGTCGCCGCCCATCAGAACCACCTCAAGGCCGAGTTGCTTCATCTGGCGCTTCATGGCGGCAGCCTGGGCGAAGTAGCCGCCGTAGAAGATGGCGTCGACCTGTTTGCCTTTGATCGAGGTCAGGATGGCGCTGAATTCGCTTGCCTTGTCGTTGGTGAATTCACGGCTGACGATGTCGATCTGGCTGGCCTTGGCCGCTTTCAGGAAGGCATCGGCGACACCCTGGCCGTAAGCGGTGCGGTCATCGATGACCGCCACTTTTTTTAGTTTCAACTGCCTGGCCGCATAGACCGCCATGTTGCCGCCCAGCTGGCTATCGTTGGGATCGAGCCGGAACACATGCTCGTAGCCTTGCTGCGTGATGCGCGGATTGGTGCCGACGGTGGCCATCACCACGCCGGCATCGTTATACACCTTGGAGGCGGGGATCGCCACGCCCGAGTTGTAGGGGCCGAGCACCGCCTTGACCTTGCTGTCCACCAGCTTCTGCGCCACCGCGACGCCGGCTTTCGGGTCACCCTGATCGTCCTCGGTCAGCAGCTGGAAGCTCAGCACTTTGCCGGCCACGGTGAACTTGCTCTTGTTGAGCTGTTCAACCGCCATTTTTGCGCCGCTTTCGTTATCTTTCCCTGCCGGCGCCTGCGGCCCGGTGAGCGGACTCGTAAGACCGATCTTGACGACTTCCTGCGCCGCAGACGCGGCGCTCAATACCACACTGCAGGCCAGGCAAATTGCTTTGATGGTAAAGCTCATTTTCTTCGCTCCTGAATAGTTTTCTTGGATTTGTACTGATCTGTGCAAGATCCATGCAGAGTTCTGCACAGTATTGGCGGCCCTGGCGGATGCGGCCGGCGCCGGCTTTTACGAGTCGTGTTTTTGCTCCCTTTTTTGTGTGCGGGTGCTTCATTTAAATATATTGCAAATATATTTGCAAGATATTAGTATCGCTTTCATCGATCTTTTTCAACACTGGCCGCAGCACCAGATAGTTTCTGCACCAGCCAGTTTCTTTTTCTTCAAGGAGCCGCACATGTTGTCAGCAAAATGGGAGGGCGTATTCCCCGCCGTCACCACCAAGTTCAAGGAAAACGAAGACCTCGACCACGCTGAGATGGAAAAGCATTACGCTTTCCAGATCGACAGCGGCGTGCATGGCCTGGTCACCTGCGGATCGCTGGGGGAAGCCAGCACGCTGTCGCTGGATGAAAAGCTGGAAGTGACAAAAATCGCCTTGTCGGTGGCTAACGGTCGGGTGCCTGTGCTGGCCAATGTCTCCGAGCTGCGCACCAGGGATGCGGTGCATTTCGCCGAGCAGGCCGCCAAGCTGGGCGTACAGGGCCTGATGGTGATGCCGTCGGTGCTGTACGTGGCCGACGCCCGCGAAGCCAAGGACAACCTGCGCACCATCGCCAACGCCGCCCAGCTGCCGGTCATGGTCTACAACAATCCGGTGGCTTACCGGGTCGACCTGACGCCGGAGGATTTCGTCGAGCTGGCCGATTGCAAATGGCTGGTGGCGATCAAGGAATCGACCGACAACATCCGCCGCATCACCGACCTGCGCAACGCCCTCGGTAATCGCTACCAATTGTTCATGGGCGTGGACGACCTGGCGTTCGAAGCGCTGGCCATCGGCGCCGACGGTTTGCTGGCCGGCGTGGTGGTCGCCTTCCCGAAAGAGACGGTGGCGCTGTACACGCTGATGAAAGCCAAGCGCTATGAGGAAGCACTCAAGCTGTATCAATGGATGACACCGCTGCTGCATCTGGACGTCTCGACCAAGCTGGTGCAAAACCTCAAGCTGATCGAAGCGATGGCCGGCGTCGGCAATGAAATCGTGCGCCGTCCGCGCCAGCCATTGGCGGGAGCAGAGCGCACTAGGGTCGCTGCCATCATCCAGCACGCCATCGATACCCGTCCCGACCTGAGCCAGTTCAAGCTTGATCGTTGAGCAGGCAAGCTGCCGCAGGCGGCGGCCGGGCTGCTATCATTTGATCTTGCCTGTGCAGAGTAAACAGTAAGTACAGGGTAAGCAAAATAGGGATAGCTAAAACACATGGTCAGCAGTAAAAAAAATGAACGCAGCCTGCCGCCGCCCAAGTTACGGGCGGTGGATATCGCCTACGACACGCTGGAAAACCTGATCGTCACTTTGCAGATCGCGCCTGGCACGCCCATCGTCGAAGCCGATCTGGTGGAAATGACCGGGCATGGCCGCACGCCCCTGCGCGAAGCCTTGATGCGCATGACTTCGAACGGCCTGATCGAGCAGATGCCCAGGCGCGGCCTGATCGTCAGCGACATCGAAGCGGCCGAGCACCTGACCCTGATAGAAACCCGGCGCGTGCTGGACCAGCTGATTGCACAAAGCGCCGCACGCAAAGCGACGCCGCAGCAGCGCAAGGATTTGCTGGCTTGCGCCAAGCGCATGGTGGCGGCAGCCAAGAAAGACGACCTGGGCGCATACATGCAGGCCGACCAGGAACTGGATCACGTGGTGCACGCGGCTTGCCGCAATCCGTCGGCAGTGGCGGCGGTGACGCCGCTGATCATCAAGTGCAGGCGTTTCTGGTATGCCTTCCAACATGAGGGCGATATCGTCGAAGGCGCCAAATGCCATATGCTGATGGCCGCTTCGGTGGCTGACGGCGATCCGCAGGAAGCGGTCAAAGGCGCCAGCGCCCTGATCGACTACCTGGAACTGTTTGCGCGCAAGGTCATAGACAACTAAGAAATCATCGTCACGAGAAAATATGCCAATCAGCGGACAATCCATCATCGGCGCCAGCCAAAGCAATAGCCAGGGCGCCGTATTTCAAGCCTTCGATCCAGTGCATGGCAAGCAGATCGGGCCCGACTTCCATAGCGCGGAAGCGCAAGATGTCGAGCGCGCCTGCGTCCTGGCACAAGCCGCCTTCGATACCTATCGCGAAACCGCTCAGGAAACGCGCGCCCGTTTTCTGGAAACTATAGCCCAGCAGATCCTCGACATCGGCGATGAACTGATTCTGCGCGCCATGGCGGAAAGCGGCTTGCCGCGCGCCCGTCTGGAAGGCGAACGCGGCCGTACGACGGGGCAGTTGCGCCTGTTTGCCGCGGTGTTGCGCGAAGGATCGTGGAACGATGCCCGCATCGATCCGGCCCTGCCAGAACGCTTGCCGCAGCCGCGCGTCGATCTGCGTTTGCGCAATATCGCCATTGGTCCGGTGGCGGTATTCGGCGCCAGCAATTTTCCGTTGGCGTTTTCGGTGGCGGGCGGCGATACCGCTGCCGCGCTGGCGGCTGGCTGCCCGGTGGTGGTCAAAGCGCACCCGGCCCATCCTGGCACCTCGGAACTGGTGGCGCGCGCCGTGCAACAGGCGGTTGCAATCTGCAATTTGCCGGAGGGCGTATTTTCGCTGCTGACCGGGATCGGCAATGCTTTGGGGACCGCGCTGGTACAGAATCGGCACATACAGGCGGTGGCCTTCACCGGCTCGCGCCAAGGCGGCCTGGCCCTGATGCAAGTGGCTGCCGCACGGCCGCAGCCGATCCCGGTGTATGCCGAAATGAGCAGCATCAATCCGGTCTACCTGCTGCCGGCGGCGCTGGCGGCGCGCGGCGACGCTATCGCCAAGGGTTTCGCCGACTCGGTCACGCTCGGGGCGGGTCAGTTTTGCACTAACCCGGGACTGGTGCTGGGCCTGGCCGGCGTTGACTTTGAACGCTTTGCGCAACTGGCTGGCCAGGAGCTGGCGCAGCGTAGCGCGGCGGCCATGCTGACTGCAGGCATCCATGCGGCCTATGAGCGCGGCGTAGCGACGCTGGCGGCGCAGGCCGATGTCAGGCAATCAGGGCAGGGCGCAGCTGCGGCGGGCTGCCAGGCGGTACCGGCCTTGTTCGCTACCAGCGCGGCAGCCTTTCTCGCCAATCCGCAGTTGAGTGCAGAAGTATTCGGACCGGTATCCTTGCTGGTGGCTTGCGCCACTGAGACGGAATTGTTGCAAGTTACCGAACAACTGGAAGGGCAACTGACTGCCACTCTGCAAATGGACGAAGGGGACGAAGGTGACAAGACTCTGGCGCGCCGTCTGTTGCCCGTGCTGGAGCGCAAAGTTGGCCGCATCCTGGCCAATGGCTTCCCCACCGGAGTTGAGGTGTCGCATGCGATGATGCATGGAGGGCCGTTCCCGGCGACGTCGGATAGCCGCAGCACTTCGGTCGGCAGCGCGGCGATCTACCGCTTCCTGCGGCCGGTGTCCTACCAGAACCTGGCGCAAGACTTGTTGCCCGCCGCGTTGCAGGACGCCAATCCGCTGGCCATCTGGCAGCGGCGTGACGGTCAGTTGGGTAAATAAGGTTCAGAAATCCAGCTCAAGCGCGATCTCCTGGCCGACGCGCAGGATTTCACCATCTCCCTCCTGCAATATCGCGTTGACGCCGAAAGTGATGCCGCCGTCGACGCGTGGATTGGCGCGATAAGTAGCCAGAATGTCCAGCGGATCGGGGCCGAATTCGCCAGTGGCCTGGTCGATCGACGGCATCGGGCAGCGGGCGCATGGCTTTACCGGTCGCAGACAAACCGGTCCGGCCTGGATAGTCGCCACAAAATCTTCCTCAAAAGCTTCCACCCCATCGATCACGATATTCGGCCGGAACCGGTTCATCGGCAACGCGGCGCGGCCTTGCGCCTGCAATTTCTGGTTCAGGTCGTGCAGCGATCCCTGCGATATCAGCAGCATCGGAAAGCCGTCTGGAAAGCGGGTTGGCACTGCAGCCTCATTGGTCCATTTTTTACTGGCAAGGCGCTCGCACTCAGGATCAAAACGTACCAGCCGGCAGGGTTGGCCGAGCACTCGCGTGAACCAGCCGGCGGCGTGATCGCCGCAATCGTGCGCGATGACGGTGTCGTCCCAGATCTGGACTGCAACGGCAGGTAGCGATCCAGGCTGCAGCGGCGCAGTCGGGATTGCCAACGGCGGCATGTCCGGCGCATGCACCGTCATCGTATCGGCTTGCAGCAGCGGCACGATCAAGGCCATGACCGGATGGCTGCGCTGCGTTAAAAATTGCCCGGCGCTGTCGACCAGCATCCATTCGCGATCATGCACATGCTGATGGCTGAGGCCGGTGGCGGTGACGGTTGCGGCCGGCAAATCTATGCCGGCGCAGGATTTGATCGGGTACAGCGTCAGTGTGGTAATGGTTGGCATCGGTGGCTTTTCCTCTATTGAGAGTTTCATGAAACATGACAATGCCCTTGCCCGGTTGCGCTTAACAAACGCAGCTAACTGTGGTCAGAGTGAACTTTCTGCGCGCCCTTTGCAGAAACTTCACTCTGACCCCACTTAACGGGCCACGGAGTAGCCGCCTCATCGCTGAAGAAGTACAAGACCAATACCTGGTGCTGGCAAAGCTGTCAGCGATGCGTGGGTATTCAATTTATAAAGAAAATATGCACAAAGAATTTTGGAGACTATCAAAAGAATCGTTTCGAATTCGGCCTTACAACTGAATGTATATCTTTTTCTTTAAAAATGCCGCTCGTAGTCCCACCAACTGCGCTGGGTTACGAGCGGCGTTCTGTTAGCCGACGGTGTCGGTAAACCCTAGTCGCTGGTAATCATCAAACACCCGGTCATGACTCTGACGCGTACGGTGGCATTGGGGCTGAAGCCTGTTTGTTTGATACCGTTGCCGTGCAGGCGTATCCAGAGTGTTTCGGGATTGTCGTCCTGATAGAAAGATACTGTGAGCCGTTGTGCTGCGTTTACTGCCGACGTGTTGCTGTCTCGCGTATCATTGCGCTTAGCCATACTTAACTCCCGGTTAGTTACTTGTGGTTAGCGGGTCTTGGATGTTTCCGCATCCCTGGCCCGCGCTTCTTCTCATGCCTGCCGGTCCGGCACAGACCTGTAAAACACGGTTGCCGCTTGCGATTTCTACGGCTTTCTTACGATCTCCTCTTTTGCTGTATGTGGATACAGTATAGGAGCGCAGGACAGGAAGCCCAACGTATCTGGACGGATTTAAGTCAAAGGAAGGTTTATATTTTGCGTCCCGGCAGCTCTTCACTTTCTTAGTCAATTGGGGTCAGAGTTTTTTTTCGCGGCTTTTTGCGAAAATTACTCTGACCCCAATTGACGGACCACGGAGTACTTGCCGTTGCATGCGATAGGCGGTTGGTGCGTAACTAAAACGTTAGCTACTCCGTGGATGCACGCCGGGGGTAGCCCGGCAGCTACTTACTTTCTTTTGCTTCGCCAAAAGAAAGTAAGCAAAGAAAAGGCGACCGCAAAGCCGTTGCCTTCCCTTCGGTCAGGTCCCCAAATGTAGCGGGTGCCAGTCGGGTGGGAGGACCAA
>NZ_DATMRK010000038.1:0-11593 GCF_035566375.1 Collimonas sp.
CGGCATGGCGAAAAAAGCGGTCATCGGGGCCGTCATGCACAAAATGACGCATCTTATTTACGGGGTGGTCCGTACTGGCAAGCCCTTCGATCCAAATTATTTAACCAACGGGCTTGCTATTCAAGACGGTATCTGACCCCAGATGACTATTGCCGTGGCGATGCCATGAATAATGAAACTCTCAATAATTCGGATGCTACTATTGAGCAAGCAAACACGCTTTGACTATTCCGAAAAAGATTTCCATGAATAAAAACCTGTATTCAGGTATCGCTGTATTGTCCGCCATCATGCTGTCCGGCTGCGCCTCGACCTGGGTTAATCCGAACAAACCGGCAACCGCGCTGTATCCCGATGAATTCGCCTGCAAGCAAGAGGCGATGCGGGTTTATCCGATTGTGGTGGTGAGCCAGGTCAACCCTGGGATGGAAACGCCAGGCAATACCTACTGCCGCAGAAATGACAAGGGCGATACCCACTGCACCACCTACCCCGGCATGTATATGCCGCCCTCGTATTCGCAATACGATATCAATGCCAGCGAGCGCGACGAGATCGTAAAGTCCTGTTTATATGCGCGTGGCTGGCATCTGGAGTAAGGTTTTTTGCGTGAATTTCACATGGAATGCGCTGAAACGAGCGCTAGGGTTGCAACAGCTCCGCCGCCACTTTATCCAGCAGCACAGCGTTGCGATCGGCAGACAACTGCCAGAACATCGCGCCGCCTAATCCCATCTGCTTCAAATACTTGATTTTGTAATCCAGCGACTCGACATCGTCATAGCTGACAAATTCTCCTGTATCCGGATTGAACAGATAAGGCACTTTGGCGGCCTCGTTCCAATAACGGGTAAAACCATTGCGATTGACCAGCGTGCCGCTGATGTCGGCGAAATCCAGTTCTCCCGGTTCGACGCTGCCGCGGCCTTTGCCGTTGCAATCCTGATGCTGTCCATGCTGCGGTGCGCCGCATTGTTGCCAACTATAGCCGTAGAAAGGCATGCCCAGCACCAGCTTGGCAGCCGGAACGCCAGCCTGCAAGGCCATCTCGACCGTGCTGCTGACATTGAATTTGGGGTTGGCGTCGGGCCGCGCCAGCGCCGGGTCGTTGTACAAGGGCGCTACGTGCCCGGCAAATTTGCTCCATGATCCGCTGAAATCGTAGGTCATGATATTGACCCAATCGAGAATCGCGGCGACCTTGGCCATTTCGGTATTCTGGAAAAACCCTTGGTTATTGCCGACCGCAGCGGTCAGTAGATAGCTGCGATGTTCCTGCTTTCCCGCGCTGTCGAGACGCTCGCGCAGCGCTTGCAGCAATAGCGTGTAGTTCTGCTTGTCTTCCGGCCGCACGGTATTGGCGGCGTCACCGCCGGCTACCGGGAATTCCCAATCGATGTCGACGCCGTCGAAACCGTTTTTGCGCAGGAAGGCCAAGGCGCTGTCGGCAAATTTCTTGCGCGATTGCGGCGTCAGCGCCACGTCTGAAAATTCTTTGGAGCCGGCCCAGCCGCCTACCGAGATCAAAGTTTTCAGCTTGGGACTGAGGCTTTTCAATCCGCGCAGCACAATAAAATCGCGCGCGCTTTGATCTGTGCCAGAGGACTGGTCGGCGACCACTTCACCATCCTTGATCAGCGCAAATGCGTAATTCAGATGCGTCATCTTGCTGGCGTCGATATCTGCTGCGGAGTATTGGCGCTGTTGCGATGGTAAGTAGTAAGCCACCACCTTGTAGGCAGGTGCTTTGTCAGGCGCTGCCATAACCATACCGGGCAGCAGCGCCGCCAGCAACATCGATAGTCGCATCAGTTTCATTCTGTCTCTCGCTTGATTAAGACCGTTAAAAATCGCAATTGGACGGCAACGGCGGCGTCATGGCCGCCACGCTGTCGATCTGGTGCACTCCCGCCCGCCGGTAGCTATTCACCGTCGCATCAACCTGCGTCGGCGACAACAGCTGGTCCTTGACGTGTATCACCCAAGCCAGATCCTGCTGGTAGCGCCGCTCCGCTTTGGTATCGGGCAGCACACCGCTGGGCGAGAACCACAAATTGAAATTGATCGCCATCGGCTGCGCCGGATAATTGCGGCCGCCGTGTTCATCCAGCTGCACACCGTCCAGGAAATAGCGGATCTTGCCGGCTGCCACTTGCATCATCACGGTATGCCAGCCGCCCAGTGCGCGCGGTTCTTCATGCACCTGGTTAAACGCCTGCCAGGGTTCCATCTGCACCGTTTGCCAGGACACGCTATACAACCTGCTGTGCGGATTACCCCAGCCGCCGTTGGGCAGGTATTCCCAATCCAGTTCGCTGTATTGCGGATCGAAATCGTGCTTCAAGGGGCTGGCGGTATAAAACGTTTCGACTACCAGATCGCCGCCAGGGCCTCGTATCGGTGCATCGGTGAAGCGTATGCGAGCGGCGTAAGTGCCTTCGAAATATTTGCGCTGATGGCAGAGCTGCGCCTGGAAGGTGCCTTCTGGCTTGCCGTCGGTGCGCGCCTCCAAACGCAGCAAGCGCTGGCCGTTGAGGTTCGGATCGTCAACCAGACTGATAGTGCCTGGTCCCCATTGTCCATGTTCTATGCCCGGATGGCCTTGCTGGTCGCGGATCTTCCAGCCGCCATTGATCAGCGCAGCGGTATCGGCATAGTGAAAGTCGTCAAAGAAAATACCGGCAGCGGCCCCAGCATTCGCCGCTGCCAGCACCGACAGTAACAAGCCGTGAAAAAAATAGTTCATCACCGCTTCAGATCGCAGCCGGCTGTGCCGCCGCATCGGCGGCCTGCTCATGACGGCCGATCGGCACTATGCGCGACAACAGCAAAACCGGGATCGCGGAAACCAGCACCCACAGGAAAAAGTGCTGGTAACCGAGCGCGCCCTGAATCGTCCCGCTCAGCATCTTGAACAGCACGTAGCCCAGCTGCATGATGCCGGTACCCAGCGCATAGTGCGCCATCTGATACTTGCCAACCGCAACTTCCTGCATGATGAACAGGATCAGTCCGACGAAACCGAAACCATAGCCGAACATTTCCAGGCTCAGGGCGGCCGCGATGACACCAAGGCTGCTCGGCATGGCTGTGCTCAGGAAAAAATATGCCAGATTCGGCAGGTTCATCGCCAGGATCAGGAAAAACATACTGCGTCGCAAGCCACGCCAGGCGGTGAAATAACCGCCCAGCAAACTACCGCATATGAAGGCGACCGTGGCCAGGGTGCCGTACACCGCGCCGACTTCCGCCGTCGCCAGTCCCAGCCCGCCTTCAGCCCGCCCCGCCCGCAGAAACAGAGGGCCGATAGTAGTGATCTGCCCTTCGCCGGCGCGAAACAGGATGATGAATGCGATGGCCAGCCAGATGCCGGGCTTCTGGAAAAAATCGATGATCACGTCGCGCAGGGTGAGCCAGACACCCCGCATCCCTCCCGCCGGACGCGCCGCATTGCGGCCAGCCGGCAAGGCCCAGAAATGGTAGATCGCCAGCAGCAGCATGCTCAACGCCAGCATGCCGAAGATCAGACTCCAAGCCTGCGCCACCGCCATGCGTTTCTCGAAATATCCAGCCAGCACCACCAGCCCGCCCAGCGAAAAAAATCGGGCGACATTGTAAAACCCGCCCTGCCAGCCGGCGTAAGTTGCCTGCCGGGTCGGACTAAGGCTGGCGATATACAGACCGTCGGCGGCGATGTCATGGGTTGCCGAAGCAATCGCCACCAATCCCAGCAAGGCAATGCTGACCGCGAAATAATTCGGCAAATGCAGCGCCAGCGCCACCAGCCCGAGACTGGCGCCGCCGAAAAACTGAAACAGCAGCACGATAGCTTTCTTGCTGCGCGCGGCTTCCAGGAACGGACTCCAGAGCGGCTTGAAGACCCAGACGAAACCCAGCATCCCGGTCCACAGCGCGATCTGGTCGTTGGCCATGCCCATGCTCTTGTACATCAGGCCGGCGATGGTCGCCACCACGAAATACGGCAGGCCTTCGGCGAAATACAGCGTTGGCACCCAGAGTGCGGGATGGTGTTCGGGTCTATCTTGATTAGGCATGTCAGCAGCCACCGTGGGTAAGATTGTTATAACGGATTCTATTGAGAGTTTCATGAAACATGACAATGCCCGTGCCTGGTTTTTCGGTGCGCTTAACCAACGCAGCTAACTGGGGTCAGAGTGAACTTTCTGCACGCCTTTTGCAGAAACTTCACTCTGACCCCACTTAGCGGGCTACGGAGTACTGACTCATCGTTAAAAGAACAAAACCGCGTTGTGCACTCTGTCTTTCTCCGAATCCGTCATGTGGGGTCAGAGTCAAGTTTCGCGATGAAGCACTGCGAAAGTTGACTCTGACCCCAGATGACTTTTGCCGTGGCGATGTCATGAATTTTGAAACCGTGAATAATGTTGGAGGTTTATTGCAAGCCGTTCGCCGCAACCGGCACCGGCATCCTGCCGCGCGCTTCGAGCGTTCTTGCCAGCCAGTCGGCGACTGCCTCCAGCGCCGCTGCAGAAAAACCGTAAGTGACCAGCGCCGGCGCTGCGATATCCAATATCTGAAACGGATTCCACAACACCAGATGAAGATCGGGCCGCCAGCTTTTCCTGGCCTTTTCGCCGTAGCGCAAACGCGTGGTCGACGCCAGGACCACTGTCCTGCCATCGTCCGGCAGCGCGGCCCAGTCCAGGCTTTCTGCATCCTCGAAAGTCACCAGTTCGACATCGTAGCGACGCGCCAGCAAGGCCGCGACTGCCTGCGCCGGCAGCCCTGCTTCGGCAACGCCGTCGCCGGCGGCATCGGCGCAAGCCAGCAAACGAATTTTTGTTCCGGCCGCCAAGGGCTGCGGAGTTCCAACTACGGTCAAAGCGCGACGCCATGCATTCGCCATCAGGCGTTCATCGGCAGACTCGGTGAGATAAGCACCGGCCGCACAGGGATAGGTGGCAGCCAAACCGTCCAGCCGCGCCAGTCTAGCCGCCAGCGCGGCACTGCCAAGCTCGCTGCCGGGTTTGCTACTGTCATCGGCGGCAGCAATTGCCATCGTCAGCGCCACCAAGGTTTCTTCCTGTGTGCTGCGATTACCCAGCGCCATGACCATGTCAGCACCGGCGGCCAGAGCCTGCACCGCAGCCTTGCCGACGCCATAGCGGCCGGCGATCGCGTGCATGTCCATGCCGTCGGTAATGACGACGCCGCGATATTCCCATTCGGTGCGCAACAGATCAGTGAGGATCTTGCGCGACAAGGTCGCCGGATGTTCCGGATCCAGCGCCGGATAGACAATGTGCGCGCTCATCATGGCCGGCGCCCGCCGTGCCGCCTTGAACGGCGCCAGCTCCAGCGCATCCAGTGCGCCGCGCGATTTGCTCACCGTCGGCAGATCGCGATGGGAATCGACATGGGTATCACCGTGCCCGGGAAAATGTTTGACGCAACAAGCCACGCCTTGCTCCAGACTGCCCTCCATCCACGCCAGCGCCAGTTCGGTGGCGCGTTGCGGATCGGAGCCGAAAGAACGTTCGCCGATGACAGGATTGGCGGGATTATTGTTGAGATCCAGCACTGGCGCAAAATTCCAGTTGAAGCCCAGCGCTTTAATACCGCGCGCCACCGCCGCCCCGACCGCGCGCGCCAGCGCGACATCGCCAATCGCGCCCAGCGCCATTGCCGCCGGCGGCGTCGGCAGCCAGGTGGCGCGCACCACTGCACCACCTTCCTGATCGATGCCTATCAGTGCATTCGGTCCCATCACGGCGCGCAAGTCGGCCGTCAGTTTGCTCAGTTGTTCAGGGTTCACCATATTCTGGCGGAACAGGCAGACTGCGCGGATATGGTTGTCGCGCAAGAACTGCGCGGTGTCCTGATCCAGCACCGTGCCCGGCATGCGGATCATGATCAGTTGGCCGGCGCTGCGACGCGCCTGGTTCAGCTTGTCTTGGGATGCGGCTTGGCTATCGGTGCTGCTCATATCGCTGCTCCATCGGTCCATCGATTAATTGGTCTTGGTCACTTTGCTCAGATGACGCGGCCGATCCGGATCAAGCCCGCGGGCGATGGACAGATTGGCGGCCATCACATAGAAAGCTTGAATCGCCACGATCGGATCCAGGTCGGGCGTCGGCGCCAGCGGCAAGGTCAGGTCGCGCTGGGCGATATCGGCCGGCGCCGCCAACAGCACCCGCGCACCACGGCCGCGCATTTCTTCAGCCAGCTTGACCAGGCCCGCCTGAGTCGGCCCGCGTGTGGCAAAAATCAGCAAGGGATAACCTTCGTTGATCAAAGCCATCGGACCATGTTTGATCTCGGCGCCGCTAAATGCCTCGGCTTGCAGCACCGAGGTTTCCTTGAATTTCAGAGCGGCCTCCAGCGCTACCGGAAAACTGGTGCCGCGCCCGACCACCATGATGCGCGAAGCCGGCGCCAATACCTCGATAGCGGCCGACCAGTCGGTTTCGGAAGCTTGCTGCAACGCTGCCGGCAAGGCTTGGATCTGGGCCAGGAATTCAGCATCGTCCTGCCAGTGCGCCACCAGCCGCGCCGCCGCCGTCAGGCTGGTGATGAAGCTCTTGGTCGCCGCCACGCTCAACTCCGGGCCGGCATGCAGCGGCAGCGTCCACTCCGCGCTGGCGGCCAGCGGCGAGGCGGTATCGTTGACAAGAGCCACGGTAGTCGCGCCGCCTTCGCGGAAATAACGGATAGGTTCGATCACATCCGGGCTCTGGCCCGATTGCGAAATCGCGATGGCCAATGCATCGCGCGCCAATAACGGCGACTTGTACAGCGTCACCAGCGACATCGGCAGCGAGGCCACGATGCGGCCCAGGCGCGCCATGATCAGGTAGGCGCAATAGTTGGCGGCGTGATCGGAACTGCCGCGTGCGACGGTCAGCACGCTGCCTGGCTGGGCGCGGCGCAAGCTGGCGCCAAGCGCTGCGTAGCGCTCGCCATCGCGCTGCAGCTGTTGCGTGACGTATTCGGCTGCGGAACACGCTTCCTGCAACATTTGCGAACTAAACTTCTGCGAGATCAATTCTTTCCCCTTCTACATAAACCGCGGTTAAATTAAGTTGCCGGTCGAGCACCACCAGATCGGCGCAGCAGCCGCTTGCCAGACGGCCGCGCTCCGGCAAACCCAGGTGATCGGCGGCATAGGTCGAAACCCGGCGCGAAGCATCCTCCAGGCTGAGGCCGAGCCCGACCAGATTGCGCAAAGCCTGGTCCATGGTCAGCGTGCTGCCGGCCAGCGTACCGTCGGCCAGCCGCACGCCGCCCATGCATTTGTGTACCTGCTGGCGCCCTAGCATGTAGGCGCCGTCAGGCATGCCGGTGGCGGCAGTCGAGTCGGTCACGCAGTACAAGCGAGGGATGGCGCGCAGGGCCGCTTTGATCGCCCCTGGATGCACATGCAGCAGGTCTGGAATCAGTTCCGAATAACGTGCATGCGCCAGCGCCGCGCCCACCATGCCAGGCGCGCGCGCCTGGAATCCGGTCATGGCGTTGAATAGATGGGTAAACCCGGAAGCGCCATGCTGCAACGCTTGCACGCCGTCCTCATAACTGCCCAGGGTATGGCCGATCTGCACCCGCATGCCGGATTCGCTGAGGGTGCGGACCACCTCAAGATGACCGGCAATTTCCGGCGCGACCGTAATCAGTTTCACCGGCGCCAGCGCACTCAGGCGCGCCACTTTTTGCAGCGTCGCTTCCTGCGCAAAATCAGGTTGCGCGCCGAGCTTGCCGGGATTGATGTACGGGCCTTCCAGATGCACTCCGAGTACCCGCGCTGTACCGGCCCGGCGCTGGCGGCAAGCGTGGCCGCAAGCTTCCAGCGCTTGCTCCAGATCGCTGAGCGGCGAAGTCATGGTGGTGGCCAGCATGCTGGTGGTGCCGTGCCGGGCGTGGATGGCAGAGATAACGTAGACCGCGTCGCCGCCGTCCATGATGTCTTTGCCGCCGCCGCCGTGCACATGCAAATCGATGAATCCGGGCAGGATGTAAGGATCGAGATTGTCGTCGGGATCGACCGCCGCACCTTCGATCGCGCTGATGCGGCCGTCGAAATGCAAGGTACCGTGAACCCAGCCTTGCGGGGTCAGTACATTACCTCGGAGTTCGCCTTTGTAGTTGCCACCTGAGTTGCCATCTGAATTGCCATCGGACTGGCGCTCACTCATCATCGGCGCAACTCCGCAACGAAGTCGTAGTAATCGCTGCGGCAATACGAATGCGACAGCTCAATCGCCGTGCCGTTTTCCAGATAGCCGACGCGGGTGATATGCAGCATCGCCGCGCCAGTCTTGATATCCGCCAGCTTGGCCTGGTCGGCGCTGGCGTTGATGGCGCGGATGTGCTGCAACGCGCGCACCGGCGCCACGCCGAGTGTCTCCAGATGGACATACAGGGAATCCGTCACCGCTTTCGGGTCCGGCAGGTAGTGCGCCGGGATGGTGGTGGTTTCGATTGCCATCACCACGTCGTCCGCAGTACGCAAGCGCTTCAGGCGCGATACCACCGTGTTGGGCGACAAGCCCAGCGCCAGGATTTCCTCGGCAACCGCGATCCCGGTTTCGCGCGACAGCCATTGCGAACCAGGGCGGAAACCGCGCTGCCGCAACTCTTCGCTGAAGTTGGTCAGGCGCGACAGCGGCTGCTCAAGCTTGGGCGTGATGTAAGTGCCGGAGCCGCGCTTGCGGATCAGCATGCCGCGCTCGCACAAGACGTCGATGGCTTTGCGCGCGGTGACCCGGGAGATTTCCAGCGAGTCGGCCAGGATCCGTTCCGATGGCAAGGCCTCATCCGGCTGCCAGACGCCGCTATTGATTTGCTCTGAAAGCCGGTTCACCAGTTGCAGGTACAAGGGCGTGTCGCTGGCGGCGTCCGGCTTGAGTTTTTCTATCTGGGCTAGCATGTTTTTTTCCCTTTTAATCTTTCATCGATCAGCCGCAGGGCGCCCGCTGCCGCATCTGCATGCGGCTTGACCACGAGTGCCCGCAACAGTGCAGGCAGGTAAGCGTGTAAATGTGCGGCGAGGCCGCCGCACAATGCAATCGGCAATCGTCCCGAGGGATCAAGCGCAGCAGCAATTCTAGCCACTTCCTGGCCCGCAGCCGTCATTATCTGTTGTGCCGCCGGCTCGCGTTCGGCGTAGGCCACGACGATCGGCGCCAGCTGGGCGTATTTGGTCTGGCTGGCGTTTGCCAGCCAGGCGAACATGCTGTCGCGATGGCTATCGAAATGCGTGCTGCAGCTGCGTTCGCAGAATTGCATCAGCGCGCTCGCAAAATCGTTGCCCGGCGCCCGTCCATCCAGCACTTGCTGAACGTGTGTAACGGCGCGCATGCCGAGCCAGGCGCCGCCCGCTTCGTCGCTGGCGGGAAAGCCCCAGCCGCCGACTTCGCGCCGCTCGCCGTCTGCCGTCAGCACTTCACCAACGCTGCCGGTACCGATGGCGATGATGACGCCGGGGCGGCCCTGATGTGCGCCCACAAGCGTGGTGAACGCATCGGTTTCCAGCACGGCGTCGCCAAAACCCGGATTTTTTGCGGCAAAATCGGCGGCCCATTGTTTGTTGTTGACGCCGGCCAGCCCCAGTCCGATAGCCATTTTTTCCAATGCCGGCCGGACTGCACCGACGCTCGAAAATGCGGCGTTGAGTGTTTCCAGCACAGCCGACCAGGCTTGTTCCACGCCGTGCATGAGGCCGGATGGCCCGCCATGGCCAAACGCAAATATTGCGTCGCCGGCATATGCACCATCTTTGCGGGCAACCCGTACACGGGTACCGGTTCCACCGCCGTCGACACCGATCAGGTATTCAATCATGTTGTTGCATCCATCGCTTTCATCTGCCGTTGGCATTGTTTTTATTGGCGGAAACAAACTGGATTTACTGTATGAGGACAGAAAGCCGCTGTCAATCGGTCTTTAAGTGGTATGTACAAATCCACTGTAAATGCCCAACAAGCTGGCGTTTTCTGATTAAAAACATACTATTTATTGCCCTATGAACTGCTCGTTACCAACGATACCGATCTTGGTCACGCCCAGCCGTTGCGCCGAAGCCATCACCGCCGCCACCGACTTGTACTCCACCGCCTTGTTCGGACGCAGATGCACTTCATCGATATTGCCGCCGGCAACCACGCCCTTCAAACGATCTTCCAGTTCAGCACGGCTAGCCATTGGCGTACCGTTCCACATCACCGTGCCGGTTGGATCGATGTCCACCGTATCGACTACCGGCAACGACAATGGCGGTGGCGGATTACCGGTTGGCATGTTCAGCTTGATCGCATGATTCTGGATCGGGATCGTGATGATCAGCATGATGATCAACACCAGCATGACGTCGATCAGCGGCGTCATGTTCATTTCCATCATCGGTTCCGGATCATTGGCGTTGCCGCCGGAAGAACCTACATTCATACCCATGTGATGCTCCTTCAGTTGCGCGCAGGCGGTTCAGTGATGAAACCGATCTTCGCTATACCTGCCCGCTGTGCAGTCAAGATCACCTTGCCAATATATTCATACTTGGTTTGCTGATCGCCGCGGATATGCAATTCCGGTTGCGGTACCTGCACTGCCACTTCTTTCAACTTCGACAGCAAGGTAGTGGTGTTTGGCACCAGTTGCTCGTTCCAGAACATGTCGCCTTGCTTATTCACCGCCAGGTTGATGTTCTCTGGCTTGGTTTTATAAGGTTCGTCGAATTCGTTCGGCAGCTTCACTGGAATCGTATGCGTCACCACCGGAATCGTGATCAGGAAGATGATCAGCAAAACCAACATGACGTCCACCAGCGGCGTCGTGTTGATCGTGCCGATCACTTCGTCTTCATCCCCATCGGGAGAGCCGAGTGACATTGCCATGATCAGCCAACCTTTTTATTGATATGCGCAACCTGGCCAGCCGAGCTCGAGGACATCACGCCGCTCAACAGGACCGAGTGCAGGTCGGCGCTGAACGAACGGATTTCTTCCATCGCGCTCTTGTTACGACGCACCAGCCAGTTGTAACCCAGCACAGCAGGCACCGCCACTGCCAGACCGATTGCAGTCATGATCAGCGCTTCACCGACCGGACCGGCGACTTTATCGATCGATGCCTGGCCAGCAATACCGATCGCTGTCAGTGCGTGGTAAATACCCCAGACGGTACCGAACAGACCGACGAACGGTGCAGTCGAACCGACCGTTGCCAGGAACGCCAGGCCGTCTTGCAGGCGGCTCTGGACTTTCTCAACCGAACGCTGGATCGACATGGTGACCCAGGTGTTGAGGTCGATCTGTTCCAGCAATGCGCCGTCGTGATGCACCGTGGATTTTTCACCGTTCTCTGCAATATAGCGGTAAGCGCTATTCGGCTTGAGGCCAGCCACACCTGCGGCTACCGTGCCGGCTTTCCAGAATGTCTTCTGTGCATTCTTGGCCTGGCCCATCAGTTTCACTTGCTCGATCAGCTTGGTGATGATGATGTACCAGCTGCCCATCGACATCAGCACCAGGATGATCAGGGTGCCGCGGGCTACGAAGTCGCCGCCTTTCCACAGGGCGTCGAGGCCGTAGGGGTTGTCGACGGTTTCCTTGGCGGC
>NZ_DATMRK010000039.1:0-71697 GCF_035566375.1 Collimonas sp.
CGGCTTGCGTGTCGAATATCCGGATGGATTTGGGCTGGCGCGCTCGTCGAATACAACGCCGGTTGTGGTGATGCGCTTTGAGGCTGAATCGGAAGCGGCGTTGGCGCGTATACAGGCAGAGTTCAAGCGCGTGATCCTGGCGGCGAAGCCGGACGCAAGCTTGCCGTTCTAGGCCTACGCAAACAAGAACAATATCGCATTACGATTGCCTTGAGTTTGGTAGGCTGTGATGCAATCCCGGCCTAGCGCGCTGGATTTATGAAAATAAATACCAACCGTTCCGACTGAATAGGCGCACAGTGCCGTATTGAGGGGCGCCGAAGTCCGCATACATCCTATTTTCTAACTATCTATTGAACTGAAATCAGCTTGAACATCCTTATCGTCCGCGTTTCGTCCCTAGGGGACGTGGTGCATAACATGCCGATGGTGTCCGATATTCGGCGTCATTATCCTGACGCCAATATCGACTGGGTGGTGGAGGAGGGCTACACCAGTTTGGTGCGACTCAATCCGGAGGTGCGCAGGATCATTCCAATCGCACTGCGACGATGGCGTGAAGACTTGTTCTCGATTGTGACCCGGCATGAATTTTCTCATTTCCGTCGCCAGCTTAAGCAGGATGCTTATGACATTATTTTTGATACCCAGGGCTTGTTGAAAACCAGCGTCGTCATGCGTATGGCACGTCTGGCACCGAATGGTAAACGGGTCGGTCTGGCAAACGCTACCGAGGGCTCCGGTTACGAGCCGCTATCGCGGATCTTTCATACGGTGAGTGTGGCGGTTGGCTTGCGCACGCCTGCGGTCTTGCGCGCGCGTCAGGTTGCCGCGCGCGCTTTGGGTTACAGCGTTGATGGTCCGGTTGATTTCAATTTGCAGATGCCGGAGATGGCTCACGAGCTGTCACCATCATGGTTGCCCTGCCAGCAATACGCGGTCTTTTTCCATGGCAGTGCTCGCGCAGAAAAACAGTGGCCATTTGAAAACTGGATCAGGATTGCGCAACAGTTAGCGGCGAATGGCATGCCCATATTGTTGCCATGGGGCAGTGCGGCCGAAAAACAGACCGCTGAAAAGCTGGCGGCGCAGATGAGCAATGCCCGGGTATTGCCTAAATTACCTTTGATGGAGGCGGTGATGCTGGCCCAGCGGGCATCGCTGGTGGTAGGCGTCGATACCGGTCTGACTCATATCGCCGCCGCCTTTAATCGACCAACCATTGAGTTGTACTGCGATTCGCCACGCTGGAAAACAGAAGGAGACTGGTCGGACCAAATTATCAATTTGGGTAATGAGGGGAGTTCGCCGACGGTCGAGGAGGTTGCGGTTGCGGTTGACGTGCTTCAGGGGCGACTAAGTCAAAGTAATATCGCCTAGTTTTTGCGAACCGATACCGTCGGCCGGGCGGGACTTTCTCCAGAAATGGATGCAGCTGTTAAGTAATTAATTATGGAGTCGGAAAGTGCCGCCGCCACGGGGGGGCTGAAGGTTTTTATCAAGGCGATAAATTGGGTTTCAACCTCCTTCGTAGATTAGCAGTCACAACATGTTTAGTGTTGAGTATGTTTCCGAGAGACTTCATTTGCTTTATGCGAATGCGAAGACGCAGGTTTGGATAAGTCTCGCTGCGGTACTCTGTATTTTGATTGCCGAAATCGTCATACTGGGTTACCGGAAATCGTCGACTGCAAACATCCTTAGCCAGGATAGATCGGCCAGAAAAGACTTGTTAAGCTACATTTTGGATGTGTCCGGAGTGCTTCGGATTATCGGGCACGTCATGACCCTCGGCGGTGGGTACTTGTTTGGGCAGTTAATTAACAAGAGTTTATTAAACATCAACCTCGCTGGCAGTCTTGCAAACCCGGCGGTTCAAATTGCTTTCTTTTTAATCGGTAAGAGTTTTTTCGATTACTGGCTGCACCGGTTCATGCACACGATCCCGGTGCTTTGGGAAATTCATAAGTACCATCACTCGACGGCAGAGATGAATATCGTTCCGGCCCACCGCGAAAGCGTGCTGGTCGCCCCGTGGTCGTCTCTGTATTTCGCAATACCGTTGGGTATTCTTGGCGCCCCGACCACCACCTTCCTGCTCCTTGGGTTCTTGATTGAGCTACATGCTTTACTGATCCATTCTCAGCTGAAGTTTACCTGGGGAAGAGTAGGAGAATATTTTCTCATTTCTCCGCTAGCGCACAGAACACACTACTCCATCGCCTTGGAGCACTGGGACAAAATTATGGATTCCTGTTTTCGTTTTGGGATCATTTCTTTGGCACTTATCACATGGATAATGTGCGCAAACCGATTAAGGTCGGTGTTGACGACGCCACCTATAACAACGTAAGTTGGGCAAGGGAGATGGTCTACTGCGTTAAATCGTTCGCATCGCAGCATCTAAAGCTGCTGAAGGCAACCGTTTAGGCTCACTCTCGGAAGAATCCATAGGTAAGTTCTGCGATTGAAGAACCTGTAGAGCAAATCGATTGGCGGAAGGCAGCAGGAGTCGAACCTACCCGGGAGTGACTGGCACCCCCCACCGGGTTTGAAGCCCGGCCGCATCACCGGATACGTATGCCTTCCTTGGTGCTGCCGTATTGTACCGTTCGCCGTGCTTTTTAAAAGTGCCAGTCTATCGTTCCTGTTTTTCGTCTCAGAATGAGACTACGTTACCGGCGCGTACTACGTGCGTGTCGCGAACGCGGCGGGTATAGCCCACCCGGTCGAAAAATTCCAGGATCTGAATTGCCCGCTTGCGCCCGAGTCCGGTAGCATCGCGCCAGCGTGCTGCGCTTATTCCGCTTGTTCCGCTTGCTCCAGAGGGCGCCGTGGCCTCATGTTCCCGCGTTTGTCCGGCCGCCAGGCTGGCAACCAGTTCGGCTAATTCACGCACGCAGTCACGGTGGTAAAACAGATCAGGCTCAATCTGGTATAGCAGACCTTGCCGCACCATCTTGCGCAATACTTGCCGTACCTGTTCTTCAGGCGCCGCCAGTGTTTGCGCCAGTTCGCGAACCCAGGGCGGATCGAAGCGTGCCGCGACCAGCACAGGCAGCAGCTGCTGCGCCAGTAGCTGCTCGCGGTCGGACAAGGTCACCACATGCCCGGCCAGGTGCAACCATGGTCCGCTGCGCAGGATCGCGCCGTCGCGGAGCAAAGAGTCGATGACCGCCAGCCACAAAGCCGCATCCAGCGTTGGCAGCGTCATGCGCCGCAGCCTTGCGGCGTCCACACCCTGTTCGTCCGGAAAGCGGGCATGGAAATCGCTCAGCGCAGTTGTCGCGCGTGCGCGAAGCGACTGCCATTGGGTGGACAGCATGACGAAGTTGTCTTGTTCCTGCGTACCGGTTGCAATCAATTGCACCTTATCGGGCAATTGCAATGCGGCCGCTGGCAATCCAGCCAATTGCGTCAATGCCGACAGTCGCAATCCGCCTGGCGTTGCGGCTTGCAGCAGCGCTGTGACGCCATGACCGTCCGCCATCTGCCCCAATGCATCAAGCCAGATTTTGCGCTCCGGAGTGCGGCGCTTGCGTGCCGGCGCGAATGGATCGAGTATGCGGCCGCCGCCGATCGTCATGTTGGCCTGGGCGTTACGGACGATAAAACGATCGCCGGGAATCGCGCAGAGCGGTGCATCAAACTGTAGCTGCACTCTGGCGCGGCCACCGGGAGCCAGTGTATTCCCCTCCAGCAGCGTGACATGTGCGAGCTGGTGCAAGCTGCCAAGATGCATATGCAAGGGTGAGCGGTTGCGCAACAATACTCCGGCATTGGCCGACAACTGCAGTTCCGCATCGAGCCGCGTCGTCGGCGTCATCGCACGTGGGTCTGCAGCCCAGTCGCCGCGCTGGATGGCGTCCTTGTCGATGCCGCTCAGGTTGAGCGCGCAACGTTGTCCGGCGTGGCCGCTGGCAGCCTGGCGGTTTTGCACATGCAAGCTGCGCACCCGTGCGATGGCGCCGGACGGCATCAATGCGACATGGTCACCGACCTCGACCCGGCCGGAGAACACGGTGCCGGTGACCACGGTGCCATGTCCCGCCAGCGTGAATACCCGGTCAATCGCCAGCCTGAACCAGCCGTCGCCGCGGTGCGCTGGATGGCGCTGTGCAACTTCATGCAGATAGCGTTGCAGCGCCGCGGTTCCGGCATCTTGCGGAACATGCGCCGCCACCGGGAAAACCGGTATGCCGGCCAACGTCGAGGAGGCCAGCAATTGCCGGATCTGGTCGTCGACTTCAGCGATACGCGCTGCGTCAACCCGGTCGATCTTGGTCAGCGCGACGGCGCCGGCGCTGATCCCCAGCCATTGCAGTATCTCCAGATGCTCGCGCGTCTGTGGCATGACGCCATCGTCGGCGGCGATCACCAGCAACGCAAAGTCGATGCCGGAGGCGCCCGCCACCATCGTATGCACCAGGCGCTCATGGCCGGGTACATCGATGAATCCCAGCACGTCGCCATTCTCCAGCGGCGTGTAGGCATAACCAAGTTCAATCGAAATGCCGCGCTCCTGCTCTTCCTTGAGGCGATCGGTATTGACGCCGGTCAGCGCTTTGATGAGCGTGGTCTTGCCGTGATCGATATGTCCAGCGGTGCCGACGATCATAGGATTATGGCGCGCAACTGCGCGCTGAACAGGGCTTCGTCGCGTTGCTCCAGGCAGCGGCAATCCAGCCATAGCGTGTCGTTGCCGATGCGTCCGATCACCGGACGCGGCAACTGGCGCAGAGCTTTTTCGAGTTTGTCCAGCGCGCGCCCATGACGTTTGCCGCCATTGGCAGCGTTGGTGACATTCGCGGCACTGCGGGTACGCACTGCCAGACCGTAGCTGGGCAACTGGTCAACAGGCAAGGCGCCGCTGCCGATCTGGCTGAACATGACCTCAGCCGTGACCGTATAGTGGCTACCCAGCACGCTTTGCAAGATGGGTAGCAGGCGTTCGGCCTGGCTGCGTATGGCGCGCTGATGACGGGTGAGCAGGCGCAATGTGGTCAGGCGCTCGCTCAGGAATTCCGGCGCCAGATAGAGTCGCAGCACCGGCTCCAGCGCTGCCAGGGTGAGCTTGCCGACACGCAGTGCGCGCTTCAGTGGATTTTTCTTGATGCGGCGTATCAGGTCGGCGCGGCCAACGATGAGGCCGGCTTGCGGACCGCCCAGCAGCTTGTCGCCGCTGAAGGTGACCAGGTCGGCGCCTTGCTCGATGGTTTGGCGCACCGTAGTCTCGCTCGGCAAACCCCACTGTGCCAGGTCAAGCAGCGTGCCGCTACCGAGATCGACCGTGACCGGGAGCCCATGCGGCCGCGCCAGCTGCGCCAATGTCTCGACGTCGACGCTGCTGGTGAAACCGCTGATGGCGTAATTGCTGCAATGAACCTTCATCAGCATCGCGCTGCGTGCCGTGATGGCATTGGCGTAATCGGCCGGATGAGTACGGTTGGTGCTGCCGACTTCCACCAGTTTTGCGCCGGCCCGCTGCATGATGTCGGGAATCCGGAAGGCGCCGCCGATTTCGACCAGCTCACCGCGCGAAACGATGACTTCCTTTTTCTGCGCCAGCGCATTCAACATCAGCAACACTGCCGCCGCGTTGTTGTTGACCACGGTCGCGGCTTCGGCGCCGGTCAGTTCGCACAGCACATCCTCGATCAGCTCGTCACGGTCGCCGCGACCGCCGCTGTCGAGGTCGAATTCGAGATTAGCGGGAGTGGTCAACGCACTGACTACCGCCTGCACCGCTTCATCCGGCAGCAAAGCGCGCCCGAGATTGGTGTGCAGGACGGTGCCGGTAAGGTTGAACAATGCACGCAAGTGCAGTCGGTTGGCGGCTGCCAGTTGCTTGTCAAGAATGGCGGCAAGCTGCGAATCATCGACATCTGCCAGTACCAATTTTCCGGCCACGGCATCGACTCTAAGCTGGTCCAGATGCTTGCGTAGCGCGCCGGTCAGCTGAGTGCGGCCGTACTGCGCGAGTAGAGGCTTGATTTCCTCCAGGTTCAGAACCCGGTCAACTGAGGGAATGTCACTGGCAGCAGCCATCGAGCTAGTGGGCGTCCCGGTCGGCGTGATTGCAGCAGCCATTCAATTCTCCATGGATTGCCAGAGCAGTGGATTACAGTGCCGGCGCAGGTAACTGGTTTCCCCCATCAGCAGGTCCAGGGTTACGCTGGCAAGGTCATCGGCTAGCGGTTCGACATAGGGATCTTTTTCCTGGTAGAAGATTTTCAGCCAGCTATGGCACTCGTCGCAGGTCTCTGCCTTGATGGCTGCCGAACCGCCTTCTATGGCCTGGTAAGCAATGCCTTTGGTGGAATCGCAATGGCTGCATTTGATGCGCACCATATGCCATTCGGCGGCGCACATGCTGCATTGCAAGTAACGATGCCCTTGCGATTGTCCATCCATCCGTACCACGCTGGCCACCGGCAGCGAACCGCAGCAGGGGCACAGGCCGGGCGTATCGAGCAGCGGCACGTCGCGTTCGCTGAAGCGGGTCACAAGATCGCAGCACACCACCTGCAAGGCCGCGCTGTAAATCGGCGCAGTGGCTGGATCGACGATCTCGTGATTGCCCCGCAGGATGGCTTCGGCCTGGCTGTCACGCTGATTCGCGCTGCTTTGCTGGATACGCGCTATCAGTTCGGTTACGGCTGCCGGCAGGTTGAGGCCGCCGCCGGCTGTTGCGATGTGTTCGAGCAATTGATCCAGCACAGAAGGCCAGTGCGGATTGCGCACCTGGTCTGTTGCCAGAATCAGCGGCATCAAATGCGCGTGCGCGAGGTTGATGCGGGCCTGGTCCTGGGCGTGGTCGTTTGGCGCGTCGGCAAGTTTGTTCAAGGCTTGCTGTTGCGCCTCTGCCAGCACCGCCATCAGTTTCAGGTATGCGCCGATCGCGTTGCCTGCCGCGAGTTGTTTCAGGCGTCGCGCGCGATTGATGAATACGCTGGCGCGCTCTGGCAGGCGAATCCGCGGAATCGCGTTGTGATCGAGTGCTTCGATTTCACCGGGTTCGAGAATGCGTTGCAAAGTAGCCCCTTCATTCGCCTGTCATTCGCCTGTCATTTTCCTGTACCACGCCGGGTGATGCTTGCGCGCCCAGGCGCGGCTGACCGTGCCGCGGGTCATGGCGCCCACCGTTCCCTTGATCCAGAGGGCGGCATAAATATGCACGATGATGCCAACGATAAGCAGGAAACCGCATAGCGCATGCAGCACTGCCGCCGCCCGGATCACGAATATCGGGAACATCCAGGAAAACCAGGCGCGCCAGATAACGATGCCGGATAGCAGTAATCCAATCATACAGGCGATCATCATCCAGAACAGCAACTTCTGGCCGCCGTTGTAGCGGCCCACCGGCGGCAGGTTTTGTTCGCGGTTGTTGACGACATCGCGCATCCCCTTTAGCCAGGCAATGTCATTTTTTTCGATCAGGTTATAGCGCCAGAAACCCAGCGCCAGCACCGCAAAACTGATAAACATCAGCAGGCCGATGAACGGATGCAGGATGCGTGTCCAGGTGCCGCCGCCCAGCACCAAGCTGAGCCAGAACATGGCCGGGTGGAACAGCGCCAGCCCGGACAGCGCCAACACCACGAAGGTGATGGCAACGATCCAGTGGTTGATGCGTTCCTTGGCGTTGTAACGTTCGATAGTGTCGTTCTTTGCGTCTGCTTCGGCGTGGTTCATGGCGGCAGGTCCTGCGAGTTGGTGTTGCGATCGGGCGACGTTACCGGCTCTGTAGCGCGCCGTTTGACGTCGGTCTCTTCCCGTTCCGCGGCCTCGTCTTCTGCCGAGACCTGGTTCGGGCCGACCTTGATGTAGTGGAAAAATCCCGCCAGCGCAGTCAAGGCGATGCCCGCCAGCGCCAGCGGCTTGGCGGCGCCTTTCCACAAACCGACCAGCGGGCTGATGCGTGGATTGTTCGGCAAACCATGATACAGCGACGGCTGGTCGGCATGGTGCAGCACATACATGACATGGGTGCCGCCGACGCCTTGCGGATCGTACAGGCCGGCCTTGTCGAAACCGCGTTCCTTGAGGTCGACGATACGCTCTTCTGCGTGCGCCTTCATGTCTTCCTTGGTGCCGAATACGATGGCGCCGGTAGGGCAGGTTTTTACGCAGGCCGGTTCCTGGCCCACCGCGACGCGATCCGAGCAGAGCGTGCATTTGTAGGCTTTGTTGTCCTTCTTGGAAATACGCGGTACGTCGAACGGGCAGCCGGTCACGCAATAGCCGCAGCCGATGCAGTTTTCCTCATGAAAATCGACGATACCGTTGTTGTATTGGACAATTGCGCCGGGCGAAGGGCAGGCCTTGAGGCAACCCGGGTCTGCGCAGTGCATGCAGCCGTCCTTACGGATCAGCCACTCGAGATTGCCGTTCGGATTTTCATATTCCGAAAAACGCATCACGGTCCACGAATGTTCGGTCAGGTTGGGCGGGTTATCCAGTACGCCGACATTGACGCCGACTTCGTCGCGCAGGTCGTTCCACTCCATGCAGGCGGTTTGACAGGCTTTGCAGCCGATGCATTTGGTGACGTCGATCAGCTTGGCAACGGTGCCGGTCACTGGCTCACGCACGCCAGGCGGCGGCGTGGTGGTGGCGGACACCCGCTTGATATCTAATGATTGCAGTGCCATGGCTGCTCCTATGCTTTCTCGACCTTGACCAGGAACGACTTGAATTCCGGGGTTTGCGAATTGCCGTCGCCGACACCAGGCGTTAGTGTGTTGGCCAGGTAGCCCGGTTTCGCCAGGCCTTTGAAACCCCAGTGGATCGGGATGCCGACGTGGTGCACAGGTTTACCCTCAATCATCATTTTCTTGAGGCGCTTGGTCACCACGGCCACGGCGACGATATAACCGCGCTTGGAGCTGACCCGGACGCGCTGGCCGGCGACTACGCCGATTTCCTTCGCCAGATCCTCGCCGATTTCAACAAACTGCTCGGGTTGGAGAATCGCGTTGAGGCGCGCATGCTTGGTCCAGTAATGGAAATGTTCGGTGAGCCGATAAGAGGTGCCGACATGCGGGAAGGCGTAGGCCTTGCCGAACATGGCGCGGTCGTAGGGAAACACGCGCGCACCCGGATTGCTGGTTGCCGCCGGATTCTTTGGAAACAGCGGGTTGTAGCCGAGCGGCGTTTCGAAAGGCTCGTAATGCACCGGGAACGGTCCTTCGGCCATGCCGGCGCGGGCAAAGAAACGCGCCACGCCTTCCGGGTTCATGATGAACGGCCCCATGCCGCCCTCTGGTGCTTCGTCCAGCTTGAAGTCGGGCACATCGACGCCGCTCCATTTCTGGCCGTTCCAGCCGATCACCTTGCGTTTTGCATCGAACGGTTTGCCGTTGAGGTCGCACGATGCACGGTTATACAGGATGCGGCGGTTGGCCGGCCACGCCCATGACCAGTTCAGGGTCTGGCCGATGCCGGTCGGATCCGAGTTGTCGCGGCGCGCCATCTGGTTGCCGGCTTCGGTCCAGCAGCCGGCGAAAATCCAGCAGCCGCAAGCGGTGCTGCCGTCATCGCGCAACTCGGCAAAACCGGCCACCTGCTCGTTTTTCTTGCGCACGATCTTGCTGGCGTCCTTGGGGTCGGCCAGGTCGCTCAGTGCGCGGCCGTTGTATTCCTTGGCCAGTTCGTCTGCGGTGGGGCTTTCCGGATTGGCGTAAGGCCATGCCAGGTTGATGATCGGATCGGGATATTTGCCGCCGTCCTTGGCGTACATCTTACGAATCTTCAGGAACAGCGTCGACATGATTTCCAGATCGCTGCGCGCTTCGCCCGGCGGCTCCGCGCCTTTCCAGTGCCATTGCAGCCAGCGGCCGGAATTGACCAACGAGCCGTCTTCTTCAGCAAAGCAGCTGGTCGGCAGGCGGAACACCTCGGTCTGTATCTGGCTCGGATCGACGTTGTTGAATTCACCGTGGTTCTGCCAGAACTCGGAGGTTTCGGTGGCCAGCGGATCCATGATGACCAGGAACTTCAGCTTGGCCAGGCTGGCGCCGATTTTTCGCTTGTCCGGCGCTGCCGCCAGCGGGTTGAAGCCCTGCGCGATGTAACCGTTGACCTTGCCCTGGTTCATCAGCTCGAACACCTGCAGCATGTCGTAAGGTTTGTCCAGCTTGGGCAGGTAATCGTAGCCCCAGTTGTTGTCTGCCTTGGCGGCGTCACCCCACCATGACTTCATCAGGCTGACATGGAATTTGCCGTAGTTCTGCCAGTAACTCAGCTGGTTCGGGCGCAACGGCTTGCTAGCGCGCGCGGCAATGTATTTGCCATAATCCTGTTCGGATTCCGAGGGCAGCGTCATGTAGCCCGGCAGCAGGTTGGTCATCAAGCCCAGATCGGTCAAGCCCTGGATGTTCGAGTGGCCGCGCAGCGCATTCATGCCACCGCCGGCGATACCGATATTGCCGAGCAGCAGCTGCACCATGGCGCCGGTGCGGATGATTTGCGAGCCGATCGAATGCTGGGTCCAGCCGAGTGCGTACAGGATGGTGCCGGCACGCGTCGGCGAGGCGGTGGACGCCAGCATCTCGCACACTTTCAGGAATTTTTCCTTGGGTGTGCCGCACACGCTCTCCACCATTTCCGGCGTATAGCGCTCGTAGTGCGTTTTCATCAGGTTGAAGACGCAACGCGGATGGGCCAGGGTAGGATCGGTTTTCACAAAGCCGTCGTCGCCCAGTTCGTAATCCCAGGTGGTCTTGCTGTAGTTGCGCTTGTCCGCGTTGTAACCCGAGAAAATCCCGTCGTCGAAGGTGAAATCCTCGCGCACGATGAAGCTGAAGTCGGTGTAGTTCTTGACGTACTCATGCTGGATCTGATCCTTTTCCAGCAGGTAACGGATTACACCGCCGAGGAAAATGATGTCGGTGCCGGTGCGGATCGGTGCGTAGAAATCCGCGACCGAGGCCGAACGTGTAAAGCGCGGATCGACCACGATCAGCTTTGCCTTGTTATGCGCCTTGGCTTCCGTCACCCACTTGAAGCCGCAGGGATGCGCTTCGGCAGCATTGCCGCCCATGATCAGTATCACGTCCGCGTTCTTGATGTCGACCCAATGGTTCGTCATCGCTCCACGGCCAAACGTCGGGGCAAGACCTGCCACCGTCGGGCCGTGTCAGACACGCGCCTGGTTGTCGAACGCCAGCAGCCCGAGGCTGCGCATGGTTTTGTGGGTCAGGTAGCCGACTTCATTGCTGCTGGCCGATGCTGCCAGCATGCCGGTCGTCAGCCAGCGGTTGACGGTCAGGCCCTCAGGCGTCTGTTCGACAAAATTGGCGTCCCGATCCTGTTTCATCAGGGTCGCAATACGGTTTAGCGCATCCTCCCACGACATGCGTTTCCATTCCTTGGCGCCGGGCGCCCGGTATTCGGGGAACTGGAGACGGCTGGGGCTGTGAATGAAATCCAGCAGCGCCGCGCCTTTAGGGCAAAGCGTGCCACGATTAACCGGATGATCCGGATCGCCCTCGATATGAATGATGCTGGCCTTGGCGTTTTTTGCGCCATCGCCGAGGCTGTACATCAGGACGCCGCAGCTGACCGAGCAGTAGGGGCAGGTGTTGCGGGTTTCAGTAGTGCGCGCCAGTTTATAACTGCGCACTTCCGCCAACGCCGGCGCCGGAGAAAATCCCATCAGCGCCAGGCTCGAACCTGCCAGGGTAGCGCCAGTCGTTTTAAGGAACTGGCGTCTTGACATGTGAACCATGGGTAGACCTCTCTTTGTGCATTAATGCCAAATCGTGTCGAAGCATGCCAATTTATTATAGGATGGATTATTGTTTGTCAACAGAGGGAAATGCCGCGGCCCGGGTGTGATCGGAGCTCTCTGAATCCTTGCCGATAGGATGCTTTTTAAATTGCTTAATTGGCAACTGCAATTCAGGCTGAATTCATCGCGATTGATGCTGAGGTTCACGCCGTCATTGCAACGCGGCATAATACGGCCATGGAACAACAAATTCTCGAAATCGATATTGCCGACTGGCAGATAAACACGCCGAATTCGGCCTGGATTTCCGCGCTTGAAGCCGGAAAAGTCCTGTATTTCCCACATCTCAGCTTTACCTTTAGCGCCGATGAAAAGCGCTTTCTGACGCCGGCAATCCGCGATCCCAAGAGCCGCAATATAAGCTTGGACGCCAATGGCAGATTGAAAGGTGCGCTAGGCGATGCGGCTGACCAGCTTGCTTTGGCAAACATGATCGGGCGCTTTCGTAAGCAAGCACAGCAACTGATCTATTCCTTGTTGCCTGCTTATGCCGACACGCGCAGCGAATTGCGCATGGCGCCGACCAGCTATCGGCCGATGCAGGTGGAAACCCGGTCCCAATCCTGGCGCGCCGATGATCGCCGCATGCACGTCGATGCTTTCCCTTCGCGTCCCAATTACGGCGAACGCATCTTGCGTGTGTTTGCCAATGTCAATCCGGACGGCGTGCCGCGCGTATGGCGGGTCGGTGAACCATTCGAAGATGTCGCGCAACGTTTCCTGCCTAGGGTAAAAGCGTATTCGCGCTGGCAGGCGCAGGCCTTGAACGCCTTGCATGTCACTAAGTCCCTGCGTAGCGAATACGACCATCTGATGCTGCAATTGCATGACGCCATGAAGTCTGATCTGGCCTATCAAAAAGACGGCCCGCAAGTGACGCAGCCATTTGCCGCCGGATCGGTATGGGTATGCTTTTCTGATCAGACGCCGCATGCGGTCATGTCGGGCCAGTACATGATGGAGCAAACCTTGCATCTGCCGGCCGCCAAGCAATACGATCCCGACGCCAGCCCGCTGGCGATTTTACGGCGTCTGACTGGCCGTGCGCTGACCGAATGAAGGCTGGATCGGGTTTTGATGCAGGGCGGGCCTGGCGCATCCGCTTGTTGTATTCCGCAGTATGGTGGCTGGCGATGCCCTTGGTATTGCTGCGCTTGTGGCGCCGTGGCAGTAAAGAGCCGGGTTACCGGCAGCATGTGCTGGAACGGATTGGTTTTTATGCGCCGCTAGCGCCGCCGCTGGCAGCGGGAAAATTCCTGTGGGTACATGCGGTCTCGGTCGGCGAAACGCGCGCTGCCGAGCCCCTGATCGCAGCCATGCTCGACGCCTACCCGGACCATGCCATCCTGTTGACGCATATGACCGCCACTGGCCGCGCCACCGGGCAAGCCTTGTTCGGTAAATCGCCGCGCGTGTTGCAGTGTTTTCTGCCCTACGATACCGGCTGGATGGTGGGGCGTTTCCTGCGTCATTTTTCACCTCGCCTGTGCGTGCTGATGGAAACCGAGGTATGGCCGAACCTGATCGTCCAGTGCGGACGCTACAAGGTGCCGGTGGCCTTGGTCAATGCGCGCCTATCAGAACGTTCGCTGCGTCGCGGCAAGCGTTTTTCTACGCTGATGACCGAGGCCGCCGGCGGCATGTCCTGTGTCGGCGCACAGACCGCAGCAGACGCCGGCCGTTTGCAGCAGCTCGGCGGCAGCAACGTGCAGGTTACCGGCAACCTTAAATTCGATGTCACGCCGGCCGCGGCTTTATTGGCTGTCGGCGCTGCAATGCGAGCGCAGATCGGTAAGCGCCCGGTGCTGCTCTGCGCCAGCACTCGTGATGGCGAAGAACAACTGATTCTTGAAGCTTGGTCGAAGCGTGGCGAGGCTCCGGCATATGCCAATTTGCTGATGATTATCGTGCCGCGCCATCCGCAACGCTTCGATCAAGTGGCGGAGTTGGCGGCAGCCAAGGGCTTGCCATCGTTGCGTCGTAGTCGTCTGGGCGGCGAGCCGGTGCCGCCGCAAGTGAAGATCTTGGTCGGCGATTCGATGGGCGAGATGTTCGCCTATTACGCTGCCTGCGACGTGGCGTTTATCGGCGGCAGCCTGCTACCGATGGGCGGACAAAACCTGATCGAAGCGTTTGCGGTCGGCAAGCCGGTATTGATCGGTCCTCATACTTTCAATTTTTCAGACATTACCGAGCAAGCCATTGCCGCCGGTGCGGCGCAACGGGTAAGTGACGTCGATAATATGCTGGATACCGCCCTGCAATTGTTGCAGGCCGATCAGCAACGCCAGACGATGGGCGAGCAAGCCAGCCAATTCGCGCAACAGCATCGTGGCGCTACCGCGCGCACCATGGCGCTGTTGGCGCCGTTTATCTAATCCTGTTGATCATGCATGCAACTTTTATCGTCACCAAACTGGTCAGTACGCTATTTCTTCTGCCGACCAATCTGATCTTGTTGTGCATCGCCGGCATGCTGCTGCGGCGTGTTTATCCACGCGTCGGCATGGCCGTCAGCCTGGCGTCGCTTCTGTTGCTGGCGGTCCTAAGCAGCAAGGCCGGCGCTCTGTTGCTGGTGACGCCGCTGGAGCAACGCGCACTGCCATTGGCGGCAGGCGCTGCCAACGGTGCACAGGCGATTGTCATATTGGGCGGCGGCAGATTGGAAAATGCGCCTGAATATAGCGACGACGACATTCCAAACTATTGGACTTTCGCGCGTTTGCGCTACGGCGCCAAATTACAGCGCCAGACCGGGTTGCCGATATTGGTGTCGGGCGGAATGCCTGAGGGTTCGAAAGTATCCGAAGCAGCAGTGATGGCAAACAGCTTGCGCGACGATTTTGCGACACCGGCAAAATGGCTCGAAGGGGCATCCGACGATACGGAACAGAATGCAAAATTCTCAGCCAGGATTCTGGTGCAAGCGGGCGTGAAAAAAATCATACTGGTGACCGATACCCTGCAGATGCCGCGAGCCCAGATGATGTTTGCTCATACTGGTCTGGATGTGGTGATTGCACCGACCATATTTTTTAGCCGGGACCGGATAACCTTTCTCAGTTTTCTGCCGTCGGGCGAGGGCTTGCGCCGTAGCGAGTATGCGCTGCATGAGTGGCTGGGCATACTTTGGTACAAAGCTCGCCATGGTGATTCGCGGCCAGCTGGCAATGCGCGGGTTGGTAGCTGATTCGCAGTTTGTTCTTGAAATAAAAACGCCGCACAAGTGCGGCGTTTTTTCATTTCACTGCGCAATTGAAACGCAGTCAAACTCAGGCTACGATTTTGCCGCCACGGTATTTTCATTCAAACCGCCACCCAGCGAACGATACAGATCGATCGCATTGTTCAGGCGCAATTGCCGCGTCTGAATCAATGATTGCTGCGCCGAGAACAAATCACGTTCTGCGTTCAAGCGGTCGGTCGAACTGGCGATGCCGTTCTTGTAACGCAGATCGGTCAATTTCACCCGTTGTTCCTGCGCTTTGACGAACGCATCCTGCGCTGACAGCTCCTCTTCTAGCGTGCTGCGAGCAACCAATGCATCGGCAACTTCCCTGAATGCGCTCTGTATGGTCTTTTCGTAGCTGGCAATCGCCAGATTCTTGCGGATTTCACTCAGCGACAGATTGGCGCGGTTGCGGCCACCCTCAAAAATCGGCAACGTCAGTTGCGGCACAAACGACCAGGTGCGGCTGCCTGCCGAGAACAGGCTGCCCAGCGATGTGCTGGCATTGCCGATCCCGGCCGTCAGCGAGATGGTAGGGAAGAAGGCAGCGCGGGCCGCACCGATGTTGGCGTTGGCAGAACGCAGTTGCTGTTCCGCTTCACGAATATCCGGGCGGCGATTCAACAGATCGGAAGGCAGGCCGGCCGGGATGTCGCTGACGATTTGCTCATCCGACAGCGATTGCGACGCCGGCAGCTCGCCCAACGGCTTGCCGACCAGCAGCGTCAAGGCATTGGTCGCCTGGCCGCGCTGGCGTACCAGCGACGCCAGCGATACCCGAGCCGATTGCACTAGCGTTTCGGAGTTGCGCAGATCGAGCTCCGACGATGCGCCGACATCAAAGCGCATCTTGTCCAGCTTGTAGCTGTCCAGCCGGCTATCCAGGGTTTGCTGCGCCAGACTTTGCTGCTCGGCGAGCGACTGTTCGGTCAGATAAGCTTGCGCAACTTGCGAAATCAGACTGATTTGCGCTGCCTGGCGTGCTTCTTCGGTCGCCAGGTAACTAGCTAGCGCAGCATCTTTCAAGCTGCGGACACGGCCGAAGAAATCCAGTTCGAACGATGTCATGTTCAAACCGACCTGGTAGGCCGTGCCGACAGCGGGTTGACCCGGAACCAATTGATCGGCAGCGGTGCGACCGCGCGTACGGCTGAAGTTGCCATTGAAATGCGGCAACGCATCGGACGCGGTGATGTCGTATTGCGCGCGCGCCTGCTCGATGTTCAAGGCGGCGGTGCGCAGATCGCGGTTGTTTTCAAGCGCCGAGGCAATCAGCGCCTGCAGCCGTTGATCCGGGAAAAACTGGCGCCAGCCGAGCGCCACTGCATCCAGTTGCGCCTGGCCATCGGCGGCAGCCGGGTAGCTGCCGGCCACCGGTGCTTCCGGCCGTACATAGGTCGGCGCCATGGAGCAACCCGACAGGACCCCTGCCAGCAGCAGGGCGCTGGTCAAGTGCTTGGGTAATAACGCCGTAATTGCCTTCGAATTTGCCAGGTTAAACATGCTGATTCTCCACATCTATTTTGTGACCGGCCGCATGCAGCTTGCGTTGGCGTTCGCTGCCCTTGAAGAGTCTGCGCACCACCACGAAGAACACCGGCACCAGGAATACCGCCAAGGCTGTCGCTGTGATCATGCCGCCCATCACACCGGTACCGATCGCACGCTGGCTGCCTGAGCCAGCGCCGGTCTTGATCGCCAGCGGCAGCACGCCCAGGATGAACGCGAACGAGGTCATCAGAATCGGACGGAACCGCAGATGCACCGCTTCCAGCGTCGCTTCGATCAGGCCCTTGCCTTGCGCTTGCAAGTCTTTCGCGAATTCGATAATCAAAATCGCATTCTTCGCCGACAAACCAACCACGGTAATCATCCCGACCTTGAAGTAGACGTCGTTAGGCATGCCGCGCAACGTAACCCCCAGCAGCGCGCCGAGAATCCCGAGCGGCACCACCAGCATCACTGCCAGCGGGATGGAAGTGCTTTCATACAGGGCTGCCAGCACCAGGAATACCGCCAGCAGCGACAATGCATACAGCATCGGCGCTTGCGAACCTGAGGTCTTTTCTTCCAGCGACTGGCCGGTCCATTCAAAGCCGAAGCCAGGCGGCAGTTTGGCAGTCAGCGCTTCCATTTCATCCATCGCTTCGCCGGTGCTGTGGCCAGGCGAGGCGCCACCGGAGATTTTCATCGCCGGATAGCCGTTGTAGCGCGTCAGTTGTACCGGTCCGTTGGTCCAGCGCGAGCTGGTGAATGACGAGAACGGCACCATGGTTCCTTGTGTGTTCTTGACATACAGCCTGGCCAGGTCTTCCGGTTGCAGCCGTTGCGGTGCATCGGCCTGTACGATCACCCGTTGCTGACGTCCCTGGTTCGGGAAGTCATTCACGTAGGACGAACCAAGCGCGGTCGACAGCGCGCTGTTGATCGCATTGAACGAGACGCCCAGGGCGTTGGCCTTGTCGCGGTCGATATCCAGTTGCAGCTGCGGCGCATCTTCCAGGCCTTCCGGGCGAACCCCCGCCAGGATCTTGCTTTGCGACGCCATGCCCAGCATCTGGTTGCGTGCTGCGGTCAATGCCGCATGTCCCACGCCGGCGCGGTCTTGCAGACGGAAAGTAAAGCCCGTTGCGTTACCCAGTTCAGGAATCGGCGGCGGGTTCAGCGGATAGATGATGGCGTCCTTGATTTGCGAGAACACACCAAATGCCTTGCCTGCAATCGCGTCGGCCGACTGATCCGGACCGCGTTCGCTCCAATCCTTGAGCGGGGTGAATACCAGGCCTGCATTCTGGCCGTTACCGGAGAAGCTGAAGCCGGTAATGGCCACCACATTGGCTACACCAGGCAATTTCTTGTAATAATTTTCGATTTGCTTGATGACTTCCAGGGTGCGGTTGGTGCTGGCGCCGGAAGGCAACTGTACGTTGGTGACGATGTAACCCTGATCTTCGGCCGGCAGGAACGATGCCGGCAAGCGCGCATACAGCAAGCCGACGCACACCAGGATCGCGCCATATATCAGCAGATAGCGGCCGGTCTTGCCCAGCATCTTGGCGATAAAGCCTTGATAACTGTTGGTGGTAGCGTTGAACTTGCGGTTGAACCAGCCGAAGAAGCCTTTTTTCTCATGGTGATGTCCAGCCTCCACCGGTTTCAAGATGGTGGCGCACAGCGCTGGCGTCAGGGTAAACGCCATCAATACCGAGAACACCATGGAAGCCACCATCGACAGCGAGAACTGGCGATAAATCGCGCCCACCGCGCCGCTGAAGAAAGCCATCGGGATGAACACGGCGATCAGCACCAGGGTGATACCGATCAGCGCGCCGGTAATCTGGCCCATCGCCTTGCGGGTTGCATCGCGTGGCGACAAACCTTCTTCGCTCATGATGCGTTCGACGTTTTCCACCACCACGATCGCATCGTCAATCAGGATACCGATTGCCAGCACCATGCCGAACATGGTCAGGACGTTGATCGAGAAGCCAAACAGCAGCAAGGTGGCGAAAGTACCCATCAGTGCGACCGGCACCACCACTGTCGGAATCAAGGTGTAGCGGATGTTTTGCAGGAATAGATACATCACCAGGAACACCAGGACGATCGCTTCGACCAAGGTCTTGACCACTTCTTCGATCGAGATCTTGACGAATTTCGAGGTGTCGTAAGGGATCGTGTAAGTAACGCCGGCCGGGAAATATTTGGACAGCTCAGCCATCTTGGCATGGACCGCGGTGGCGGTGCCCAGCGCATTGGCGGTTGGCGACAGTTGCACCCCGACGAAGGAGGTTGGCTTACCGTCGAGCCGGCCGGCGGTGGCATAAGACTGGCCGCCGATTTCGATACGGGCAACGTCGCGCAGACGCACCACCGAGCCGTCCGCATTAGCGCGCAGCTGGATATTGCCGAACTGTTCAACGGTATTCAGCTGGCCGGTGACAACCACGGTAGCGGAAATCTGCTGCGTACCAGGGCTAGGCAGGTCACCGATGGTGCCGCCTGCGACCAAGGCATTTTGCGCTGTGATTGCAGCCGTTACATCGGCTGGCGTCAGGTTGAGGCCAACCAGCCTGGCTGGATCAATCCAGATCCGCATCGCCCGTTCAGTACCGAACAACTGCGCCTGGCCAACGCCTGGCACACGTTTGATTTCGTTCACCACGTTGCGCGACAGATAATCGCCGAGTGCAATCGGGTCCAGCTTGCCGTCAGACGAAGACAGGCCGATAAACATCAGGAAGTTGCTACGCGACTTGGTGACTTGCACACCTTGTTGCGTGACTGCCGCAGGCAGCCGCGCCTCAACCCGTTTCAAGCGGTTCTGTACATCCACCGCTGCCAGATCGGCGTTGGTTTCCGGAGTAAAAGTGACGGTGATCGCCACTGAGCCGTTGGCCTGGCTTTGCGACTCGATATATTGCAAACCGTCGGCGCCGTTCATTTCCTGTTCGATCAGGCTGGTAACGCTATCGTCCAGGGTTTGTGCAGTTGCACCGGGATAGGTAGCGTTAACTACAATCGTTGGCGGCGCAATCGAGGGGTACTGGGCCACTGGTAATTGCGTGATGGACAATGCACCCCCGAGCAGGATGAATATGGCCAACACCCACGCAAATACGGGGCGATCGATGAAAAACTTGCCCATTGATAGGCTCCTTATTTAGCAGATGATGCAACTGATGCAGCAGCGGCGGCGCCGGCTGCGGCAGGCGCGGCGGCTGCAGCCGGACTCCACGGCGCCGGCTTGACTACAGCACCTGGCTTGACCTTTTGCATGCCTTCGACGATCACCTTGTCGCCGGCTTTCAAGCCGTCGCTGACGATCCATTTGTCGCCTTGTGCAACATCAGCCGTGACCGGGCGCACTGCCACTTTGTTGTCGGCGCCGACAACAAATACCGACGAACCGTTGAGGTCGCGCTGGACTGCTTGTTGCGGCACAGTCAGGGCAGAGGCATTGACAGCCTGTTCCAGCTTGGCGCGTACATACATGCCAGGCAACAAGCTGCGGTCAGGATTAGGAAACTCGGCGCGCAGGGTGACCGAACCGGTGGTAGCGTCGACCGTCAGATCGGAAAACAGCAACTTGCCGGTCTGCGGGTAAGTACGGCCATCTTCAGTCACCAAGGTGACTTTGGCCTGGCCTGCGCCGGCGCTTTCCAGTTGGCCGTTCTTCATTGCCTGCTGCAATTTGAGGATGTCAGTGCTGGACTGGGTCAGGTTGACGTAGATCGGATCGATTTGCTGCACGACTGCCAGCGGGGTCACTTCACCTTGGCCTACCAGTGCGCCCTCGGTAACCAAGGCCTTACCGATGCGGCCGGAAATTGGCGAGGTCACGGTCGCGTAACCGAGGTTGAGGCTGGCGGTTTGGCGTGCGGCCTTGGCCGATGCAACATCTGCCGCCGCCTGCTTCTGCACCGCAACCGTGTCGTCGTATTCCTGCTTGCTGACTGCGTTGACTTCCACCAGCGGTTTATAACGCTGTGCTTTCAGCGTTGCGGTAGTCAGATTTGCTTCGGCTCGGGCCAATGTAGCTTGCGCGCTATCGTAGGCGGCTCGCAACGGCGCCGGATCAATCTGATACAAAGTTTGACCCGCTTTTACATCGCTGCCTTCGCGGAAATCACGTTTAAGTACAATGCCGGCCGCGCGTGCGCCGACTTGGGCAATACGGGTAGCTTCCAGTCGACCTGGCAATTCCGTGGTGAGAGCCAGGCGTTCTGGCGCGATAGTGACAAATGAAACGCCGGCCGGAGGAGGCGCACCTTGAGCATCCGGCTTCTTGCCGCAGGCGGCAACCGCGGACAGCAGCGCGACAGCCAGGGTGATACGCGTGAGACGGTTGATAGAGCTAACTGAATTCATAAAATTCTCGCACGGTAATTGAGGAAAGACTGCAAATCTGACAGGTAACTCTGCTTCTGGAAATGACATAGGATATATAAGTTGTTGCTTTGTTGCACCGGATGCTTTGCCAGAAGGCGGGTGGAGCGGCCGGAATCCTGCTATTATACATACATGCATGAATGTATGTTTTTGTTGGTTAAATACATATGCTGCGAATGCGTAAAGTATCGTAACAGTTTGGAGGTTGGCTAAAAATGGCTAGAAGTACAAAAGAAGAAGCACTGGAAACGCGTGGCCGCATCCTTGACGCGGCAGCGGAGGTGTTTCATCAGCATGGCGTATCGCGCACCACGCTGGCCGACGTCGCCAGTGCCGCTGACGTAACGCGCGGCGCTATCTATTGGCACTTCAAGAACAAGAGCGATTTATTCGACGCCATGTGCGAACGGGTACGCTTGCCGATGGAAGCGATGATCGAAAAAACAGCCGACGAGAATGCGCATGATCCTTTGAATCAGTTTCGCAACCGATGTTTGTTTACTTTACAGGAAGCGACCTTGAATTTGGAGTCGCGCAAGATTTTTGAAATCGTTTTGCACAAGTGCGAACTGGTGGATCCGGAAGATCCTATTTTTATTCGCCAGCACGAATGTTTTTTGCAAGGCCGTACCGATATAGAACGTCTGCTGCGATTTGCGATTGCCAAAGGGCAGTTGCCGCGTGAACTGGATCCGATACTGGCTGCGTTCATGGTGCAAGGGCTGCTGTTCGGCGTCTTGAGCAACTGGACCTTCAGTCCGCACAGTTTTGATCTCGTCGAAAACGTCTCGAAAGTGGTCGACAACTGCATTCACATGTTCAAGACTTCACCGTTCATGCTGAAAAATAGTGAAGCATGAACGGCGTGTAGTTAAGCGCTGCTCAATTTCCCTCGTGCAGTTATCACGCAGTTATCACGCAGTTATCAGTAAGCTGCCGGCACCAGCAATGCGTTGATTTGCTGTAGATCCTCTTCTTTCAAGGTACCCACCGCTGACTTGAGTTTCAAGCTATTCATCAGTGTGTCATAACGTGCTTTGGCCAAATCCCTGCGGGTAGAGAACACTTGCTGCTGCGCGTTCAGCACATCGATATTGATGCGTACTCCCACCTGATATCCCAATCGATTGGATTCCAGCGATGACTGGCTGGAGATTTCCGCAGCCTCGAAAGCCTTGATCTGAGCCAGGCCGCTGCTCACCCCGAGATAGGCCTGGCGTGCATTCAACGCTGCGGTCCTGCGCGCATTCTCAAGATCCGAGCGCGCCTTGTCTTCCAACGCCACCGCCTGCCGCACGCCGCTGTTGACCGCGCCGCCTGCATACAGTGGAATAGTCCATTGCACGCCGATAGAATTGGACATCTGCGAGATGTTGAAAAAGGGGATGGGACTGCCGCTGACATCGGAATGCGCACGGCTGGCAACCAGGTCGACCGTCGGCAGATGGCCGGCACGGTTCCTCTTGATTTCGTATTTTGCGCTATCCAGTGCAATTTCCTGGCCGATCACACCGAAATTCTGCTGTTCGGCGCTACTCACCCAGTTTTCAATCGCAGCCGGTTGCGGCGCGCTCAGCTGGACTCCCGGACGCAATGTCGCCAGCGGCGCCGGCGGCTTGCCGATAATCTGTTGCAGCACATTGCGGGCGACTTCCAGATTATTGCTGGCCGCGATTTCCTGGGCGATCACCAGATCGTAGCTGGCTTGCGCCTCGTTGCTATCGGTAATGGTGGCGGTGCCGACTTCGAAGTTACGTTTGGCCGAAGCCAACTGCTCGGCAATCGCACTTTTCTGAGCTTGTAAAAATGTCAGAACGTCCTGCGCCGTCAGGGTGTCAAAGTAAGCCTGGCTGACGCGCAACATCAAATCCTGCTGGGCCTGCGCAAATCTCACTTCACCGGCAGCGACCGATAATTTGCTTTCCTGGTACTGCTGCCAATAAGCCGGACGGAACAGCGGCTGGGTAAGCTGCAAGCTGTAATTGTTGGTGATGGTTTTCCAGGATTCTCCGGCACGGCTGTAGTTGCCGCCGACGCCGACCGTCGGCAACAGGGCGGCGCGCCCCTGAACACTGGCTTCGTTGCTGGCGCTGAGCGCATAACGTGCGCTGGTGTACACCGGATCGTTGGCTAGCGCTTCCTGATACGTTTGAACCAGATCAACTGCGTGCGCATTCGCGGCCAGTAATGCACATCCAATCAGCGAAGCCATCAGGGTATTGCGCATTACACTCTCCGGAACGGTGGCGGCAGGTCAGTAGGCGATCGGTCTGGCTGGTCTAGTAGGTCGGCATAGCCGGATCGACCTGCTGAGCCCAGGCATGGACGCCACCGGTCAGGTTGCTGACCGCGGAAAAGCCGTGACGCTCGAGAAATGCAGCGACCTGCATGCTGCGCGCGCCGTGGTGGCAGATGCAGACGATCGCCTGATCCTCTTCCAGATCGTTGAGGTGCGCCGGCACCGTTTGCATAGGCATCAGCTGCGCGGCGCCTATGTGGCAAGTCTCGTATTCCCAAGGCTCGCGGACATCCAGCAACAAGGGCTTAGGACGTTGCGGATCGGCGATCCAGGCGGCCAGTTCTGAGGCTGTGAGATGTTGCATAGCTTGTTTAGAATTTGAAGTGGGAATGAACAGCAGCTTCGCGCAACACTTTGACGTCGGTTTCAAACAGATGAGCCGTGCTGTAGCTGCTGTCGGACGTACGGGTAATGATTTGTGCCGACATCACCGGTGCTTCGCCCAGGATGGCGATAATCCGCCCGCCGACATTGAGTTGCTTGAGGAAAGCATCCGGCAGGGTCAGCAGCGAACCGGAAATCACGATCACGTCGTAGGTCTTGATGGCGCTTTGATCCCAACCCTGGGCGCCGTTGCCAAGCACCACCTCGACGTTGGTGATGCCATAGGCAGCCAGATTCTTTTCAGCCAGCGCTTTCAGCTCGGGATCGATTTCAACCGTGGTGACATGCCTTGCCTTGTAGCACAGCAAGGCCGCCATGTAGCCGGAGCCGGCGCCGATTTCCAGCACTTGTTCATGTTTTTTTACGGCAGCTTCCTGGAGCAGGCGCGCTTCGACCTTGGGCGTCAGCATGGTTTCACCGTTGGCGCCAGGCAGAGGGATTTCGGTATCGGAAAACGCCAGGCTTTTGTAGGCGGCGGGGACGAATTCCTCGCGCCGCACTACCGCCAGCAATTCCAATATATCCAGGTCCAGCACGTTCCAAGGGCGAATTTGCTGTTCGATCATATTGAAGCGGGCTTGTTCGATATTCATGGTTATGGCTCGGTAGTGAAAATAAAGGGCTCATTCTATCAAAGGCCACCCTCAAAAACCTATTTAGAGCCGGCATGCGGCTGGCTGAGCAAGCCATGCAGGCAAAGGCCGATAAAACTGTCCAGGTAGCTGGTTGCATCAACCGCTTCCACATGGCAGGGGTTTAATGGTTGTTGCCACATCATCAGCATGATCACCGGCGCGATCAGCACATTGGCGGTCTGGCCAACGTCGATCGCGCGAAATTCGCCGCGCTCAACGCCACGCTGCAGCATGCGCACAATCATGGCTTCACCGCGTTTGCTGACTTCTTCGCGATGGAAGGCTGCCAGTTCCGGGAAATTGCCCGATTCGGCCATCATCAGTTTAGTAATGCCGGCCAGTTTGGTGGCGCCGATACGCTGCCACCAGCGCAGGACGATTTCGCGGAACAGATCGGCGCTGGAGCCGCTGTAGCCGTCAATGATGTCTTCTGCTTCATCCAGTACCGGCAGCATGTTTTCGCGCACTACCGCCTTGAACAATTCTTCCTTGTTCTCAAAATACAGATACAGCGTGCCCTTGGAGACGCCGGCCAGGGCTGCGACATCGCCCAGCCGGGTGGCGGCAAATCCCCGTTCGACAAACACATCCAGCGCGGCCGCCAGTAATTCCTGCGGACGTGCTTCTTTGCGTCTTGCCCAACGGGGTTTGGAGCTGAAAGGGCAGTTCATGAATGCTTGGCTTGCTTATTTGGGTTGCTTAATTACTGACTTAAGAGTCAGTAATGTAAGCGGCAACTGAAGGAGTGTCAAGAAAGGTCGGTCAGTGTATCGGAACTTGGCAGTACGGACGGTGATTGCAAGTAGAATCTGGCCTTCGGTTAAATCGGTATTGTTATCGATTCAGCATGCTTGTAAAAAACACATCGCACATGTTTTCAAAAAAACCATTAGTTAGTAAGGGCGGAGCGTGAGCGCCCAAAGCATCTCTTGCCGTCCGGATTGCGGCGCCTGCTGTACGGCGCCGTCAATTTCGTCGGCCATCCCTGGTATGCCCGACGGCAAGCCGGCGGGTGTCCGCTGCGTCCAGCTGGACCAGGCCAATCTTTGCCGGATTTTCGGCAGTCCCGATCGTCCCGCGGTTTGCGCCAGCCTGAAGCCGGCAGCGGATATGTGCGGCAGTTCTCGAGCGGATGCCATGCATTACCTGACGCAGCTGGAACGATTGACCGCTATATAGAGTCAGTCTGTTGACTGAACAAGGAAAAATCCCATGCATGCAAAAAAAATCACTCCCGGCAAGCTTGTGCTTGTCTTATTGGCATTGCTGAACACGCTATTGTTATCATCCTGCGCGGCCCTGATCGGACCGCGCGATGTCGAATTCCCGTTGGCCAAACTACAGCAATCGGTGGATAAGCGCCTGCCATTTTCCCAGCGTTATCTGGGCCTGTTCGAGATTACCGCCAACCAGGCCCAACTGAGTTTGCCGCCTGAGCAGAATCGCTTGTCGATGGCAACCGATGTAACAGTGACCATGCCGTTGCTAGGCAAATCGTGGAGCGGCAAGATGGCGATTTCGGGCGTGCTGATCCTGGACAACCCGCACAATGCGGTGATATTGCAAGAGCCGAAACTGGATCGCCTGATGCTTAACGGCCTGGACGATACCTACGCCGCGCAAGTTACGCAGATCGGCAATCTGCTGGCGCGTCAATTGCTGACCAACCTGCCGCTGTATACCTTCAAGCCGGAAGACCTGCGTTACGCCGGCGTCGCTTTTATGCCGACCAAAATCGGCACCAGGCCGGAAAACCTGGTGGTTACCTTTGAACCGGTAAAATAGCCCCTTGGTTTTAAGAAAACACTCGCAACACTACGACAGCCAGGGCGGTATGATTCGCCCCGGCGCTTGATTTCCTTGCTTTCCTTGCCGTCCTTGCTCTTTCTACTCCCTCACTACATGGATATTATTCTCGCGTTAAAAGTACTTATCATGGGCCTGGTCGAGGGATTCACCGAATTTCTGCCAATCTCATCGACAGGTCACTTGATTCTTGCCGGCAGCTTGCTGAATTTTACCGCCGACATCACGCGTGAAAAGGCTGAAGTGTTCGAGATCGCCATCCAGGCCGGCGCGATTTTCGCCGTGTGCTGGGAGTACCGCGCCCGCATCGCTGCAGTCTGGCGCGGCCTGCCTGACGACGCCAGGGCGCGCAAGCTGGTGGTCAATCTGATCATCGCTTTTGTGCCGGCGGCGATCCTGGGGCTGTTGTTCAGCAAGATGATCAAGGAAAAATTGTTTGCTCCTTTGCCGGTGGCGATTGCACTGATCATCGGCGGCTTCATCATCCTCTGGGTTGAGCGCCGCAACAATAATGGCAATCGGGTCGCCAGGGTCGAATCGGTGGATGACATGAGTGCGCTGGATGCATTGAAGATAGGTATTGCCCAGGCGTTTGCGCTGATTCCCGGCACCAGCCGTTCCGGCGCAACGATTATCGGCGGCATGATGTTTGGCCTGTCGCGCAAGGCGGCTACCGAATTCTCATTTTTTCTGGCAATTCCCACGCTGTTTGCCGCCACAATTTATTCCCTGTATAAGGATCGCGCATTGCTTTCGGCGGCCGATATCCCCTTGTTTTCGATCGGCACCGTAGCGGCATTTGTCTCGGCATTCCTGTGCGTGCGCTGGTTGCTGCGTTATATCAGCAGCCATGATTTCACCGTGTTTGCGTGGTATCGGATTGTGTTTGGACTGGTTGTGATCGTGACCGGTTATACCGGCTGGGTGGATTGGACTCACTGAGCTGGACTCACTGAGCACGCATCCGGCCCGCAGAAGAGTTATTAGAGTTATTTTTATTTTAAAAACCGTTTTATCCAATTTTGAGCAGGAGAATGCTGTGGCAAGTGTATGTTCCGCTGGTACCGATATCGGGTTTGCATCGCTAGACTATGTGCAGGTCGCGATCCTGGGCGTGATTCAGGGCATCTCTGAGTTATTGCCGATTTCTTCCACCGCGCATATGCGTATTGTTCCCGCGATACTTGGCTGGCACGATCCGGGTTCGGCATTTTCAGCGGCGATGCAATTGGCGGCGCTGGCCGCGGTGGTCAGCTACTTCTGGCGCGACGTGCGTGAAGTGACTGTCGGCAGCATCGCAGCAGTGCGCGAACGCAATTTCAGCAGTCCATCGTTCCGTCTCGGGGTGGCGATCATCCTGGCAACGATCCCGATCGGCATTGCCGGCCTGGCTCTTGCGCCTGTATTGAACGCCTGCGGCTCGCCGCTGCGCAGCCTGAGCGTGATTGGTTACGCTTGTATTGCCATGGGTGTGCTGCTGGCAATTGCCGAGCTGAGTTGCCGCCATCGCCGCACTGTCGGCGAGATGCGCCTGCGCGACGCCTTGATCGTCGGCCTGGCGCAGGTGGGGGCGTTGATTCCGGGTGTCTCGCGTTCCGGTTCGACCCTGACTGCCGCCTTGTTCCTCAATTTCAAGCGAGAAGAAGCCGCACGCTTTTCTTTCCTGCTCGGTCTGCCGGCGATCGCTTTGGCCGGCTTGAAAGAGCTGCTGGTGCTGTTCCATTTGCACATGCCGCTGGAGACCTGGATGTTGTTGATTTTCGGTCTGGTGGTTGCCAGCATTTCGGCTTTTGGCGCGATCTGGGGTTTGATGAAATTCCTGGAGAAATTCTCGACCTGGCCATTCATCGTGTATCGGATTGCCCTCGGGATTTTCCTTCTGGTCGCCGTGCACAACGGTTTTCTTAATTAATCAACGTCGGACCAAGTTTATTTAATGCCACATTCAGCCGCCGCAAGTTCCGATCCGCAAGCACTGCATATACTGCAAACGGTATTCGGTTATCCATCTTTTCGTGGCCAACAGGCTGAGATTGTCAGCCATGTAGCCAACGGCGGCGATGCGCTGGTGCTGATGCCGACCGGCGGCGGCAAGTCGCTGTGTTACCAGATCCCGGCATTGTTGCGAGACGGCGTCGGCGTGGTGGTGTCGCCGTTGATCGCGCTGATGCAGGATCAGGTCGACGCGCTGGCCGAAGTCGGGGTGCGCGCGGCCTTCTTGAATTCGACGCAAACTTATGAAGAGGCTTCCCAGATTGAACGCCGCGTACGCAACGGCGATCTCGATCTGGTGTATGTGGCGCCGGAGCGTTTGCTGACGCCGCGTTGCCTGGAGTTGCTGGAATCGTCGAAGATCGCTTTGTTCGCGATTGATGAAGCGCATTGCGTATCGCAATGGGGGCATGATTTCCGGCCGGAATACATCAAGCTATCGATCTTGCACGAGCGTTTTCCGCAAGTGCCGCGGATTGCGCTGACGGCCACCGCCGATCAGCAGACCCGCGAGGAAATTGCGTTGCGCTTGCAACTGGAGCAGGGCGCGCGCTTCGTTTCCTCCTTCGACCGCCCCAATATCCGCTATCAGATTGTTGAAAAAGCCAACGGCCGCAAGCAACTGCTCGATTTCATTCAAAGCGAGCATGTCGGCGACGCCGGCATCGTGTATTGCCTGTCGCGCAAGAAGGTCGAGGAAACCGCTGAATTCCTGGGGCAGCAAGGGATTCAAGCCTTGCCCTATCACGCCGGCATGGATTACGCGCAACGGACCAAGAATCAAGGCCGCTTCCTGCGCGAGGACGGCATCGTGATGGTGGCCACCATCGCTTTCGGCATGGGCATCGACAAGCCGGATGTGCGTTTTGTCGCGCATCTGGATTTGCCGAAGAGCATAGAGGGCTATTACCAGGAAACCGGTCGCGCCGGCCGTGATGGCGGCCCCGCCAATGCCTGGATGGCTTATGGCTTGCAAGACGTGGTGCAGCAGCGGCGCATGATCGATGAGTCCGAGGCGGGCGAAACCTTCAAGCGCGTGCTGGGCGTCAAGCTGGATGCGATGCTGGGGCTGTGCGAAACCCTGCATTGCCGCCGTGTGCGTTTGCTGGACTATTTCGGCCAGGGTTCCGAGCGTTGCGGCAATTGCGATACCTGCATGAGTCCGCCGGTGTCATTCGATGCGACAGTGGTGGTGCAAAAACTGCTGTCGACAATTTACCGGGTTGACCAGCGTTTCGGTGCGATGCATGTGATGGATGTCTTGCGCGGCATGGATTCCGACAAGATCAAGCAATGGCGTCACGATCAACTCTCGACTTTTGGCATCGGCAGCGATCGCAGCGAAGCCGAATGGCGGGCGATCTTGCGGCAATCGATTGCGCTCGGCCTGATCACGGTCGACCACGAAGCCTATAGCGCGCTGAAGCTGACCGATGCGGCGCGGCCGGTGTTGCGCGGCGAGCAGCCGGTGCAGTTGCGGCAGTACCAGAAACCGGTTAAGCAGAAACGTAGCGGCAGCAAACCCAAGGGTTATGTCGAAACCGATCTGTCGACGCTGGAACAGGCGATTTTCGAGAAGTTGCGCTGGTGGCGGGTCGAGACTGCACGCAAGCACAACGTGCCCGCTTACGTCATCTTCCACGACGCCACCATGCGTGAAATCGCCAAGGCGCAACCGGCTTCTCTGGACGACTTACGCGGCGTCAGCGGCGTCGGTGAAAAGAAGCTGGAGACTTATGGTGCGGAAATTGTGGAGCTGATTGCCGAGTTTGCGTGATGTTGTAGGTACGCCGCAGTGACGGCTTCAGCGGCGCTCATCAGCAGCGCCGCTAAACCATTATTCATTTAAACAGTAGTACCCAAGGCCGCCATCAAGGCTTGCCTGATTTTCGCTTCTTGCGGCGCTACCCCAAAACCCACCATCACGCCCTGGGCGTCAAAGAAACGGCAAATAGTGGTCGCGCCATCCTGTTCTGTTTCCCAGCGGCCGGCAGTCACGGCATGCAACGGCGGCGGCACCAGTGCCAGCGGATAGCTAGGGGTTTTGACGATCACCGGCGAATGTTTCAAATCAATCTCGGTATCTTCGCCGCTCAAGGTCTTGGCAATCGCGCGGGCAGCGGTCAGGATCGGCGCGATGTATGGCAGCGGGCTGGTGCGGCCTTCGCTGTCGACCCGATACTCGGCGCAATCGCCGAGTGCGTACACGTCGGCCGCGCTAGTGCGGCCATGTGCGTCAACCATGATGCCGCGGCCGGTAGCCAATTGCGCTGCTTGCGCCAGAGCCAGATCGGGACGCAGGCCGACGGCAGACAAGACCACATCGGCAATCACCACTTCGTCGTTCGATAAGGTGATCTTGATCGCGCCCTCGGCATGGTCGATGCTGCTGGCAGTAGCGCCAAGCTGCAGGCTTATGCCACGGCCGCTCAGCGCGGTTTGCAAACCTTGCGATAAAGCCGGCGCCGCCAGCGCTGCCAATGGCAAGGGGTTGGGGTCGATCAGCGTCACCGTGTGGCCATGCGCAGCGAGATCGTCGGCAAATTCGCAGCCGATCAGGCCGGCGCCGAGAATGGCAACCCGGGCCGAAGCTTGCTGATCGGGCAGCAGCTTGGCGCGGAAGGTAGCGTAATCGTCGATGTGGTTGACCGACAGCACGCGGTCGGCGGCGTCGCCGGCCAGGTTCAAGCGGATCGGCTGGGCGCCGACGGCGATCACCAGCTGCCGGTATTCGAAAGCGCCGTTGCTGGAGTCGACCACCTTGCCAGCGGTATCGATGCTGTTGACCCGGGTTTGGGTCATGATATTGGCGCCTATCTGTTCAGCCATTTGCACTGCGCTTTGCGAGACCAGTTGCGCCGCCAGTTTTTTTTGCGCGAAGGCGTTCGACAACATCGGCTTGGAATAGAAACCGCCATCGTCAGCCGTAATGATCAGCAACGCGGCTGTCTTGTCCAGCTTGCGTACTTCACGCGCCAGAGTATAGGCAGCCATGCCGGCGCCGATGATGATGATGGGTTTCATTGAATGTCCTGAAGGATGGTTGGCGGTGATGATGAATGCGCTATCTGATGTGGAGTGCGAGCCGGCGCAATTGCATTGCGCGGCTGTGCGGCGGCTAATTTTACAGTAAGGGCTATTGTCGGCATATTCGTCGGCATATTATCGATAGTTTTTATGTTTCACTTTATTAAATTAAATAGTTTTTATAAATAATTGTATGAAATCGTTATTCACGATGCGAAATTCGCATAGTTGGATGCATGCAGTCTGATAAAATCGAAGACTTTCACTTGTTAGCCTTGGGGACAGACGCATATGGATTCGATGATCGATAAAAAAGAAGAGCTTCGCCAACAATTGCGTCAAGCTGCGCTTGAGTATCACGAGTTTCCGACCCCGGGGAAAATCAGCGTCACACCAACCAAATTACTGACTAACCAGCGCGATCTGGCGCTGGCTTATTCGCCCGGTGTCGCTGCTGCATGCGAGGAAATCGTGGCCGATCCGGCCAATGCCTTCCGCTACACGGCGCGCGGCAACCTGGTCGCCGTCATCACCAACGGCACCGCCGTTCTTGGACTGGGCAATATCGGCCCGCTGGCGTCGAAGCCGGTGATGGAAGGCAAGGGCGTGCTGTTCAAGAAATTTGCCGGCATCGATGTCTTCGATATTGAAATCAACGAACACGACCCAGAGAAACTGTGCGACATCATCGCCTCGCTGGAGCCGACCTTCGGCGGCATCAACCTGGAAGACATCAAAGCTCCGGAGTGTTTTGAGATCGAGCGCAAACTGCGCGATCGCATGAAGATCCCGGTCTTTCATGACGATCAGCATGGCACTGCCATCATCGTCGGCGCCGCGATCCTGAACGGTCTGAAGGTAGTCGGCAAAGACATCAAGAACTGCAAGATGGTGGTCTCCGGCGCCGGCGCCGCCGCGCTGGCTTGCCTCGACCTGATCGTCGATCTCGGCTTCCCGATTGAAAATATTTTTGTGACCGATCTGGCCGGCGTGGTCTATAAGGGCCGCACCGAGCTGATGGATCCGGACAAGCTGCGCTTCGCGCGCGAAACCGATGCCCGCACGCTGGCCGAACTGATTCCTGGCGCCGATATTTTCCTCGGCCTGTCAGCTGGCGGCGTGCTCAAGCAAGACATGGTGAAGACGATGGGACCACGGCCGCTGGTGCTGGCGCTGGCTAATCCGACTCCTGAAATCCTGCCGGAAGAAGTCAAGGCGGTGCGTGACGACGCCGTCATGGCGACCGGCCGTTCGGACTATCCGAACCAGGTTAACAACGTCCTGTGCTTCCCCTACATTTTCCGCGGCGCCCTCGATTGCGGCGCTACCACCATCACGCGTGAGATGGAAATTGCGGTGGTGCATGCGATTGCCGAGCTGGCCCAAGCCGAACAATCGGACATCGTCGCCACTACCTACGGCATCACCAACCTGTCGTTCGGACCTGAATACATCATTCCAAAGCCGTTCGATCCGCGTCTGATGATCAAGATCGCGCCGGCAGTCGCCAAGGCCGCCGAGGCGTCCGGCGTGGCCAGCCGTCCGATCCAGGATATGGAAGCCTATATCGACAAGCTGCAGCAATTCGTTTATCGCAGCGGTACTTTCATGCGGCCGCTGTTCCAGGTCGCCAAGAAGACGCCGGCCGAGAAGAAGCGGATTGTGTATGCTGAGGGCGAAGAAGAGCGCGTCCTGCGCGCGGTGCAGGTAGTGGTCGATGAAAACCTGGCGCGGCCGATCCTGGTCGGCCGTCCGGCGGTGCTGCAACAGCGTATCGAACGTTTCGGCCTGCGTCTGAAAGCCGATGTCGATTTTGAAGTCATCAATCCGGATTTCGACGAGCGCTATCGCGATTACTGGCAAACTTTCCTGGCGATGACCAAGCGTCAGGGCGTGACCGAGCAGTACGCCAAGCTAGAAATGCGCCGCCGCCATACCCTGATCGGTTCGATGGCGATCCACAAGGGCCATGCCGACGGCATGATCTGCGGCACCTATGGCACCACCAACCTGCATCTGAACTATATCGACAAGGTGCTGGGCCGACGCGAAGGCGTAAATGTCTATGCAGCGATGAATGCGCTGATTCTGTCGAATCGTCAATTGGTGCTGGTCGATACCCATGTCAACGAAGATCCGACTGCCGAGCAACTGGCGGAGATCACCATCCTGGCGGCGGAAGAAATGCTGCGCTTCGGCATCAAGCCACGGGCAGCCTTGCTGTCGCATTCCAACTTCGGCACCAGCAACAGCGCTTCAGCGCAAAAAATGCGGAATGCCCTGGCGATCATCAAGGAGCGCGCGCCGGATCTGGAGGTCGACGGTGAAATGCACGGCGATACCGCGCTGGATGCCGAGTTGTTGAGAAAAGTGATGCCGGACTCAACTTTGAAGGGCGACGCCAACCTGCTGGTGATGCCTAATATCGACGCCGCCAACATCGCTTACAACCTGCTCAAGAATACCTCTGGCAACGGCGTTGCAGTTGGACCCATTTTGCTGGGTTGCGCCAAGCCCGTGCATATCCTGACGCCGTCGGCAACCGTGCGCCGTATCGTCAATATGACTGCGTTGTGCGTGGTGGATGCGATTTCGGCGCGCTAAAATCTAGCTATCAGCAGCCGGAAGAATAGAAGCCCTGTGTTACCGCCAGATGATCGGCGGTAACACAGGGCTTTTTGTTTTTGACACGCATGCCATCCCGGATTATCGTGAGTACGCTGTTTCATAAAAAAAGACGTATTCATTACAAAATCAGGAGATGCGATGTCACAGTACGCCAAGAGTCCCTTGATGGGACAGATGATGGGCCAGCCACTGCTCATCTCCAGCATCATCCAGCATGCCGATCGCCATTTTGGCAGCAATGCAATCGTTTCACGCCGGGTTGAAGGCGACCTGCATCGCTATACCTACCGCGATTGCCACAGACGCGCACGCCAGCTCGCAAATGTCTTGACCGGGCTTGGAGTCAAGATGGGCGAGCGGGTTGCCACGCTGGCCTGGAACGGCTATCGGCATATGGAGGCGTATTACGCGGTATCCGGTTCAGGGGCGGTGCTGCACACCATCAATCCGCGCTTGCATCCGGACTTGATCGGCTATATCGCCAACCACGCCGAAGACCAATACCTGCTGTTCGATGTCTGCTTCCTGCCGCTGGTCGAGGCGGTGGCGCCGCTGGCCAAGAGCATCAAAGGCTACATCGCCATGTGCGGCCCCGAGCATATGCCGCAAGACAGCAAGCTGCCGAATCTGTTGTGCTATGAAGCATTGCTGGAGGCCAGCCCGGATGACTACGACTGGCCGTTGTTTGATGAAAATTCTGCTTCCAGCCTGTGTTATACCTCGGGCACCACCGGCAATCCCAAAGGCGCGCTGTACTCGCATCGCTCGACCGTATTGCATTCCCTGGCGTCGACCATGCCGGACAGCATGAACATATCCGGGCGCGACGCCGTGCTGCCGGTGGTGCCGATGTTTCATGTCAACGCCTGGGGCTTGCCTTACTCGGTACCGCTCACCGGCGCCAAAATGGTGTTTCCTGGCCCCGCACTGGACGGCAAATCCCTGTATGAGTTGTTCGAGCAGGAGCAAGTCACGTTCTCAGCCGGCGTGCCGACCGTATGGCTTGGTTTGCTGGCGTATATGGATCAAAACAAGCTGAAATTCTCCAGCTTCAAGCGCACCATCATCGGCGGTTCCGCTTGTCCGCCGACGATGATGCAGAGCTTGCGCCATCGTTATGACGTCGAGGTGGTGCACGCCTGGGGCATGACGGAAATGTCGCCATTGGGCACCACTTGTACCTTGCAAACCAGGCATTTGTCCTTGCCGCTAGCGGAGCAGGAATTGCTGTTGCAAAAGCAGGGGCATGCGATCTATGGCGTCGACATGAAGATTGTCGACGACGCCGGTAATGCGTTGCCGTGGGATGGCGCAACTTACGGCAATCTGCTGGTCAAGGGGCCGTGGATTATCGATAGCTATTTCAAGAACGAGGGCGGGGCGGTGTTGCAGGACGGTTGGTTTCCCACCGGCGACGTGGCCACCATCGACGGCGACGGTTACATGCAGATAACCGATCGCAGCAAGGACGTGATCAAGTCCGGCGGTGAGTGGATCAGCAGCATAGCTCTGGAAAATATCGCGATGGCCCATCCGGCAGTGCAAATGGCCGCCTGTATCGGGATTTTTCATCCGAAGTGGGACGAGCGGCCGTTGCTGGTGGTAGTCCGCAAGCCAGGCACGGAGGTGAGTCGCGAGCAACTGCTGAAATTTTTTGAAGGCAAGATCGCCAAATGGTGGACCCCTGACGATGTCGCATTTGTCGACGCCTTGCCGCTGGGCGCCACCGGCAAACTGTTGAAAAACAAATTACGCGAACAGTTCAAAGGATATGTCTTGCCGACCGCTTGAAGTCCAGGGCCAGCGGGAGGGTGTGCGGATTCGTTCAAACCGATTTATTCAAATTCACGCGACTGTTTCCACGGCACCCGCCCGGTTTGCACTTTGTTGGCAGCGCGATCGCAATGATCGGGATGGTCGTCAAAAAACATGTGCGGCTTGAAGGCCGCCAGCACATCGGATTTGACGATGCCGCCCATGAAGAAGGTTTCGTCGATCGCCACATCCCAGGCGCGCAAGGTACGAATCACGCGTTCATGGGCCGGCGATGAACGCGCCGTGACCAGCGCTGTACGGATAGGGGCTGCGCGCCCGTCGGGGTTCTTGAAGTTATTCTGAATGTAGGACAAGGCCAGCAACAGCCGCGCAAACGGACCTTGCGGCAACGGCAGCAAGGCATTTTCGCGTTCGTGTTTTTCAAATGCTTCAATCCCCTCGGTCTGATATATCTTTTCCGACTCATCCGAAAAAATCACGGCGTCGCCGTCGAAGGCGATACGAATCTGCTCCAGTTCGTCCAGAGCGTTCTCGGGCTTCTGATACAGCAGCGCCGCCGCCGTGCCGGAATTGACGGCGGCTTGCACGTCGTCCTCATGCAAGGATAAAAACAGGCTGACATTGAAGGCTTGCAGATACGGCGCCAGTGAAGCGCCGCCAGACAGCACCGCGCGCGTGATGTCGAGATCGTAGTGCTTGATCGAGTTGAAGATGCGCATCGAGGTTTCGCTGGAATTGCGCGACATCACGACTACTTCTACGAAACGCTGGCCACTCAGGCGGTTCAGTTTCAGCAACGCTTTTACCAAGGCGAAACCGGCCCCGGGCTTGAGAATCTGATTTTCGTTGAGCAACTGGTGGCGCCGATATTCTTCCAGCCCCTGCTGCCGAAAGATCGCCTCTTCGGTTTCCAGATCAAATAGCGCACGGGATGAAATCCCGACTACCAGTAAATTTTCTAAAGACTGCGGCATGGTTGGTGGTCTTAAGGTCAATATCGAGAGCGCTCATTATAGGCGCTTGGTTAAGTCCCCCACTGGTCGCCAAGGAAGTGCATGTAAGTAGCTGTTTTTGCAATATTTTTCGTGTTGTTGAACGAGCTGTGTTCCTCGCCGTTACGTTACATGTTACGTATCAACGCCCGGCGTTACGTATCTGGATATTCTCCCGATTTACCATAGGGAGTTGCTGTTAGTCATTGATTATTAACATATTTATTTCTTTTTTATGGAAATTGACGAGCTGCGGAAATTGCTGTTGTGAGCCCGTTTCCGGCTGGCATGTTCTTTGCGGAAAGAGAGCAGGCATAGCTTTATCCGATTCATCAAAAAAGGAGATAGATCATGAAAGCATCGACACAAAGAGGGTTGCTTGCGGCATCCGTGTTACTGACAGCATTGCTTGCCGGCTGTAGCGGCGGCGGAGATTTACTTAGCCATTTGAACGGCGGCGGTAGCGCAACGAGTACTGGCCACGGCACTACGCCGACAACCCCAACTACACCAGACACACCGCCCCCTCCTATAGCGCCGGCCCCAGCCAACAACGCACTTTCGAATACCGGCGGCATCGTAGCGAGCGTAGGCACAGCGATAGACGGTGCTGGCAACACGATAGTCAGCCAGTTGCCATTATCTCCGGCTAGCAAGACCGCATTGAAGGGCGTGATTGACAATGCCAGCGGCATCGTCACCGTGCTGGGTGGCGGCCTGACCAACGGCCTGGGGCAAATTGGCACAGCGCAGGATCCGCTGGGTATCACGGCCGGTAGCGCCGGCGGGGTGGTGGCTCAGGTCGGCGCTACCGTGAGCAGCAGCGGTCAAGCGGTGAGCAGCCTCGGCAGCAGCGGCCCGCTTAGCGCCCTGGCGCCGGTGACCACGCCGGTTGGCGGCCTGCTCAGTACCGTAGGCGACGCCATCAGCGGCACCGTGGCGCCGACAGTTGCCACAGCATTGACCACCGGCCCGGTACAGCAAGTGACGCAGGCGGCGAGCACTGCGATCGTGCCTTTGAGCAGCACCTCCGGAACCTTGTTACAAACTGTCGGCAATACGACTGCGCTGAATCAGCCGTCCAATCTGTTACTGGCCGTGGCTGGCAATACCGTCGCTAACCTTGGTAACGGTCTGACTAATTCAGGCGTGCCTGTCGTCAGCAATGTCGGGCCGGTGGTGAGCAATACCGGTAATCTGTTGGGCGGCCTGGTCACCGACGGCGTGAGCAGCAGCGGCCAGCCGGTATTGGGAAATCAAACCGGCGGTATAGTGCAACCGGCTGACAATGCGCTGATTGGCGCCGTTACCGGACCGCTGGCGCCGGTGGTCGGCGTGGTGAACAACTTGAGCGGCAGCCTTAGCGGCGCGGCTGCCGGCGCCGGCAGCGGCCCTCTGGCTCCGGTCACCGGTCTGTTAGGCAGCTTGACTGGCGCAGTGGGCGGCGCCAGTGCTGGCGGTAGCGGTCCTTTGGCTCCAGTAACCGGCTTGCTGGGTGGTTTGAGCGGCGTGGCTGGCGCCGGCGGCAGCGCCGGTAATCCATTAGCCCCCGTGACTGGTTTATTGGGTAGTGTGGGTGGCGCAGTAACGCCAGGCACAAGCGGCGGCGCAAGCGGTCTGCTGGCCCCGGTGACCAATCTGGTAGCTGGCTTGACCTCCTCGGTTGCCACAGGAACTAGCGGTGGCTCAGGTGCTGCTCCAGTGACTGGATTGCTGGGCGGCTTGCTGGGTGGTTCAGGAAAAAAATAAGCGCTGGCGGCAGTTTGCAAAAGGCCTTGGTTGTTACCAGGGCCTTTTTGTTTGGGCGGACAACAAAACAGCGCAGGCAAAACAGTCAAGCCATTACAGAGATGGAGCGACAACGCACGCGGCAACAAAATAGTTGCACAGCATGAATTATTGCCGTAATTTAATAATAACTTCAGGTCCCGATTAATAGACAGCTTTTGCCGTCGATAACAAACGAGAGCCGTAGCTGCATGCCATTATCCAAATCGAAATGCTGCCGCGGCACTGCGGTGGTCATGATCAGTGCTGCTGGTTGGCTCATGACGTCATATCCTTTACCGGCCCATGCCGATGCGCGCAGTCCGCTGCAAGGCAATCCGGCCGACACATTGCCTAAGGCCGAGGCGCCGCCAAGCGCGCCGGTGACTATCAATATCGAGACCCAGGCGGTCGATCCGGCACTGCAAAAATTATTGGCAAGCCATCTGACGCCATCGGGTTTCCAGATCGCCGGCGTTAAAACCTTGCCGTTTGAGCAGATTGCCGCGCAGTTCGCGCCGCTGGCTAACCGCGATACCACCGTCGCCGAATTGCTGGCCGCCGCCAACAAGGTTACGCAGATGTACCAGGATCAGGGTTATCCGCTCTCCTTTGCCTTCATCCCGGCCCAGAGTTTCGAGAATAACGTGGTGGTGGTCACGGTGGTCGAGGGCTACGTCAAGAACGTCAGGATTGAAGGTAATCCTGGCGGCAGCGAAGAGCGCCTGAAGAGGGTGGCCGAACAGTTGCAGCAAGATCGGCCGTTACGCCGGACTACTTTTGAGCGGGTAGCCGGCATTCTGAGTTTGCAGCCAGGAGTCAAGATTGTCGCTAACGTGGCGCCGCCGACCACTACCGACGGCGCCGCCGATATGGTGCTGACGGTGAAACGACGGCCGATCACGGTCGGGGTCGGCGCCGATTACCGGCAACCTGGCATTCGCGGACTGCTGACCGCCAGCGCCAATGGCTTGACGCCGCTGGGCGAGCAAGTGACCGTCAGCACACTGCAACCGAGCGGACCGCAGGACGAAAAATATTATGCAATCAATTATGTCCAGCCGATCGGCAATGACGGCATGCTGGCCAGGCTGAACTGGTCCGACTATCGTGCCAAGCCGGAAAATTCGGCATTGGAAAACCTGCAATTCCAGGCGCGCTACCAGACCAAAACCGTGCGCGCCGGCGGCTCCCTCAGCTATCCGGTGATCCTCGATAACACGCACAACCTGACTGTCACCGGCGGCGCATATGCGGTTGAAAACGAGCAGGTGTACACCCGTTCGGTGCCGGCCACGCCGATGTCGATCCAACTCAGTTCCCAAGTGCGGGTATTGAGCGCGGAAGCGGCCTGGAGCGATGTCAAGACAGGGCCGGACAAACGGCAGCAGACGCGTCAGTTGAGTGTCGGTGTGTATAAGGGAGTGGACGGGCTCGGCGCCAAACGCGAGAACAGTAACGTCGATCTGGGCTTTACCAGAGTCACGCTGCAGGCGGCGCAATCGAATCAGCTGCCAGGGGGCTTTGGCGTCGCGCTGGCAGCCAGCACGCAATACAGCAGCAATATCTTGCCGACTTCAGAGCAGATCGGCTTCGGCGGGAAATTGTTTGGTCTTGGCTATCCGGCCGGTGAAGTCGCCGGTGATAAAGGCTGGGGCGTCTCGGCCGAAATCAATCGGCTGTTCCCCTTAAGTTATACCTATCTAAAATCGGTGCAGCCATATTTTCTGGTGGACCATTCCCGAGTGTACTCGAATGCAGGTCCTTTAATTCACGACACCCTGGGCTCTGTTGCGTTGGGCATACGCTTTTCGGACAGTCGCTACTACACCTTGGATTTGTCGCTGGCAAAACCGGTGGCTGACGTTCCGGTCAATTCAAGCTCGAGATCATGGCGTGTAAACGCGATGTATTCGTATCAGTTGGATTAACGCGTGCTTGAATTTTCATAGGCAGCGAATTGGCCGACTGTCTACCGCCGCGCAACTTCGGACGTTAAATTAACGGCGTGCTGCAGCCGGATGAGGCTAGCGGCTATGCGCAGCCATAAACGCCCCACCTTATGCGATCAAACATCAAAGAAAAACTGCATTTTTATGTTGAGAAAAACTATGAAAAATGTGTGCCGATAGTAGGTTTCTAATGCGCCATCGGACAATTTTTCCTTGTTTTGAATTAAGTTTTTTTCACGATATAAAACAATATTTCAAGCTGAATGTTACGTTCGCCTATGAAAAGCGATTTAGATTTTTTCTACTAATATTCTGTTTCTTAAGGGAAAAATTTATCTTGAGGTAATTTTTAATCGAGGCTATGCTGATACCGCGTAGTCTGAAGTCAGGGGGCGTTATTTCAGGAAAGTGTGAAATCGTTTTGCAGTGTATTGCAACGCAAAGAGCCGCTTCTTTAACGTGATGGTGCTTCTTCAGGAGAACACAATGAACGTCAAATTAATGAAATTTCTTCGGGACGAAGATGGTGTCACTGCTATCGAGTATGGGTTGATCGCGGGACTTGTGGCAGTGGCGGTGGTTGTTGGCGTCACACTTGTGGCTGGGAATAGCACCTCCGGTTTGGAAGGTATATTCACCAAGATCGGTACGAAATTAACCAATCTTGGCACGTCAATCGGCACATAAAAATAGAGATCAATCGGACGCCGTGAGCAGCCCAACTATTCTCAATATTTAGTTGGACGGAGCAAAAAATGCCGGATACAAGTTTTCTCTCGTTGCTATCGTTCCTGCTGTTTTGCTCCGTGATCTTTTTGTCTGATTATCTGTTCCGTCGCGTACCCAACAATTTTCTGCTGATCGCGATTGCTTTGCAGCTGATGTGTTTTTTCTTGCAGAGCAAGGGACTAAACGGTATTGGATGGTCGGGGGCGTTATTTGGCTTGGCCGGCGGGCTGGCGTTTTTTTTGCCGCTCTATGCGCTCAGAGCGATGGCCGCTGGCGATGTCAAGTTTTTTGCCGTGCTTGGTTTCTGCCTGGGCTTCGGAGCATTGCTGCCAATTTTTCTGATAGCTTCGTTGATTGCCGCTATGCACGCTCTAGTACTTTATTCGTCGCGGCTGGGAATAGCTTCAAATCTGCAATTGGTCGCGACGCGCATGACACGCTGGCGGCTTTTTCAGTGGGTACTGGAAAAGCGCGGTAATCGGATTGGTATTCCTTATGCCGCCTATCTGGCTTTGGCGGCAGGCTGGGTCGGACTCCAGAACGCGGGAATGGCGCCAGGTTTTACGTGAAGCATATTTGCACATGCATGCCAGCGACAGGTGTTGGCGATGCACTGGTCGTATCCAGCGGTAGAGATCGGGAGCAGGGATGTATAACAACTACAAATATGCGGCGCGTCCCGACATAGAGGATGGCAACAACGCCCAACGCGGTATTGCAGCAATAGAATTCGCATTGGTATTCCCGGTATTTTTCATACTGTTGTACGGGATCATTACCTATGTCCTGATTTTCCTGGCTCAGCAATCTTTGGCCCTCGCGGCAGAAGAAGGTGCGCGCGCCGCGCTGCGCTACACCACTGCGGATCGCGGCACGATTGCCTGCAATACTGCGACACAACTCGTTAAGTGGCTGGGCAGCGACGCCGGCGGTAATCCAATTGCTACTTGCCCCTTGCCGGTACCGGCAACCTGTGCTTTCCCGGCAGGCACGACTGCCCAATGCATTACGGTCAAAGTTATCTATCCATATGGCAGTAAGCCACTAGTGCCGTTGTTGCTGGGATCGCTAATGAATGTGGCGATACCCACCACGCTGGCAAGCTCGGCAACGGTACAGATTAATTGAAGTTGGTCGCGCTGGATTTGCGTCTTTGCCTGCTGAGTGCGTCAGTTATTGATTGCTCATGAATCAGTGAGCCAGCGGCCTGACGCCCTTTTGCTGATTTGAATTTGACATGGAAATCATTTTGAACAATCTTCCGGTTCGGATAGGCATCGGGTACACGCCATGAATAACCTGACAAAAATTGTTGCAGCAATACTGGTAGCGGCGGCGCTCGGCTTGGCGTTTGTAGCCTGGTGGCTAGGCAGCCGGCCGCCACCGACGATATCCGCAGCGCCGGCAGCCGTTGCCAAGACCTCCAAACAATACGAGGTGGTGGTAGCAGCGCATGAACTGACGGCGGGCAAGGCAATCGCCACTGACGACATCAGTCTGGTGACCTTGCCGATCAATCCCGCCGGTGCGTTTAGCCAGGCCAGTTCGGTGGTCGGAAAAATTCCCTTGATCAGCATCGGCATCGGTACCCCGATTACTGAAAGCGGTCTGGCGAGCGGCCTGGCAGTGAAACTGGCGGACGGCGAACGGGCGATAGCGATTCCTGTCGATGAAATTACCGGCGCCGGCAATCGAGTCCAGGCAGGCGATTATGTGGACGTGTTTTTCACGCTCAAGCAAGGCCAGGACATCGAAAAAACGCAGTCGCGTTTGCTGCTGTCGCGGGTGCAAGTTCTATCGTATGGCGCGGCTGTGATCGGTAGCGCTACCGCGGGCGGCAGCACGGGAGTGATGCCGAATCAGCAGACATCGCAACCGGGTCCGCAGGTGCAGTCGTCGCAGCAATCTCAGCAGGCCGCTCGCACCGCAGTGCTGGCAACACCGGTAGCCGATGTCAATCGGCTGCTGCTGGCAACCCAGAACGGCAAGTTGACGCTGGCATTGCGCAATCCCAGCGATGCAACAATCCCTGATCCGGCGCTGTTCCCCTCACCAGCCGTCGTACTCGTCGGCAAAAACGATCTGACGCGCGATCAGCAACTAGCATTGAAGCAAGCTGACAACCAGGCATTTGCCGGCATGGAGATGAATGGATTAGCTGGGGATGCCAAATCAGCGTCGGGCCGCAAGCCTTTTGCCAATAACGTAGCTGCCCAATCAGGGATGGGGCAGGCGCACGGCGCCAATACTCCCGGGACGGTAGAGGTAATTCGAGGCACGCAGCGGGAGTCGGTAGCTTTTTGACGCAAAGATTTTTTCAATGACCGGCTTATATCAAACACAGGATTGACCGCAACTCATGAAAATTCACGATCTAGTTCTGCCGATGTTACTGAGTGCAAGCGCAATCCCGGCATATTCCGTGGCTGCCACCACGGACATCACGCTCGGTATGCGTGAACAACAGAGCTTGCCGGTTGCAGGCACGCTGGAACGCATCGCCGTAGCCGATCCGGAAGTGGCGGACGTGTTGATGGTGCGCGGTTCAGGCGGTAAGAGCGGTAGTGTGATTCTGGTGGGGAAAAAGGCAGGCGCCACTACCGTGACCGCATGGGCCAAAGGCACGCCGGTCATTACCTGGAGAGTAACGGTGCAGGGCGACCTGCAAGCAGCGTTGGCAGGGAAGGGAGGCGCCCAAGTGCAGGTTCGCGGTGCTACCAGCGTGGTGAGCGGACAGTCGCCGTCGTTGCTGGAGCACGTCAAAAGCAGTGCCGCTGCTGTCGACGCGGCAGGTAAAGGCAAGGTGTTCGACATCTCGACCATCGACAGCAGCAGCGTTGTGCAGATCGATGTCAAGATTGTCGAGTTCAGTAAATCAGTATTGAAGGAAATCGGCTTTGATTTCGGGCTTCTCGTGAACCGTGGCAATTTCAGTTTTAATCTAGGCAGCAATCTTGCTTCTAAAGGCGGACTGTCGACGGCATCGGAAGCATTCGGTTTGTTGACCAAGTTCAGCCGCGGCAGTTACAGCTTGAGCAGTAACCTGCGCCTGATCGAAGGCAACGGCATGGCGCGTGTATTGGCAGAGCCGTCATTGACCGCGCTTTCCGGTCAGAGCGCAAGTTTCCTGGCTGGCGGCGAATTGCCTATTCCGCAGTCCGGCGGCCTTGGCACCACCACGGTTGACTACAAACCTTTCGGCATCGGCTTGACGGTGTCGCCTACCATACTGGCCAAGGGGCGGATTGCCTTGAAAGTCGCGCCGGAAGCCAGCGATATCGACTATAGCAACGCTATCATCAGCAATGGCATATCCATCCCGGCGATTACCACCCGGCGTGCCGACACCACGGTTGAGTTAGGCGATGGGGAAAGCTTCATCATCGGCGGCCTGGTTTCACGCACCACCAAATCCAACGTCAACAAAATTCCATTACTTGGCGATCTACCCATCATCGGCAGTTTTTTTCGCAACCTCAGTTATAGCCAGTCCGACAAAGAACTGGTAATCATAGTCACGCCACACGTGGTCCAGCCGATAGCCAAGAATGTGCCATTGCCGCTGCCAGGCGACAGCCAGGAGCGCCGCAATACGGCGAGTACCGCGTGGGGAAGTTATCTGCTTGGAGGAGCGAGCAGGGACGAGTTGCCGGGATTTTCGAAATAAGCGACTTACCTTTTTTGGATTACATGATGAATGCTCGTAACAAGGCTTTGAACGAACTGACGGCGCTAAGCCGTTTCGTATTTTGCTCGCGTAACAGCACGCAAGCGGAATGGCTGGGCGCCGCCCTTGGTAAATGGGGCAGCTTGCTACAGGAAAAAGCCGAGGTGGCGGAACTGGTGTCGCGCATAATCGAACTCAACCCCTTGCTGGTATTGCTGGATTTTTCCGGCGTCGAGCATGTGAACGATCAAGTCGGCGTCTTGTCGATTGACTCTCTCGGCACCACCGCACATGCGATTGAACTGGCGCGCGCATTGAGTAAAACACTGCCAGTCCTGCCCTTGGTGGCAGTCGGCTCCATAGAGTTTCCCGAAGGGACGATTGCCGCATTGCGCGCCGGCGTCAGCGATTTTATCGATGTCAGCGCTTCCGAAGATGAAGCACGCGATGTCGTGCAGCGGGTTCTGGCCAAAGCGGCGCGGGCGGCGGCTCCGGTCAGGCGCGGCCAGCTGGTGACTTTGCTCGGAGTGCGTGCGGGTATCGGCAGCAGTACGCTGGCGGTGCATCTGGCCGACATGATTCAACAACGCAATGCCGGCCATGGCGGCAAGCCGACTGCGAGCGATAGCCGGGTAGCGCTGCTCGATCTCGGCCTGCCTGCCGGCGACGGCAAGTTATACCTGAGCGCCAGCGGCAATTTCGATTTCGCCGAAGCCGTGCGCAATCTGCGCCGTCTTGACGAAACGCTGGTGCACACCGCGCTGCCACGCAGCCCTGGCGGCGTTACCGTGATTTCTCTGCCGCACAGCTTGAACGAGATGCGTACCGTGTCGCACCACGACGCGCTGGCCTTGCTGGATCGCTTGCGTTTGTATTTCGATATCCTGATCGCCGACCTGGGCGGTTTCACCAATCATGAATTCATTGCCAATCTGACCGGTGCCGCTGACCAGGTATGGCTGGTGACGGATCAAAGCGTCGGCGCGCTGGTATCCCTGGCAGGCACTTTGCAAGAGCTGAACGGCCGTCACCCTGACGATGGCAAGCGGCATCTGGTAGTGAACCGTTACGACGATCGCTTCGGCATGGCCGCCAGCCAGATTGCCGAACGCTTCAAGTTACCCTTGCTTGCCACTTTGCCCGAGCGCACGTTGAAGCTGACCGCCAGTGCCAATCGCGGCAAGCTGCTGCATGAAGTCGCACCGCACGATGCTTATGTAAGGGCGGTCGACGGCTTGATCGATGGCTTGCTTAGCCATGAAGAGCCGGCGCCGCACAAGCAGGGAGTGGGGCGTTGGCTTCCGAAGATTTTATTGCGGAAATGAGCAGCTCGATTTGAGCACGATGTAAGCGTGAAGCGCAGCGCTGTTTTGGAACCTGTTCAGGAAACTGGCAAGGCAGGCGGAAGACAGGAAAAGGCGGCCCCTGATAAAAGACGGGAGAAACAAACGTGAGTAACCAGATCGAATTTGCCGATGACGACCAAACGTTTTCCAACACGCAGGAATTCCAGGATATCAAGACGGCGGCCTACGATCATCTATTGACGCGGATCGAAGAACTGGGCGCAGAGTTCGGCCGCTGGTCGCGCAGCGCGATCCAGCAATTCGTCAATCTCGATGTCGACGGTTTTGTCCGCCTGCAGCGGATTCCCTTGAATGAAGCCGAGGTGCGTCAGATTGCCGACGCCCTGACCAAGGAACTGGCCGGATTGGGGCCGCTGGAAGATCTGCTGGCCGATATGACGGTCGAAGATATTCTGATCAATGGCTATAACGACGTGTTTGTTTCGCGCCACGGCATCTTGCAGCGCGAGACGCTGCGTTTTACCGATAACGCCCATCTGCTGCGTATCGTCAGGCGCATCCTGGCTCCGCTCGGGCGCCGTCTGGATGAATCGAATCCCATGGTCGACGCCCGCTTGCCGGACGGCGGCCGCCTGAACGTGGTGATTGAACCGTTGTCGGTAGACGGACCGATGGTGTCGATCCGCAAATTCCGCAAAGAGCCGCTGAAGCCCAGCGATCTGCTCAATCTGGGCACCATGAATGAAGAGATCTATGCGTTGCTGGAGAACGCGGTCAAGGCCCGTTGCAATATCCTGGTCTCAGGCGGCACCAGTTCCGGCAAGACTTCCTTGCTGAACGCCCTGGCATTTTTCATCCCGGAAAACGAACGCGTGGTGACAGTGGAAGATACCGCCGAACTGTCGCTCAATCACCCGCACGTGGTGCGTCTGGAATCGCGCTTGGGCGGTTTCGACGGCGCCGGTGCGGTCAGCATCCGCGACTTGATCCGCAACAGCCTGCGCATGCGCCCGGACCGGATTATCGTCGGCGAGGTGCGCGGCGCCGAGGTGCTGGAAATGCTGCAGGCGATGAATACCGGTCATGACGGATCGATGGGCACGATTCACGCCAATACACCGCGCGAATGCCTGTACCGGATTGAGATGCTGGCCGGGTTCGCCGGTTTCCAGGGCAGCGAAAGCAGCCTCAGGCGGCAAATTGCCGGCGCCCTTGATTTCATCGTGCAAATCGGCCGGCTTTCCAACGGCCGCCGCCGGATTGTCTCGATTACCGAAGTCACCGGCATGGGCGACAACATCATCACCATGCAAGAACTGTATCGGCACGAAAGCTATATCGGCGCGGACGGCGAAGAAGCGGACCGCTGGGTATCGCTGGGCATCTTCCCGCACGCACCCAAATTGCAACGGCAACGCCAGCTCGGCCAGCAAAGCGGCGCTAATCCGAATACCGGCGGCCACGGGCACAACACAGGCGGTTTGCCGGGAAGGCGTTAGTCATGCACATCGCTCTCTGGCTGCTTGCTGCGGCCTTATTGTTGACTGGCGCTGCGCTATGGCTGTGGCAGCGGGCACAGCAACGCACGCAGCAAGACGTCAGCGCCGCCTTCGTGAACCGGCAGATTCAAGGCATGCAGCAGAGCCAGGGGCAGCCACAGGAGGCGGGTCAAGCGCCGCCGCAATTACAACTGCAGATAGAAGCGTTGCGCGGGTTATTCTTGCGCGCCGGAATACAGCATCCCAGCGGCAAGCTGTATTGCCAGCTGGTTGCGCCAGGCATGGCCCTGGTCCTGCTGGCGTTGGTGCTGGGCGGCTGGATATCTGCACTGGGGACGCTGGTGTTGTACACCATGCTGGTGATTTTCTATTTTTGGCTAAGGACTTCCAAATTGCAGCGCGCCATGGTGCGGCAATTGCCAGGATTCCTGGATACTTTGGTGCGCCTGGTCACGATAGGAAATAGCATCGGTTCCGCGTTCCAGACCGGCATAACGGGCACTGAGGGGCCGCTCAAAGTGGTCCTGGATCGCGCCAACCGGCAGGTACAGGCGGGCGTTGATCTGGAGCACGCGCTACGTCAGCAAGCTGCGATTTTTCGTTTCAAAGAGCTGGATCTGGTGGCTGCCGTGATTGGCGTTTCGGCACGTTTTGGCGGACGCTCCGACCAGGTTCTGGAACGCATGGCCGCATTCATGCGCGACCTTGAGCATGCGCAAAATGAAATGGTCGCCTTATCCGCGGAAATTCGTTTGTCGGCCTGGATCATGGGTGTATTGCCGATCGCTATCGGCATGTTCCTGATCATTTTTAACAACGATATGTTTTCCGGTATGTGGCATGACCCGATCGGTAAAAAAATGATGATCGGCGCGGTCATGCTGGAGGTGTTGGGTGTCTACGGCTTGTATAGATTGGCGAAAACGATATAGCTGGATGGCCGGCGCCGGACCTTGGATGGAACAAATACGGAACAAATACGGTGAATACAACACAACATACGCTGATCATCCTGGCGATCCTGCTGATGGCGGCGGCCTTATTGCTGATGGGCGTTGCGCTGCTGGCAAGAGCGCGGCGGCTCAAGCGCAACCTGGCTACGATTGATCAGAAAATTGCGTCTCGTGACAAGCCGGCGGCTGCCTTGAACGCCGTTGCAAAACTGCCGAGCCGGCGCGAGCGCCTGGCTGCATTCAGTGCCAATTGGCTTGATACCCAATTGGGCCGTCAGCTGGTAGCTGAAGAAGACCGGCATCTGCTGGATCAGTGCGGTGTCAACGACATGCAGGGAAAAGCGCTTTTTTTTACGGCGCGCGTAGTGCTGGCGGTTGGCTTGCCGTTGTGTGGTTTGCTGCTGTTCGAGCGCGGCGGATGGATATCCCTGTTGCTGATCATATTTTTCGGCGTCGCCTTGGGTTATATGCTGCCCAAGTGGGTGATGCAGAGGGTAGCGCTCAAGCGCCGGCGCCAGGCTGCCGAAGAATTGCCCTTGCTTATCGATTTGCTGCGTTTGTTGCAAGGTGTGGGATTGTCGGTTGACCAGAGTCTGCATGTGATTGAAAACGAGTTCCGTAATGTTCTCAAGGTGCTCGGAGAAGAGCTGGCTATCGCCGGCCGTCAATACAGCACGGGGCGCAGCCGGGAGCAATCCATGCGACGTTTTTCCACCATATTCGACAACGAAGATTTGCACGCGGTGGCGCGCCTGCTGGTGCAGGTGGAACATCACGGTGGCGCGGTGCAAGAGCCGCTTATGCAGTTTAGTGAGCGGATTCGCGAGCAACGCAAGCTGGACATGAAGGAAAAGGTCGGGAAATTGACAGTAAAAATGACCGGAGTCATGGTCATGACCTTGCTGCCTGGACTATTGGTGATTACCGGCGGCGTGGGTTTTCTGGCGGTGATCCGGGCCCTGACAAAAATGGGAGCGAATATATGACTGATCTTCAGAAGCCGCCAAATGCCGAAAGGCATGCGCTGCAGCAGCTTGTTTTCGGGCGATGGGTGCTGCCACTCTCGATGATATTTGCTACAGGCTTGCTGGGAGGCTGTGCCAGCAACGCCGCCAAGGTATACGCGCAGCAAAACGAAGCGGCGCAACTGCGTCAAGAGGCAGAGGATAAGGCGCCGACGCCAGACAACAAAGGCATGTACCTGGGATTGATCCGGCAAATGCAGGAGCAGGGCATGTACTTTGCGTCGCTGGCGCATATCGACGCCTATGAACAGCAAAATGGCAGCACGCCTGAGTTGCAGCGTTTGCGCGCCGACGCATTGCGCGAAACGCGGCAGACTGCGGCAGCGGATGCAGCTTATCGGAAACTGCTGAATTCGTCCGAAGCGAGCAGCGCCTGGCACGGTTTGGGATTGTTGGCGGCGCAGAGCGGCGATTACCAGGTTGCCGCGACGGCGCTGCGGGAAGCTGCGAAGCGTGAACCCACCAATCCGGTGATGTTGAGCGATCTTGGTTACGCATTGTTGCGTAGCGGCGACGTCGCTGCCGCCCGGGTGCCGCTGGCGCAAGCCGCTGAACTGGCGCCGGATAACCGCAAGATGATAGGCAATCTGGCGCTGCTCTTGTTGGTTACCGGCGATGCCGAAAAAGCCCGTGCGGTAATGGATAAAGCGGCCTTGTCGGCGGAGAGCCGCGCGAAAGTATATGGCCTGGCAGCTGAAATCGGTCAGCGGCAGCCAGTTGCCGTTGCCTTGCAAAAAAACACAAGCGATGGGCAGGCAGCCATGAATCAATCTGCCGCATCAACGGTAAAAAATGCAAATCCGGCGCCGCTGCCGGCGACGCCGTTTCAATCCATGCTGGATCGTTTTGGCAATGGCGGCTGAATCTCAATCAGTGTCATGCAATTAAATTTTTGCTCAAGGGGTAGAAAATGAAAGCGCAAGAAATTCTCCGGCCGCACATCTTGCTTTTTGCTTCTGTGTTACTGGCGGCAATCGGCGCTTCAGGGGCGCGGGCGCAGAATGTATCGCCGCTCTCGGGCAAGTTAATGCCGGAGCCTGCGGCCGCAACAACTGCGGTCCCGGCACCGAAAGCAAAGGCTGCTGTTGCATCGGCTCCTGCCCCGCCGCTCGAAAATGCTGCCGTGGAGACGTCTCAGGAAAGCATACGTGTCGGCGACGTCACCCGCACTCTGCTGCAGGCACAAGCAGATGGCCGTGTCGCCGGGCCGCGCCTGCCAATGCTGGGAGTGACCGCCGATGCCAGCTGGCAGCGCTATCTGGATAGCTTCAGACATCCTCTGCCTGAATTCTTCGAAACCAAGATAAACAAGAACTGAAATTTTTCCGACGAACATGCCGAATCCGAGGCGAACTTATTCCCGAACTTATTCCCGAACTTATTCCATGTCTTCAACCATCAACAATTTGTCGTCTCATCGTGTCGCTCAAGGTAGGCGGCATGAACGGCCACGGCAACATGGTTCGGTGGCTGTGATGGCAGCGATTTTTCTGTCTGTGATCGTGGTCCTGTTGTCGTCCGTGGATATCGGCTACATGTTTTACATGAGGCGCGATTTGCAAAAAACTGCTGATCTGGCGGCGCTGGCAGGTGCTCAACAGCTCGGCACCACGCCACCGCCAGGCAACCCCGTCACATGTGCGCCAACCGACCAGGCGGTGCTGGCCGCGATTGGCAATGCGCAGGCAAACGGTTTCTCGACTGTCGCCCCGAATACGCTGTCAAATGCCATTACCGTAACTTGCGGTCTCTGGGATCCGGTTGCCAATCTGGCCTTGGCTCCCAGTTATTTCTCTACCCCCACTGCGGGAACGAGCCTGAATGCGGTGAAGGTGGTTGAGACACAGACCGTGCCGGCATTTTTTGGCTTGGGCGCGCGCACCATCACGGCTCAGGCGATTGCTTCGGCTAGTAGTCCAACTGCGGCGTTCTCTCTCGGGACTGGACTGCTCTCTTTGTGCGGTTCTAGTGGTTCGTTGTCGTCGCTTCTGGTGAGTAGTCTTTTAGGCAGCAATATTTGCTTGTCGGCAGCCTCGTATAGCGGATTGCTGGGAGCCCAAGTGTCCTTGTTGAATGTACTAAGCAAGCTGAATGCGAATGTCGGCAGCGTCAGTCAGGTAGCAGACACCAAGGTAACCTTGGCGCAACTGGTGAACGCGTCCACCAGTGGCTTGTCACCAACGCAGGTGGCAAGCGTAAGCAATGATCTGGGGAGCCTGACCACCGGAACATTGGGCGGCACCTTGTTGAGAATCGGCGATATTTTGGACCTGAGTGCTGCCAACGGTGTTGCCGCTCTGGATACGCAAGTCAATATTCTGGATTTGTTAAATGTCAGCACCTTGCAGGTCGCGAATAAGAATCATCTTGTGAGTTCAAATATAAACCTAAATCTCCCGGGATTGGGACAAGTGGTGTTGCAACTCAGTCTAATCGAGCCGCCGCAGATGGCCGTGGGCGGCGTCGGCGCAACGGCAACTTCAGCCCAATTGCGGCTGGCAATCAATGTTCAGGCATTGCCGTTACTTTCCGGATATCCTCCTGTGGCGCAACTCCCGATTTACGTTGATCTTGCGGCAGGCAAAGCTACACTCAACAGTTTGCAATGCAGGGCGCCGCAAAGCGCTACATTCGGGATAACGACAAGTACCGCGGGCATCTGTGTGGCAAAGGGACAAACCCTTGCCAGTTCGCCGCTTTCCTGCCCTGCCGATATGGCGTCGAACCCGTCGAATCGGATTGACGCGATTACCGGAGTACTTAATCTCGGCATCAACGTTACGCCGAGTACCACTTATCCCGCCGTTACCTTGTATCCGCCGCCATCTACTTCCAATACCGCGACTGTCGGCTCCAAATTGCAAGACATATTAGGCGGGACTATCCAGCCGCAGAAATTTTGGGTCGGCCTGGACGCTGATCCCTTGGGACTCTTAAGTGGGGCGCTGACTACTTTGTTAGGCGCTCTGGGAAATTTGTTAAATCCGGTTTTGTCTGGCGTCGGCGCGTTGCTTGATCAGCTGACGTCGCAGCTAGGACTGAACATCGGGCTAAGCACGCTCAACCTTTCCTCAATTAGTTGCGGCAACGTGAAACTGGTTTATTGAGCTATGCGATGAGATTGCTGTGATAGAAAAACGCGGTTTACGCCAAATCGCCAAGCCTGAGCGACTTTGAGCGACGGACACTGAGAAGAAATGACCATGCAAAACAAACCTTTGCAAGAAAGTCTCGACATCTACGTATGGGAAGGCAAGTCGGATATTGCCGACCGGATTTCGCAATGTCTGGCGAGTTTCGATATCGAGGTGATTCGTGCCGACGGCATGGCGTTGACGCGTGACCAGGTGTCTTCGCGGCTTTCGCTGGCGGTGATCTCGGTGACGGTGATCGAGCACTCAGAGTTTTCCGCCGACGACTGGCAAAAAGCGCATGGCATGCCGGTGATCTGGGTGGCAGAAGTGGGGCGCACCGCCAATCCGCGCGTGTATCCGGTCGAGTATTCGCATATCCTGATGCTCGACTTTACCTGCGCCGAATTGCGCAAGCTGGTGTTTCGCCTGGCGTCCGAGCTGCACGCAAATACCGGCGCCGATAACAAGCCGCAGCCGTTGATTGCGCAATCCGAAAGCATGCAGATGCTGGTGGCCGAGGCTGAAGCTTTTGCCGATTGCGAATCCAGCGTGCTGATCGTCGGCGAGACCGGGGTCGGCAAGGAACGCATCGCGCAGCTGTTGCACCAGCGTCACGGCCGTTATCGCCACGGGCCGTTTGTCGCCGTCAACTGTGGCGCGATTCCGGACGGTTTGTTCGAGTCGCTGTTTTTCGGTCACGCCAAGGGCGCGTTTACTGGCGCCTTGCTGGCGCACAAAGGTTATTTTGAACAGGCCGACGGCGGTACTCTGTTCCTCGACGAGATCGGCGATTTGCCTTTGTATCAGCAGGTCAAGTTGCTGCGCGTGCTGGAGCAAAGCACTGTCACCAGGCTCGGTTCGCAAACCGAGGTCAAGCTGGATTTCCGGCTGGTGGCGGCGACCAATCGCAATCTGCGTGAACAGGTGCAGCAAGACATGTTTCGCGCCGATTTGTATTACCGGCTGGCGGTGATCGAATTGCGCGTGCCCAATCTGGAAGAGCGCGGCAGAGTCGACAAGATCGCGATTTTCAGCACCTTGCTGGCGCAGACTTACGATCAGATCCCAGAGCCGCCGGACTGGTTGCTGGAACTGGTGGCAGCGGCAAAATTTGCGGGTAACGTGCGCGAGCTGCGCAATGTGGCCGAACGGGTCGGCATCATCTATCGCCAGTTAGGCGTCTGGGACCGGGTCCGCATCGATCGTGTGTTCGATAGATTGGGCACCATGGAGCCGGTGAATGTAGGCAATGATCTGACGGCCGTGCGAAAAAAATGGGATCTGGCGGAACGCAGCCGCATTCTCTCCGTATTGGACGCCAACGGCTGGCGGCGTCAGGATACCGCCCATGCGCTGGGCATCAGCCGCAAGGTATTGTGGGAAAAAATGCGTAAATTCCAGATTGCCGACACCGAAGCAATCGGCGAGGCAGAATAATTGGCAGGGCGAGGTGATAAAATAACAACAATGATGTTTTAAATAAAAACAGTGCCCAGCAACAACAGGATTGCAGATAAAATTGGCGGCAAGCTGTGGCTCATACCGATAAAATTAATGTTAGCGAAGGAATCAGGGGATGAAAGTAAATGTACGCAATGCAGTCCGTGGTCTAGGACTGGGAATGCTCATTGCCGGCTTGTCGATCAACGCTCTGGCGCAATCGTCTACTGCCAGCCCCGCGCCAGCAACTGCTGTACCAGCCTCGACCACCGCCGTTAAGCCTGCGCTTGGTAACACCACCAGCGCCACCAGCAGCCCCAGCGCCAACAGCACCATCAGCGAATTACAGCAATTGATGCAGAGCCAGGGCGTGAGCGAGTTGCGTACCACCTATAACGGTAACTACGGCGCCAGCCTGCTGTTCAAGTCGGATAGCCGTACTTATTTTGTCGCCTTGTTCCAGCAAAAGAATTTCTGGCGCGTTGTAAAAACCACGTCGGATACGCAGGCCGAACAAATCTACAAAAGTTTTGTCGGCCAGACCGAAAAACTGGCTGAGGTAGATATCCGCCGTATCAAGCTGGAGGCAGAAAAGACTTACACCGAACAGCTGATCGCGGCTCAGGAAACCCGTCTGAACGCCTTGCAAAACGATCTGGTGGTACAACAGCAGCAAGAACAAAACGTCACCGTTCAACAGGATCAGGCGCGTCAGCAAGCGCAGCTGCTAAGCACCAAACAACAAGCGGCGCGCGGCGAATTGCGGGGATTGCAAAACCGTATCCGTACGCTGGAAGCACAGCAAATCGTACTGGATAACAGCAATTTCGGCGATACCAAGAGCGGTAAAAAATAATTTAGCCGTATGGCAGTGCGGTGCCTGGCAACTGCTCTTGGCGCACGGTAGCAAACACATCGGGAGGCGTAAATCGACGCGTCCCGATTTTTTTTGCAGACATTCTTCTGCTGTGACGATTTACCTTTTTTAACCAGGCACTCACCTGGCACGGTTTGGGCGCAGCTCCCCACGCTGCTTCGTTCGCGCACAATTTTCACATATCCGGAATCGCCTTGTACTTCAGTATCAGGCTGATGAAGCTTTGGAGAATACGGGACAATTAAATCCACAAGGAAGAAAATGTCAGGGCAATCCAGGACAAAAGGAAGGGTACGGCGGGGTATTGCTGAAGGTAATTGCTAGTACTTATTATTTGGTATAAATGAAAAACGCCCCCATGCAGGGGCGTATTCATTTTGGTGCGAGAGCCGGAATCGCATTGAATCCCGACTCATCCAGTATCGACTTCAAAATCCTAAGGCTGGCACGCTGCCTGCGGCAGCTGTGTAATCCAAGCGCGAATCATCTCGTCGCCTTCGGTGTGATTCACATGGCGTCCGATGACAGGCATCACAGCCTCTGTATCGGTGTGGCTGATACGGTAAGCCAAGATGGATTCATCCGGCTTGCCAGGCTGGATATCGTATTGATACGGCAGTCCGGGACCAGCATAGGCCAGAGGCTTTTTACATACACCCCATTTGCCGGATGCGCTGACGTCATTCACCACATTGAAGCCTAAGAACAAGCCGCTTTGCAATGCTTGTCCCGTGGTGCTGTGGCAGTGGGCGCAGTTGACATCCAGATAGGCGCGAGCCCGCTCAGGCAGAGTTTGCGAGGCGTCACTCCAATCAGCATTTTTTGGCGAATTGTTCAGGCCAGGAAAGCCTGCCAGGATTTTGAGCTCATCCAGATTGACCAGCTGATTCTTCAAGCCACTCTCATATTGATACGATTTGTTCATATTCCGCGCTTTGGGACCGATAGGCAGGATGGCGTTGCCGCCAGCATTAGCAGTCGCGTGGCATTGTTGACAGGCTTGCGCGTTCGGCACGGAATATTTGAATTGTTCGCGCGTGTTGTCAGCGGCAACCAATTCCACTTGAACGTTAGCGCCTCCGGTTTTGAGCCTGGCATCTTTTTGATCGTCATTCCAGACATATGGCAGGCCGGCCCAACTACCGTCAGGTTGGCGTACCAAAACCCGCGTTTCTATCAAATGGTTTTTTGTGAGATCGACGCTTTCTCCCTGAATGGTCTGATGACCGTTGCGTTCAGCGCCGATAAAGGCAGGATCGCTGGAGACGGCTTTCGGATAGTAGAAGGTTTTCATGATCACCGAGCCAACGGGGAAATCGAAAGTGGTGTCGGCGTTATAGGTGATTTGTTTGCCGTCCGGTACATAGATGGCGCGGAATTTGTAGGTGTAGTCAGAGAACAGGCTTGAATTCAAATCATACGGTACTGCACCCGCATTCAATTTTAGGGTCTGCCCATCAGACAGCAAGAACTTCCAAGACGAAAGATTGGCTGGAGCTGTGTATTTGTCAAATACTTTGATCGACTCGGTATTGGCGGCGGATGAGTCACTTCCGCTCCCGCTCCCGTTTCCACCGCCGCAACTAATCAACAGGGTGGATGCAGCTAACAAAACGACGGAAAATATCAGGGGGCGTGCAAAGGTGTGTGTGGTTTTCATACGTATTCTCCGTACCAACGCAGGTACTGCGTGCGTGTGTTCTTTGGTTATTTTTTTAAAAAAATCGCCTGATTTGTCAGTGATTTTTCTGCATTTGATTCATGCCAAAGCGGTTCTTTATCGTGGCATGTAGTATCAAAAAACTGGCATGTCAGGAATTGCAGGCATGCTGACAGTGCAATTCATACGGGTAGGGAAAGGAAAGTTTGGCCCTTGCGCGCTTCCGGCTAACAATCCCAAAAGATTCAGATCCATGCTTTCATAAGACAGCAAGCCATCTAAAAATGGTGTGTCAAGGGTGTTGCCTTTGACGCAGATTGCGAACTCGGGCTTGAGCACGCCACCGCTGCCATCACTCGCAGTACCACTGCCCATGGCCGGATCGGGGTCGACAATACCGTCCCAAATGCCGTACGCCAGTTGTTCAGGTTGAGCGAATGATTTTAGTTGCGCAAACAAACCGTCCACGACAGGTTTGAGCAGTTTTGGATCGGCAAAAGCGCCACCGGGCGCATAGCCCGATTTGGAAATCGTGTTGGCGTGCGCATATACGCTATGCACATAGGGTTCGTACTTGGGGTCGTTATAGGCGATGCCGGTAGCCTGGAAGCTGATGGCCAGAATGCTGGTGGTTTTATGGTCTTCGATGCTGTTGTTCAGTATTTCGGTATTATCGGCAGCCAATACCATCACCGCGGTCCCCGGCGGAACGGCGGTCACATAGCCAGTGGCATTCGCCGCTACCGGGGTATTGTTGCGATAAATATGGTTGTTTTGCACCTTTGTATTCGCACCCTTTTTTATGACATAGGAGGTGCCTGGCAAGGAAAATACCAAGATGCCGCCGGTGTTGTCGTGGATGTCGTTGTCCTCGACGATGGCATTGTCAGAGTTCTCGATTTCGATGCCGGCCACATTCAGATAGGCTTCATTTTTTTGTACGCGAATATTCTCCGATTGCCCCACATACACTCCGGCATCGCGGGTGCCGACGATCTTGCTGTTTTTGACGATTACACCTTTGCAATTGACTGGATACAAGCCATAGGCCATTTGCGAAGTATGAATCGGATCGTTGGTCCATTCCGCCCGCAGGCCATCCATCGTCACGTTCGATGAAGCTGAAACAAACACGCCATTTCCGACCGCATCTTCCACCGCAAAATTCTTAAGCGTGATGCCTTTCACGTTAAAGGCTTGAAAGCCATTTTTTGAAGAGGCTCCAGAAAAAGACAATATGGTGTTTTTGGAAGGATCGTTGCCGCTACCTTGGCCAGTGATCGTGATGGCATCGGTATTCATGGTCAGCGGGCCATCAAACTTGAATTTTCCTGAGGGCAGAATGATAGTGCTGCCTGGTTTGACTTGATAAAGGATGTTGCTCATATCGCTGTCATTCATCTGAGAGGCAGTCACCTTGATAGTGCTGCTCGCGTTATCGGGCGTTGTCGCGGTGTTGCTATTGAGCCCGCCGTCACTACAGGCTGCGAGGGCGGTGGCTATCGCGGCTGTCATGACGCGCGAACGAAATTGGAATTGCATCATCAATCGTCTCCATCCTTTTATGAGGGCACTATCTGTGCCACGGTTTTTTGCTTTGGCGTAATTAAAGCCTTGATTTCCAACAATATCCAATGCATTCTTAAAGCTCATGTGATGCATTGTTTGCATCTGGCTTGAAAATAAAAAAAACAGAGACATGGAATCCAGAAAATTACAACATATGCTGGCCTTGGCAGCAGAGGGTAGTTTTGCCCGAGCCGCCGAGCGTTCACACCTTTCCCAGTCGGCGTTTTCGCGCAGTATTCAGACACTCGAAAAAGAGTTGGATTTGGTGTTGTTTGAGCGAACGCCGAAGGCTGTTCTGCTGACTAGTGCCGGTCGGGTGGTGGCGCGTCATGCGCAGAATTTGCTATCTGAGACGCGCGCGTTCATGCGCGATGTGGATTTGCTGAAGGGCGGGGAATACGGCGAAATTTCGTTTGGGTTGAGCTCCTTTCCGTCGGGGATCTTGTTGCCATCACTGTTGACTCAGTTTATGGAAACGCACCCAAAGATAAGCGTTCGCACATATGTTGCCGGCGCCGACCAGTTATTGCGGCAGTTGCAGGCAGAGCAGATTGATTTTTTTGTGGCAGATGTGCGGGGCTTGCGGCAGCAGGCCGATTTTACGACTCGCTGGTTAGACAAAGAGGATGCAGGATTTTTTGTGCGCCCTGATCATCCTCTATGCGCAGGGCCGACAACTACGGTGAGCGCGCTATTGCAGTATCACCTGGCGTTACCAAGCATACCTACGATGCTGGAAGAGCGCGCCTGGAATAAATTGGGGCTGAAGGCAAAGGAATACGTGAAGTTAATCTGTGACGATGTCACTATTCTTAAGGGTATAACTCAAAACAGCAATGCCTGCCTTTTTTCGACAAATTTTGTATTGCGCGAAGAATTGGAGTGCGGCCAATTACGTGCTTTACATGTAGAGGATCTGCCGGCGATGAATGTGCATTTTGGGATCGTCCGGATGCGAGCGCGCAGCATTGCCTTGGTGTCGAATTTGTTGGAGCAGATGATCGTCGATAGAATGATGTCGCTGTGACTTTTTAATGCTATAGGTTGGATCTTTGCGTAGCGTCACTCGTGGAGTGATTCGGATTTTTCTCTCATCTTTGCCCTCCAAAAAACTATCGCCGTGTGGTGATGCCGCGCGGGCCGATCAATAACAGGCGGACGGTGCATCCCAACGCTGCCGGGCGGACACTGGCATCCGGGACGCCTGGCGTCGATTGGCCAACAGGCGAGTGATTCCAAACGGTAGTGCTTCTATTGCCGATGTTCAGACCGTTTTGACGAACAAGGCGATCAGTTTGCGCGTCAAGTCCGTATAGGGTGGATAGAACATTTTGGCGAGCATGATGCGGTTGCGCACCACCGCCCTCTCGTGCGAAAACGCCAGGAAACCATGGTGGCCGTGAGAGCTGCCGATACCGGAATTGTTGACGCCGCCGAAAGGCAGGTTGCCGTGTATGAATTGCACCACGCAGTGGTTGATGCAAGCGCCTCCCGAGGTTGTCTGCTGCATCACCTTGGCGATATTCGCCTGCTTACGGCTCCAGACATACAGGGCCAGCGGCTTGGGTTCGGCGTTGATGCGGGCAATCACCGCATCCAACTGCGCATAGCTGATAATCGGCAGCAGCGGCCCGAAAATTTCTTCGTGCATGATGCTGGCGTCGTCCGGAATGCTGTCCAACAGGGTTGGCGCGATGTAACGCTGGGCCTCATCGACCACACCACCGGTGACCACTCGCGCACCACGCGCGGTGGCGTCGTCCAGCAGGGTTTTGATACGAGCGGTATGACGTTGATTGACGATACGCGCCAGATTCGTGCTCTCGACTTGCTGCGCTCCCTTGCCATAGGCATTCTCCAGCGCTGTCACGCAATGTCCGAGAAAAGCCTCCTTGACGCTGGCGTGGACATAGATATGATCAGGCGCGATACAGGTCTGGCCATTGTTGGTGAACTTGGCCCACAGGATATTTTGGGCCGCAGCTTGCAGATCCGCCGTCTCGTCAACAATGGTTGGCGATTTGCCGCCCAGCTCCAGCGTGACGCTGGTCAGATGCTTGGCCGCCGCAGCCATGACGATTTTGCCGACAGCCGGCGAACCGGTGAAGAAGATGTGATCGAAAGGCAGGTCAAGCAGCGCCTGTGCGACCGGCGCATCGCCCTCGAACATCGCCACTTCATCTTCGCCAAATGCGGCACGGATGATTTTGCCGATCACGGCGGAAGCATGCGGCGTCATTTCCGACGGCTTGATGATCACCGTATTGCCCGCCGCCAGTGCCGACACCAGCGGCCCCAGGCTCAGGTTCACCGGATAATTCCACGGCGCCACGATCAGCACCCGACCTTTGGGTTCGTATTGGGTATACGCCGACGTACCGATCATCATGCGCGAAGGCCAGACTTTCTTCGGTTTCATCCAGCCGCCCAGTTTGCGGATGGCGTCATTGGCCTCGGCGATCACCGGCAGGATTTCGGTCAGCTCTACCTCGGCGGCCGGTTTGCCAAAATCGGCAAACCCGGCGGCAATTACCTCGTCCTTATGCGCCAACAGCGCACTCTTCAATTTTTTGATCTTCAGCAGACGCTCGGCTTTGCCCGATTGCCGCAAGCGCAGGGCAGTGGCTCCTTGGGCATCGAATACGCGCTGGATCTCCTGGCGAGTCGGATCAAATTCGGTATCGGCAACGGTAACTATTCTGTTCATGGTTTGCCTTTGGTGCTAGCGGTTATATTCGATAACGAGATTTTTCTGCCATCGGGAATCAGTAATAATCTAAGCGGAGATTGAATTTGTACTCTTGGTCCGACACAGGCAGTGGTTAATAATAAATACCGGACTGCGAAAGCTAGCATATGTCGCATTTAACGACAAGAACATCCCGGTCTCTGTGAGTAAAGGGCGCGGCTACTCACCTAGGTCTGACACGCATTTGGTTTGGCTGCTGACAATGCGCTTACACAGCCCTAAACAGAAAAGGGCCTACATCGCTGTAGGCCCTTATGTATTCTGGCTCCCCGACCTGGACTCGAACCAGGGGCCTGCGGATTAACTGCCCGGCGCCCAACCAACTGAGCTATCAGGGAATTAGGAAATAATTATTTTTGCGGAAACAATGAAAAAAGGCCCTCAAGTCTGAGAGCCTTATATTCATTGGTGCGAGAGCCGGAATCGAATATCAAGCCATAACCCGCATGAATTCTGGGTTTTTTTAATTTTCTTTTGGAAAGTACCAACAAAAGTACCAACAAATCGGAAAGTAACCTCACTATTGGATCATTGCAATGGCTTGAGATGGGATGATTAGAGGCGGCAGCATTGACCCGAAACCTGAAAATCTGGCTCCGACCGACGCCGACGCTTTCAGCGCATCGTCGAAATAAAAACCAACCAATGAACAGTTATAGCGGTGTGTTGCATCCACCGGTTGAATCCACAGCCATGAAGGGACAGTCGAGATGTCGCGCCGTATAGCCGAAGTTCGCCTCGAACGCAGGGCTGGCCGTCATTACGGAACCTGCACCACTTGCCCGAACTGCGGCTTGTACAGAAGGATGCGCTCAAATGGCGATTTTTCGAGCACTTCTCCTGCTGGCCATTGGAAATCTTGATCTTGCGCGGGGTCCATGAAGTCCACTACAAGTAATAGCCAGTAGAAATCGCAGGGCTGGTAATTACGCAGCTTCTTGGTTTTGTTAGAAACGAGCACGCGAAGACGTTCGAGCGAGAGAGCAGGAACACTGTAGCCTTGGACGGGGCGCCACTTTGCGTCTGCGTACTCTTTCTGGTTGTGATAGAGGAAGCGCAACTCTGGCACATGCTCAAACAGCATACGGCTTACCTGCCCAGACGGTGAGTCTTCTACCTTCGTTGCGATAGCGGCGAGCGCCAGAGCAACTGGTTCCAGCTCCTGAATTGGGTATTCCGGGTTGAAGCCCACCGACAGTTCGATATGCCTCCCACCTGAAGCAAGATGTAGCGCCTGAGCACGTTCAAGAATTTGTAGCCTACGCACACGCTGCACTTGTTCGCTCGCCGAGTCTGCGCCACTGGCAAGATAAAGGTTCGCAATTTCAACACCAATCGTTTGCGTTCCACGCACGATTACGTCTGGCTTGTCCGTGAACACAAGATCACCGTCTGGCACTTCATAGTGTGACCGGAATAGTTCGAAGTAATACCGTTCGACGGCTTGATTGCTTGGGCGGCTCATATCTGACGGCTATCTTGTTTCAATTGTAGATACGCCCTTGTCTGGACGCATGACTGGGTTCATTGCGTGGTCGACGCACTTAAAGGTTATCGATGCGCCGCCGAACCGGACGCCAGGAATATTCTGCGTTGTTGACTGAGTGACCAGTTCAAACTCTTTCCCCATGGACGCACAGTGCTGATTTCCTTCTGCCATCAGGTTGCCAGCAACGGCGGATACATCACCGAATATTCCAGCGGTGTTGGTCTTTGATGAGTAGTAGGTGTCAGCGCCAATCTTCGTAGGTGCTGAGCTTGCGCATGCGGATAGAAGGCCAACGGCGCTGAGCCAAATGAATTTAGACGGTTTCAATCTTTTGGGTCCTTTAAGCACAGTGAGCCAATTCACGTTTAGTGTCGTCGATGTTCATGGTATATGTAAGCTCGCCGAGTCTGACGGATGGGAAATCATTCCATCTTGGCTTTGCGGCAAAGCGGTTGCTGCAAGGGCGGCCAGACACACAGCCACATATCGCCTGTTTGCGTGTCAAGTTTCCATGCGTGCTCATTTTCAACGGCAACAACTTGATATCGCGATGGCGGATACGGTTGTGCCGCAGGAGCGGGATGGAATTGGTCGCAACCAGCCAAGGATAGAAGTAGAAGAGGAAATATGATTTTCATGGTACCTCTCAAGTAAAACGGATCATACATGCCTTAACGTGATTTAATTTTCATTTTGCAAAATTAACCGGCGACCAAAATTGGGTCGCAAGTTTCTTTTCTCTGGAAAGCCTTACGGAGCCTAGCTCAAATCAGTTATACCCAGAAAACAAAAGGTATAACCGAATGGACAAAACGTTCACCAAGATTAATTTCATTCTATCAACTATTTGGATGCCCGAGTGAAAACTTGACTGCCCGCTAACGGTGCACTGCTGTCATTGGGACAAAAAAACTGAACGGCTACTGTGGGTCGATTGCGTCGCTCAAAAAATGGTTAAAAATCCGCCCATTCATCGGGAATCGAAGCATCGAGTACCAATACCTTCGACCTATCAGCAGGTGTCAGCCCAAACCGGCCAAGCAGATTACAAAGAGCCGCAACTTTACCAACAGCGATTTCGTCAGGCTTGAGCCGAATTTCAGCAATCAGTCTGCAAATCAATTCAAGCGCAAGGCGATCACTGACTGTCAACACGCCAGACGCAGCCTGCCCGACGATTTCATCCCAGATTTCCGAAAGACCTGTCGGGCCTTCCGTGAAAGCGCCAATCGCTCCCGCTGGTTTCGGTTCGTTGGGCCTTGCGCGGTTAGGATGCGCCTTCATAGCGCCGCGTAGCTCAAGAATTTTGGTGGGTGTGCGTGGGCGGGCCATATGATTTTCAAAAGGTTAATTTTGTCAGTGCAAAAATCGTTGCTGGCGAACAGTGTTGCGCGGTCAGGTCACAGGTATTGCATGCCCCCTACCCGGTGCAGGAAGGCACGCAGCGGCGTCTAGGGCAGCGCTTAAGCCATCATTAACACCCATCACTCCAATCGCATAGTGCGGCGCTTATATCGTCTCTGATAGTTGCCAGCCGCGTGCGCTGCCGAAAGGAAGTTGGCGCACCGCTGGCTCTCAAGGTTAAATGTCGGCACTCATGAGTGACCCGATGACAGCTACCGCTTGCGCGCCGTGCTGTCGACGGTACTAATTTAGGTCGTTGAGAATTTCAAAATTTTGATGCACTCACTGTTCTGGATACACCCAGCCAATCTTTTTGTAATATAAAAGGTGACCGCAGGTTTTGCCGAAAACGGATCTCTGAGAACCCGCGTACCAATCCTATCGACCACAAGATAACCGCGCTTAAAATTTCCAAAGGCGATGGACGCGGAATTCGCTGCGATGCCGGGCATGTCCTCTGCTTCGTATATCGGATAGCCGAGCAAGGTGTCCGGCTGACCGGGCGCGGTCGTCGGATTGAACACGTAACGGCCTTGATAGTCTTTAAAACTTGTGACTTGAAAAAGCGTAGCCTTGTTCATTACAAAACAAGCATCCTTGCGATATTCCGCTTTCAACTTTCCAACCAGAGTGAACAAGTCATCAACCGGGTTGACGGTGCTGGTCAATGTCTTAAATGCGCCGGAGACGCCCGTCGCCACATGCTCTAACGTGCCGAATGCGCGTACACCGTCGGGTGTGGCGGAAGTCGGTTTGAACAGAAAGCCGACCGGCTGATTGATGCCATTGCCTGACACCATAGCTTGCCCTTCAGCCCTTGCAAACTCAGTGGCGGCGTTTTCCGCAAGCCATTGTTCGGCATTGAAAAACGAGTCATCAAGCATCTGCTGCGTGGCGCTGAGATTACAAAAAATTTCTCCGAAAGGAGGAGCGATATCAGCGAGTTGAGGTGTGTTAGTTAAGGGGCGGGATTCACTTTCACCGACCCAGCCGCTTTGCGTGCCGCGCAAATTAACCAGTTTGTGATAGTCCTGAGTTGAGCATTGCACGACTGTCGAAATCGCGCGAATCGGCGAGATATTAACTGCCAAATTTTCCAGCATGCTGTCGATAATTTTGGGAACAGTATACCCGCCGTCATTTCCGCTGCCGACGCTCATAGCCTTGCTTTGCAACTCACTCAAGCCCTGCGATTCGCCCTTACACAAGTATTTGCGGAAGGCGGCTTTGTGTGCCGTGGCATCCAGCGAGAAGTCCTCACCACCGCCGCCAAAGTGTGGCCGGTTCGCCTTTGCGTCTTTTGTTTCAAGGTGATCGACGCGATTTTTAAGATCGAAAATAACCTTGTTGCCATCCTCGATGGCCTGTATAAATTCTTGATGAAGGTCCACTGAAAACTCCCGGAATTTGGAAAGGAGTTATCAGCTTCAATTCAGATAATGTCGTTTCAGTGATGACAAATTTCTAGGTGGATTGACGCTTTACTTTTTCAACATCGCGCCACGCCGTGCGCGCGCTGACACCGAAACGCGCACGCAAGGCTTCTGCGATTTCACCACCCGTCATTCCGTTTGCAAGCATGTGCGCCGCCGCCCGCCAACGACGCATAGTCTTCGATTCAGTAGGTAGATAGATCGATGCACCTGCCCACCGCGCCAGAACAGAGATGCACACCAACCGCGCTTGCGGCGTCGGCATCGCATCGAGCAATGCCGTGACGAACTCAGAATTGGGCGCGCGTTTCATCACCAAAACCGCCGCAGGTCGGAGTAAAACAATGATGCGGTCTGCGTCGCCTGACTCTTACTCCACCCGGCGAAACGCAATGCCGTTTCCACGTCACGTTTCAGCATAGCCACGTCTTTGACCGCGAGCGGCTTACGCCAGACGCGACGCACGGCGATTAATGGAAGAGACTTTTGCATGCCTGTGCCATTGCGGTGTATTTCAAGATCTTGACAGAATGGGCAGCGCGCATTTTTTCGAGGGTGAACTTATACAACACGTCCGCCGCCTCACGATCAGATGCGCCAGTCAGAACGCGATTGGCTTCGGCCCATTTTTCGCCGGTCCAGTTGGCGATTTTTCCGCTTACGGCGTCATTGAGAATGTCAGTCAGGTTCATGATTGATTCCTTTTTTTTTGATAATCGGAACTGCGGTTGAACATCTGTTAAACGGTCGTTGCTTTTTGCTTGACGTTAAATTTCAATAACGGTTATTCCTTTAATTTCTGTTTGTTTTGCGCGTACAGATGGCATATCTAGATGGTGCCCGTCAGACGGGCTAGAGCGGGCGCTTGAAACAGGTTTGATAGACCCGTCTGACGGGCTAGACGGCTCCGTGTCTTACCTGTCGGACGGGCCAATGACGCACCTCTTTGGCCGGTCAGGCGGGCTACGGCTCGTTTTTTTTATCGGGACGTGTTTCATATACGCGCTACGCTCGAAACCGGCGGCAGCACCAGCGTCATAACCCGGCAATTTGTCCAACCTCCGCCACGTCACAGCGAACCAACTAGCTTTATTAGGCCGCATCCCTTTCACTGTCTCGAAAATAAAACCTGCCATAAGCAACTCGTTTTTGGCCCGCGTAATTACGTCTTTGCTTTTCCAGCCGCGTTTCGCAAGGTAAGCGTAAGAACACAGCAAGCGACCGTTGTTATCGCGAACGAACTGGCGGGCAATTTCGAAAAGCAGACCCCGCGCAGAATGCGATAAAGCCGCGTAGGCGGGACAATCCAGAACAGACCAAGGCAGAGCTACAAACCAGCCCGCATCGCGTCCTGAATCGCCCTTCTTACTGGTGTTGCGACCGTTAGCCATACTAGGAGCCGATGTAGGAATAGCGCTTAACGCAGACATCTTTGCCGAAGCGCGAATTAACCCATTCCCACTCATCGCGGAAAAGAAAACCTTTGGCGCGCAGCGTTGATATGGTCGAATGCAAGCAATGGTCGCGAAAGCGCTCGGCCTCGAACTGATTCAGGCTGTTCCCCGATTTCAAAATCGACAGAATCACCGATTCCGCCGTGGTAGCTTGCACCTCGGCAGCGAGCGGAGCATAATTTGGTTGGAGTGCTTTCTTGAGAGCCGCCACGCTCCCCAGCCCGGCGGCTTTTGTTTTTTTTGAGATCATTGCTAATGACCTCCTGCGCGTTGCGCGAGAAATTGGTCGATTTCCTCGCTATTCCAAACGGTAACATTCGCACTCAGCTTGAACGGTGCTGGAAAAGTTCCGGCTTTGCACCAGCGCCAAATGGTTGCAGCGGATACGGGCAGCTTTCCCCTTTTTTTAGGTGTGCTTGCTAAGTCGCTGATTCGGTAGTAATGCGGCATATGCTCCCCCCGACGCACATTGCCTCAACACGCCGGGGTTACTGGATGTTTCCCCTTAAAACGCGCTGATTTCTTATGCGTTGGGTGCAGCTTAGGTAGTTGTTCAAGAAAAAGATAAGGTGGGAAACTTACCCCGCCGCAAGCGTTACGCCGTGCGGGTTTTGGTCGATTTTCTCTTTCACGCGGCGCAGGATCGGAGCTAGGTTGTCGGAACTGATTTCGCGACCGGCGCTGTGGAACATATCCAGCGCCCAAATGAGGAATGCGGAATTTTTGGCGTTATCGGATTTTTTGGTGACGGTCAGCCGATTGCCACCGGACTTGAGCCAATATTGTCCTAGTTCCAACGCAAAGTCCTCGTCGCGCTGGGCCTTGTTACGCCGCCCGTCCATTCGTGGCAAGGCTCGCCTCGCCGCTTTCGCCGCCACACGAATATCCGCCGGTGTCACATCACCTAACCCGACGAATATAGCGGCAGGGTTCGATTGGCGGAAATGCTTAAGTGCCGCAGTTGTTACCGCCGCCTTGATGCCTTGATCCAAATTGGCGACGGAGCGCGGCATCGCTTCATCCGGTGTCCTGCTCAACGCACGTAGCGTTTCTCGCATGTCTTGTCCGCTCGGCGGTTGTGCCTGATACCGGCTGCGTGCTCTGGCGATGATGCGATCGAGTTCGTCCATTGGTGTGGAAGCCTCGCTGGAACGAAGCCATCCACCGTGTGCGCGGTATGGGTGTTTGAGTAGATTCTTTGGGCGCATTGGGTCAGGCTCCGGTTTTGCGGCTGATAAGTACCACATCCGCGCCGTTGCGCAGCTTGTCCAGAAAGTTGGCCCAGCGCTGCATCATCTCGCGGCGGGCAGGTAAGTGGGCTGTTCGATTGTAGGCGCGTCCATTCGGGTCCTTCACAGCATGTGCTAACTGATGTTCGATTAGGTCCACCCGTTCGCCTAACACCTCGTCTAAGATAGTACGCGCCATTGCCCTGAACCCGTGTCCAGTCATGATATTTTTGCTGTATCCCATAGCGCGCAATGCTGCATTGATCGTGTTTTCAGACATGCACCGCTCGCCGGTACGTATACTGGGGAAAACATATTTTCCTTTGCCGGTCATGATTTGAATACTGCGCAAAATCTCCACTGCCTGCATTGATAGCGGCACAAGGTGGTCGATTTTCATTTTCATCTTGCTGCCGGGGATACGCCACTCTGCCGCGTCAAGGTCAATTTCCGCCCATTCTGCCGAACGTAGTTCGCCCGGTCGCACAAACACCAGCGGAGCTAACTTCAACGCTGCGACAGCGTAGGGGTGACCGGTGTATTCGAATATCGAGCGCAGCAAGCGCCCGGCTTGCTTTGGTTCCGTGATGGCGGCATAGTTCGCCTTCGGGACGACGGACAGTGCGCCTTTCAGGTCTGCCGTCACGTCGCGTTCTATTAATCCGGTAGCCACGCCATATCGAAGGACTTGCCCGCATATCTGTTTTACCCGATGTGCGGAATCAATAGCGCCCCGTGCTTCCATTTTTTGAACGGTCGTCAACACGTCGAGCGGCTTGATCGTGGAAACAGGCATCTTTCCGATGAATGGAAACACGTCGTGTTGCAGCCACGCAGTTATTTTTTTTTGCGTGCTTTGTGCGCGGTCAGCGGCAGTCTTTTCCAGCCACGTCCGCGCCACAGATTCAAAGGTGTGCGTTGCCGCAAATGCCTTGCTTTGTTTGTCGTCGCGTTTAGCTTGACCGGGGTCGATGCCGTCTGCCAGTAATTCGCGCGCCTCTCCGCGCCGCTTTCTGGCCTTCGCGAGCGACACTGCGGGATAAACACCCAGCGCCAGCGTTTTTTGCTTGCCGGTAAATCGATAACTCATGCGCCAATATTTGCCGCCTGCTTTCACAAGCAGATACATGCCGCCGCCATCGGTGTGCTTGTCGCCTGTCGGCGCACCGCTGTGCTTTACCTGTCGAACGAACGTGTCTGTCAGCGCCATTACGTCCCCCGTGTTGGTATCTCGTTTTCGGGTTTTGAAAAGTACCAACAAAAGTACCATCAATTTGTTGGTATCTTATGTTACTGCTTGAACTGGCTTAAGACAACAAAAAACCCGCAATGCCAAGAAGCATGCGGGTTTTGAGTTTATATGATACAGGGTGAAACATGTTCTTGGTGCCGAGAGCCGGAATCGAACCGGCACGCTGTCTCCAGCGCGGGATTTTGAGTCCCGTGCGTCTACCTATTCCGCCATCTCGGCAACGCGTCCGCTATTATGACTGATTTCTTAGGCGCGATCAATAGCCTTTGCGCATGAATTCATTTTTCTCTGTATGCATTGCCTGCTGTCAGCCAATGGCTAGTTGCCAACCCGCTGGAACAGACGGAAGCGTTCATCGCGATCCGACGGCCGACGGCCGGTCCACAGCAGCTTCCATTCGCCTTTGAATTCACGCCAGATCGCGTCGTCGGATTTGACCGAGATATTGTCTTGATACAGGAGGAAATCGCAATGCGGCTGACCGTATGTGCCGAACGGGATGTCGCCGAAATAGGCAAACGACGCCCGCTGCGCCGGGCCGACGTTGGTGTCGACGCATTGTTTGACGGCTGGCAGATGCTGATCGATTTGCGCGGCTACACCGGCATAGCTCTTGCTGTAATTGATCCAAGGCAGCCACAAGGTAGTCAACAGCAGCCAGCACAGAATCACACCGCCCGAAGACAGCACTACAGCGCGCCACAGCACCGCCGGCCGGCGCGACAGGCGCCAGTTAACCAGCAAGATCCAGAATATCGAGCCGAGCAGGGCTATCACCAGCGCGATCAGGTTGAAGTCAGGTTTAAAGCCCGGCGCCAGCTTGTAGACATTCCTGGCAATCTGCGTCGGCCAGCCGCTTTCTTTGGCGATCCAGGCTAGCCAGATGAATGCCGCACATGCGGTCAAGGTCATCACCGAGAACCAGTCCACTGCATTGATCGCACCGCGCTTCATGGTCGGCAAACCGAATGCAGCCAGAATCACCAGTGGCGGCAGCAAGGGCAGCAAAATGCCATCTTCTGGATGCGGATTGAGCAGCAGCATGACGGTCAGGCTGATGAAAAATGCCAGCGGCAATGCGATATGCAAGGTCGAGCGCTGCTGGCGCCAGGCATATACCGCCCAGCCGGCGAATGGCCATGCCGGCCACGCAAACCAGATACCGTATTTAAAGTAATACGATAATGCGGTCCAGCTCGGCCAGCTTAATTGCCGCAGATTGAAAGCCTCCCAGGCAGCAAAGCGATACACGGCGCCTGGCAACAGCGCGTAACTGGCGATGAACCAGGTAGCGGCAACCAGCAATGTGACCGGCAAGGTCATCAGCAGCAAGTCTCTGGCGATAGTTTTTTCGCGTATCAGCGCCAGTGTCAGCAGACCGCTCAGCAAGGCCAGCGGCAGCAGCCATCCGCGGCTCAGTATCAGCAGGCCGAAGCTGAGACCGAGCAGCGCCGCGCTACGCAGACTGCGCGCGTCAAACAGGCGTACCGCGATATAGATTGAAAAAGCCACCAGCGACACTTGCAGATTTTTGGCGGTTGGTTCGTGACTTTGCAATAACAGGCCGAGGCAGCCGAGATAAATCAAGAACGCGCCGTCGGCCAGGGTGCGACCGAAATCCTGAGGTTCCGGCTGGCCGCCGAAGGCCAGTCTTAGCGGTTGTGCTTCGCTGCGCCGTCCCAACAAGTAGGTCGCGTACCAGACCGATAGCGAGCCGACCAGGAAAAAACCGACTGCCGGCAATCGGCCTGCGAGCGGATCGCCCAGCAGCCAGCCGAATAATTTGATGCAAATCGCGCCTATCCAATAAGTCAGCGGACTTTCGCCGGACATGGGCAGGCCGACGATATTCGGCGCCAGCCAATCGACGATGCCGCCGTGGGCCATGGTCCAGGCGATACCGAAGCTGGAAGCGTCTTCATTTTTCCATGGATCGCGCCCGATCAGGCCGGGCAGAATATACAGCAATCCAAGCGCCCACAAGCCCCAGCGTGGCAGTGCGCTAGTGGCGGAGGCGGGAAGACGGACGGGCTTCATCACAATGGTGTTTGATCAATGTTGAATTGCTGGGTATTGTGCCGGATAGCAAGGTACTTCGCTATTGCTGAGAGTAGTTTTTGTGCTTGATATTCTCAAGCAAACACACATTTCTTTACGATTTACCAAAGAGTGAGCGGTAACGCTGTGCTGCGCGCAGGATTCTGCTCTCGCTACCCATCCCGATAAATAAAAAAAGGCAGCCGCAGCTGCCTTTTTAAACAGACGATCGAATTAAGTATTTGCGATCGAAGTCTTGGAGCCGACAGTACCGAATTTCTTACGGAACTTGTCGACGCGACCAGCGGTGTCGACGATTTTGTGTTGACCGGTGTAGAACGGATGCGATTCCGACGAAACTTCAATCTTCACCAAAGGATATTCTTTACCTTCGTAAGTGGTGTTTTCGCGAGTCTGGATAGTCGAACGCGTGATGAACTTGAAATCGTTCGAGACGTCGTGGAACAGAACTTCGCGGTAATTTGGGTGAATGCCGTCTTTCATAATTGCCTCAATTGAGTGGTAGCCAATCAATCACTTCGTCGGTCGTCTTGCTTCTTGACCCGATTGTCGATCACTTGCCGGGGGTGGAAAACCGCAAATTATACAATAAA
>NZ_DATMRK010000040.1:0-20329 GCF_035566375.1 Collimonas sp.
GCGTCTGGCATCGTGGCTCTCGCTGGAAAAAGCGATGGAGTCCGGCGAGATCGTTACCGGTACTGTCAATGGCAAGGTCAAGGGCGGCCTGACCGTTCTGACCAACGGCATCCGTGCCTTCCTGCCGGGTTCGCTGGTCGATACCCGTCCGGTCAAGGACACTACGCCGTTCGAAGGCAAGACCATGGAATTCAAGGTCATCAAGCTCGATCGCAAGCGTAACAACGTTGTGTTGTCGCGTCGCGCGGTTATCGAAGCGTCGATGGGCGAAGAGCGCCAGAAGCTGATGGAAACCTTGAAAGAAGGCACCATCGTTACCGGCGTCGTCAAGAACATCACCGACTATGGCGCATTCGTGGATCTGGGCGGCATCGACGGCCTGTTGCACATCACCGATCTGGCATGGCGTCGTGTGCGTCACCCATCGGAAGTGCTGACAGTCGGTCAAGAGATCACTGCCAAGGTTCTGAAGTACGATCAAGAAAAGAATCGCGTTTCCCTGGGCGTCAAGCAACTGGGCGACGATCCTTGGACCGGTCTGTCACGTCGTTACCCGCAAAGCACCCGTCTGTTCGGTAAAGTCACCAACCTCACCGACTACGGCGCATTCGTAGAAGTCGAACAAGGCATCGAAGGCCTGGTCCACGTTTCCGAAATGGACTGGACTAACAAGAACGTGGCGCCAAACAAGGTCGTTCAATTGGGCGATGAAGTTGAAGTCATGGTTCTGGAAATCGACGAAGACCGTCGCCGTATCAGCCTGGGCATGAAGCAATGCAAGGCTAATCCTTGGGACGATTTCGCTGTTACCCACAAGAAGGGCGACAAAGTCAAGGGCGCGATCAAATCGATCACCGACTTCGGCGTGTTCATCGGCCTGGCCGGTAACATCGACGGTCTGGTGCATCTGTCCGATCTGTCCTGGACTGAAACCGGCGAAGAAGCCGTACGTCGCTTCAAGAAGGGTGACGAGCTGGAAGCTATCGTGCTGGCAATCGACGTTGAGCGCGAGCGCGTTTCCCTGGGCGTCAAGCAACTGGAAGGCGATCCATTCAACAACTTCGCTGCAATGAACGACAAGGGCGCACTGGTTTCCGGTACCGTCAAGTCGGTTGAGCCTAAGGGCGCAGTGATCCAGTTGTCGGACGAAGTCGAAGGCTACCTGCGCGCTTCCGAAATCTCCCGCGATCGCGTGGAAGATGCCGGTACGCACCTGAAGGTTGGCGATACTGTCGAAACCATGGTCATCAATATCGACCGCAAGGCTCGCAGCATCCAGCTGTCGATCAAGGCGAAAGACAATGTTGAAACCCAGGAAGCAATGCAAAAGCTGTCTTCGGACTCCAATGCTGCTTCCGGCACAACTAGCCTGGGCGCGCTGTTGAAGGCAAAACTCGATAACAAGAACTAAGTAATCGAGCAAAACTAATGACAAAGTCGGAGCTGATTGCCCGCTTGGCCGAGCGTTATCCGCAACTGGTAGCTAAGGATGCGGATTACGCTGTCAAAACCATACTCGATGCAATGGCGGATGCCTTGGCAACCGGTCAGCGCATCGAGATTCGTGGTTTTGGCAGTTTTGCGTTGAATCGCAGGCCGCCGCGGATCGGACGCAATCCAAAATCTGGTGACAAGGTGATGGTTCCTGAAAAACGGGTGCCGCATTTCAAGCCAGGCAAGGAACTGCGTGAACGAGTCGATGCGATGGTCGGGCAACCGATTCAAGAAGACTGAGTTGTGAGTGCAAAATCGAAACGGCATCTTCGGATGCCGTTTTTTTTCACGTACAATTTCGCATCATTTAAAGTTATATTGTTTGTGTATTAGTTGTGAGTTTGCAAAAATGGCAAGAGTAAAACCAGCCAACTGCAAATTTGAGTAGCGCATCTTGAGTAGTGCATCTGCTCCCCACTATTACCAATCACGGAAAGGCATCATGAAAATTATTTCCCGAATTCTTTCGATCTTGCTCTTTATTGTATTTTTCGGATTCGCATTGCAAAACAAAGGTAACGTCGATCTCCAGTTCTTCCCTGGCACGACCATGCAAGGGCCGCTGGTATTGTTTCTGCTGGGCTTCTTTGTCTTTGGCGCGATCCTTGGCGTACTGGCGATGGCGCCTTCCGTATTCCGTCACCGCCGCAACGCTGCAAAAACAAAAAAAGCCCTTACTTCGATGCAAAAAGAGCAGGAAGCACAACGGCTGGCAGAGTCGCAAGCACCGCAACCGGATAGCATCAAGAATATATAATGCCGTTAGGTATCAAACTTACTGCATCGCCGTCGCGCTAAGGCGATAGCTTGGCGGCAACTCACACTTGAGATTCAGGTCTCGCATAAAGCACAACCCGTATGGAATTTGAAATTTGGTGGTTACTCGGTATCCCGGTCTTTTTTGGATTAGGCTGGATCGCCGCACGGGTTGATATCAATCAACTGATATCCGAATCACGCAGTTTGCCCCGTGGTTATTTCAAGGGTTTGAATTTTCTGCTTAACGAACAGCCGGACAAGGCCATCGATGCCTTCATCGAAATCGTCAAGCTTGATCCTGAAACCGCGGAATTGCATTTCGCACTAGGCAACCTGTTCCGCCGCCGCGGCGAAACCGAGCGCGCCATCCGGGTGCACCAGAATTTGCTGGCGCGTCCCGATCTGGCGCAAGAACATCGCTTGCACGCCCAATATGAACTGGGGCAGGATTACCTGAAGGCCGGTTTGCTGGATCGCGCCGAAGAGAGCTTCAATTTGCTGGCCGGCAGCCAATATGGCGCGCAAGCAGGGCGTGCCCTGCTGGAAATCTATCAGCGCGAAAAAGAATGGCTGCGGGCGATCGAGGCGGCCCAGACTTTGCAGCAATCCGGCGCCGGCGGCCGGCAAAAGGAAATCGCGCAGTTTTACTGTGAATTGGCGCAAGATGAGTTGGTGGATGGTCACCCCGAAGCCGCCATGTCCTTGCTGGAAAAAGCGCTGAGCAATGACCGTAACAGTGTGCGCGCCACCATGTTGTTGGGCGACGTTCATTTAGCGCAGGGCGACGTTGAGGCGGCCTTGCAGGTTTGGCGCCGGGTCGAACAGCAAAGTGTGCCGCATGTGGCGCTGGTGGCGCAGCGCCTGATGGATGGCTATCGCGCCGTTGGGCGGCCGCACGAAGGCGTCAGCCTGCTGCGCTCCTATCTGGCCGAAGCATCTTCCATCGATCTGCTGGAAGTGGTGTTCAAGGCGGTGCTGGAGCTGGATGGCGTGGAAGCCACCAATCAGCTGGTGAGCGATGAACTGCGGCGTACCCCGACCTTGCTCGGACTGGACAAGCTGCTGGAAGCGCGCTTGATGAAAATAACGCCGGAAATGCATACCGAGCTGTCGGTAGTCAAGAACCTGGTGCATGGCTATACCCAGAAGCTGGCGCGCTACCAATGCAGTCACTGTGGTTTCAAGGCGCGTCAATTCTATTGGCAATGCCCTGGTTGCAGCCGATGGGAAACCTATCCGCCGCGTCGTACTGAAGAGTTGAATGTAATGAATTAAATCGGCTGGCTCGTAATGAAAATGGCAGTCGCATGGCGATTGCCGGGGTCAGCGTAGCGCTATCACGGAATAACATGAAAATTACTATTATCGGTACCGGTTATGTCGGTTTGGTCACTGGGGCTTGCCTGGCCGAACTGGGCAACGATGTATTTTGCCTGGATCTCGATCAACGCAAGATCGCCTTGCTGAATAGCGGCGGCATACCTATCCACGAACCGGGCCTGGCGGAAATCGTCAGCCGCAACCGCGCCGCCGGACGCCTGCATTTTTCCACCGACATCGCCGCCAGTGTGGCGCATGGCCAGGTGCAATTTATTGCGGTAGGCACGCCGCCGGACGAAGACGGTTCCGCCGATCTGCAATACGTGTTGGCTGCGGCGCGCAACATCGGCAAATACATGAACGGTTTCAAGGTCATTGTCGATAAGTCGACGGTGCCGGTAGGTACGGCAGACAAAGTGACGGCTGCGATCCAGGCTGAGCTGAGCGCACGCCAGTTGAGCGGCGAGGCGCTGCAATTTTCCGTCGTCTCCAATCCGGAATTCTTGAAAGAGGGCGCCGCGGTTGAAGACTTCATGCGGCCCGACCGTATCGTCATCGGCTGCGATGAAAGTGCCTCTGGCCTGCAGGCGCAAGCACTGATGAAGCAGTTGTATCTGCCTTTCAATCGTAATCACGAACGTACTTTCTGGATGGATGTGCGTTCCGCCGAATTCACCAAATATGCCGCGAACGCCATGCTGGCGACGCGCATTTCATTCATGAACGAATTGGCCAACCTGGCCGACAAGGTAGGCGCTGATATCGAAGCTGTACGTCACGGCATCGGTTCCGATCCGCGCATAGGTTACAGTTTTCTGTATGCCGGCTGCGGTTATGGCGGCTCCTGTTTCCCCAAGGACGTGCAAGCGCTGGAGCGCACCGCGCGCGACTATGGCCAGGAATTGCTGATCTTGCGCGCAGTGGAACAAGTCAATAACAACCAGAAGCATGTACTGGGTCAAAAGATTACAGAACGGTTTGGCGCCGACCTGAGCGGTAAGCACTTTGCTTTATGGGGTCTGGCTTTCAAACCGAACACCGATGATATGCGCGAAGCTTCGTCACGCGTGCTGTTAGGCGAATTGATCGGGCGCGGCGCCACGGTGGCTGTGCATGACCCGGTCGCGATGGCGGAGGCGCAGCGCGTGCTGGAACTGGATTTCGTCGCAACCCCCGGCGCCTTTGAGCGCATACGGTTTTGCGAAAATCAGACTGACGCCCTGCAAAATGCCGATGCACTGATGATTGTCACGGAATGGAAAACCTTCCGCAGCCCGGACTTCGATCAGCTTAAGACGCTGCTGAAAGCACCTATAGTGTTCGACGGTCGTAATTTGTATGAGCCGGAAGTGATGCGGGAGCTTGGTTTCGAATATTACGGTATCGGCCGCTCGATGCTGGCGCGTGGATAAAACGATGAGTAAACTTGCCTACAAGCTGCCCGCTTCATTTGAAAATGTACAGATCCTGGTGGTCGGCGACGTCATGCTGGATCGTTACTGGTTCGGCGAGGTAAGCCGGATTTCGCCGGAAGCGCCAGTGCCTGTGGTGCGCATTGAAAAGCGCGAAGAACGACTGGGCGGCGCCGCCAACGTGGCGCGTAATATCGCCACTCTGGGCGGTGGCGCCGGTTTGTTGGGAGTCGTGGGCCAGGACGAAGCCGGCGACACCGTCGACAGCATGCTGAGCGAGATGGGGGTCAACAGTTTCCTGACCAGAGATCCCACTATCTCGACCATCATCAAGTTGCGCGTAATAGGCCGCCAGCAGCAATTGCTGCGCATCGATTTTGAAGAAGCGCCGACTGATGCGGTGTTGCGCGACAAACTGACGCGTTTCAATACCCTGTTGCCGCAATACCAGGTGGTGGTTTTGTCTGACTACGCCAAAGGCAGCCTGGTCAACGTGGCGGATATGATTGCCGCTGCCAGGCAGGCCGGGAAATGCATTTTGGTCGATCCCAAGGGCGACGATTTCTCGCGCTATGCAGGGGCCACCGTCCTGACGCCGAACAAGTCGGAGATGATCCGTATCGTCGGCAGCTGGAAGAATGAAGAAGAGCTGACTGCAAAAGCGCAAAAACTGCGTACCTCGCTGCAACTCGAAGCGCTGCTGTTGACGCGTTCGGAAGAGGGAATGAGTTTATATACCGAGAAGGAAATCAGGCATTTCCCGGCAATGGCGCGCGAGGTATATGACGTCTCCGGCGCCGGTGATACCGTGATTGCCACACTGGCAGTCATGCTGGGCGCAGGTTTGCCAATTGCCGAGGCCGTCGCGCTGGCGAATCGTGCTGGTGGCATTGTCGTTGGCAAACTTGGTACGGCAACCGTCAGCCGCGAAGAGTTGCTAGGGTAACGCTGCATCATTTGCTTAGCGTCGTCGTTAGCTAAGTCAACTCTTGTTTGTGGTGTAAAAGTCAATTTTCCATGTGGCCGTGACTATAATCAACCAGACGTTTTCGCGTCTGGCTGATCACTTCAGTCACCAACACACTCATGGGAGAAAGACCAAATGCTGAAAAAATTATTGCTGATAGTCTGCATGTTGATGGCCTCCGCCAGCTTTGCTCAGGTCGACGTCAACAAAGGTGATCTGGCTGCCTTGGACAGTATCAAGGGTATCGGCCCCGCCACCGCCAAACGCATTGTCGATGAACGTGGCAAAGGTGGTAATTTCAAAGACTGGGCCGATTTCGAAAACCGGGTATCGGGCATAGGCGAGAAAAAGTCTGTCAAGTTGTCGCAAGCCGGTTTACAGGTGAACGGCAAACCGAAAAGCGGAGAGGCTGCAACGGCCCCCAAGACTGCCGCCAAACCGGCTGCCAAGAGCAAATAGGAGAATCCGGCTAATCCCGGCGGATAAAACGCATAGTGAGCTCCGTCGTGCGCTTCGTCGTGCGCTTGTCTGGCCCCGTCCTCGATGCGGGGCTTTTTCTTTTCCGGGATGGCTTGTGGCCTTGCCAAGCCTTGTTTTATCCGGTTTAGCGGGCTTTCATACGCGTAACAAAGTCTCATATTAAAATGGGCTCTTTGCACAAGACGCTTGATCACACTATGCCTTATCTGACTATCGAAGACACAATCGGCAATACACCTCTGGTACAACTCAAACGTATTCCCGGCAGCGACGCCGAGCAGCGAAATAACGTTATCCTGGGCAAGATGGAAGGCAATAATCCCGCCGGATCGGTGAAAGACCGGCCGGCATTGTCGATGATCAAAGGCGCTGAGGAGCGTGGCCAGATTAAGCCTGGCGACACTTTGATTGAGGCAACCAGCGGCAACACCGGCATTGCCCTGGCGATGGTGGCGGCCATGCGCGGCTACAAGATGGTGTTATTGATGCCGGAAAACCTGAGCGAGGAGCGGCGCCAAAGCATGGCGGCGTATGGCGCCAAAATCATTCTCACACCCAAGACCGGCGGCATGGAATATGCGCGTGATCTGGCCGAAAAAATGCAGAAGGATGGTGAGGGACTGATTCTCGACCAGTTTGCCAATCCGGATAATCCGCTGGCGCACTACGAAACTACCGGTCCGGAAATCTGGCGCGACACTCAAGGACGCATCACGCATTTTGTGAGCGCAATGGGCACCACCGGCACCATCATGGGCGTTTCCACCTATCTGAAAGAACAGAATCAGGCGATTCGCATTATCGGCGCGCAGCCGGAAGAAGGTTCGCAAATCCCTGGCATCAGAAAGTGGCCGGAAGCCTATCTGCCAAAAATATACGATCGTTCGAAAGTAGATCAGATCGAGCCAGTCAGTCAGGCAGCATCCGAACATATGGCGCGCAGACTGGCGAGCGAAGAAGGAATTTTCTGTGGGATATCTGCGGCGGGTGCTTGCGAGGTAGCGCTAAGGATTTCACAGCAAGTAGAAAACGCGACGATAGTTTTCGTCGTCTGCGATCGGGGCGACCGCTACTTATCGACAGGCGTTTTCCCTGCCTAAAGCAAGCTGCTTCAGGCAGGGATTTCCTAAGCCCGGCAATTTCCTAGCCGGAATGCTGATTACTTCAGCTTTTCGGCTTCGATCTTGCTCTTTGGCTTAAATTGCTTGTCGCTGATACGGAATTTCTCGCGACGATCGCCCATCAAGGCGCGCAACTCACGAATCGTCAGATCACTGACTTCGTGCATACGAATCAGCAGCGATGCGCCAACCGGCAAGCGGCGATGACGGATTTTGCTGATGACCGGCGGCGCGACTTCGAGTGAGCGCGAGAGTGCCGCATCATTTTTCAAATGCAACTTGTCGATCAACGAATCAAGCAGGTGATTTGGGTCATAGGTCACCTGCTCATCGAGCTTGTTGCTAGTCGGTGCGTCTGGGGTAGTATTAATAGTCATAATCAATTGATTCCGTTATCCTAGTTGATATATGGGAAGTGTTTGTGCAATATGTACCGAACTATTACCAAATGCACCTCCCAGTTTTATTAGCGAAACTATAAGTTTCGTATTTTATACTGATTTTGAGTACATATTTATCATAAAGAAACTCCCTATCTTTTTCTTCATGGGACAGCTGATATTGCTAAGTACATTGCACAGCGTCTTGTACATTACCTTGGGAACAAACAACTTGCCTACCTTGTTTAGTGACCAAATATACAAATAAGTTGCACAAGCTCAATTTAAAATTTTCTTATTACGTTGTCTATTACTATTTAGTAACTTTCCGTAAAAATTGCAAGGAACACCATTTTTACAACGTTTTATCGTTATCAAAGTGCCAATCAAGATTGTTTTTGTTCCTGTCCCTCCCTAAGTACTTTCTGCCAGCCGTCTAAACCCAATTGTTGCAATGTCTGCATATTTTTATTGAATATCTCGGCAGCGTCCGGGAACGCCTCAACCGCACGCTCGACGCTGCTTTCGCGTAACAGGTGCAAAGTCGGATAGGGCGCGCGATTCGTATAGTTGCTGATGTCGTCTATGTCAGTGCCGGCGAATTGATAGTCGGGATGGAAGCTGGCAACCTGAATCTCGCCGTCTAACTCAAGTTTGTCGACGGCGGCATCGGCAACATCAAGAAAATCGTTGTAATCCAAAAAATCACGTAGTGCATCCGGATGGATCAGCAAAGTAGTATCGATGGTCTCCGGATCAGCCTGTTGCAGGAATTCCAGCTCCTTCATCAAGTCCGTCAATAACTCTTCCGGCGTCTGCGCTGTGCTGACGACATAGCGTATCTGATCCTTTATAAACACCGCTTTGGCAAACGGGCAAAGATTGAGCCCGATCACGGCCCGTTCCAGCCACAGCTTTGTGTGAGCGATTACTTCGCTGGAAAATGGCGATGTAGTTGTTGATGAAGCAGTTGATGAAACAGTTTTCATTGGATAGTTAGTAATATTTTACAAGTAGTTGACATAAATATAATGGCAAATCTGACAGTATCAAGCTTTGCCGGCGCGCATATATGTACTCCAATCAGCGCAAATCGGGTTATTCTTCCGATCCCGTGATTGCGATACGCCGGGTTTGATTCAACTATATATAACAATAGGCGTTATGGCCCTTAAAGCAACTATTTTCAAAGCCGATCTGCAAATTGCGGATATGGACCGTCATTATTATCAGGAACATGCACTGACTTTGGCGCGTCATCCCTCGGAAACCGACGAACGCATGATGGTGCGCCTGCTGGCGTTCGCCCGTCACGCATCGGCCGCGCTGGTATTCGGCAAAGGCCTGTCGGATGCTGAAGAACCCGATTTGTGGGCCAAGGACCTGACCGGCGCCATCGACCTCTGGATTGAAGTCGGCCAGCCCGATGAAAAACGCATTCTCAAAGCCTGTGGGCGGGCCGCGCAAGTGGTGGTGTACAGCTACAGCAGCACCAGCCACATCTGGTGGAGTCAGATCGGCAGCAGGGTCGCGCGTGCCCGCAACCTGACCGTCATCAATATCGCCGCCCACAGCAGCGAGGCCTTGACCTGCTTCGCCCAGCGCAATATGCAACTGCAATGCACCATCCAGGATGGGCAGATCTGGCTGACCGCCAACGGCCAGACCGTCGAAGTCGAACTCAGCGTCAGCAATCCCTGATCTATTGCTGAGTACGCGCCACCCGTACCGCACGCCCCAGATCCACTACCGACATCGCATAAAAGAAACTGCGGTTGTATTGGGTGATGGCGAAGAAATTATCGGTGCCCAGCCAGTATTCGCTCGGGTCCTGGCCGTTTTGCAAATCGATCAGGCCGAACCGCATGTCGTTCGGCGGCACCACGCCTGGCACCACACCTGCCGCCGTCAATTCATCCAGCGAATATTTGGCCTCCAGACCCTGCCCGATAAATGCCTGCCAGCGGTTTTCGGCGCTGGTGTCGGTCGATAAGGTCGCTGGAAAGACGATGGGCATGCCGGTTTTCCAGCCATGCTCGGCAAGATAATGGGCAACGCTGCCGATCGCATCGACCGGTGAATTGCGCAGATCGACCCTACCCTTGCCGTCAAAATCCACCCCGTATTGACGTATGCTGCTCGGCATGAACTGCGGCCAACCGATGGCGCCTGCATAGGAGCCCAGCAGGGTAAACGGATCTATGCCCGATTCCTTGGCATACAGCAGGGTGCTTTCCAGCTCGCCGCGGAAGAAAGCCATGCGTGCTTCGCGCGTGGGCGTATTCGGATAATCGAATGCCAGCGTGGTGATGGCGTCCATCACGCGGAAGTTGCCGACATTGCGGCCATACACCGTTTCGACGCCGATGATGCCAACGATGATTTCCGCCGGCACGCCATATTGCGCCTCGGCGCGGCTCAATGCATCGGCATAAGTATTCCAGAAATCGACGCCCGCCTGTATCCGCACCGGTTCGACGAAGCGGGCGCGGTAGGCCGCCCAGTTCTTTGGTTTGCTGGCCGGAGCCGGTTTCATCAGCTGGATCGCGCGGTCGATATAGCGCACCTGATTGAAGGTGGCGACCAGTTCGCTACGGTCGAAGCCATGCTTTTCAACCATCTGATCGATGAAAGCCGAGACCTCTTTCCATTCGGCGAAATTGGCGAACTCGCCGTCGTCGGCATTGCTGCTGACTTTGCGGATTTTTGCGGCGCTTGTTTTTGCCGCGCTTGTTTTAGCGGAGCCGCTTTGCTGGGCCAGCAGATTAGGGCTGACGCAGATTGCCAGTGCGATAGCGCAAAGCTGGGCGACAGTATGGAGACCGGGAGTTGATTTCATCGACATTGGGAGAGCAGTAATTTTAGTTGTGCCAGTAAAGGCGCCGGCGGCTTATTGTCCGGCCCGTAATCGGCGCCATATTGCAGGGCCTCATACAATGCCATAAAGCGCGTGACCGCCATCTTGACAGACGGTGACAGCGGCGAGTCGCTGGCGCACAAGCGGCGAGCGTACGTGCCTGGCCCTTCATGCTTGTTGCGCGCCATGCCGCGTCGCGCCATCTGTGCGCACAGCGCGGAGTATACCGTATCGAGTGGCTTGTTCTTGTTTCGCGCCAGCAGCAAAGGCAAGGTGACGCTGCCGGCCGCCACTGAGCCTATGGCCAGCATCAGGATGACCAAGGTGCGCCAGTCCAGTTCATCGAATCCAAGCCAACGCATCAGCCCCATCTGCCGTGCCGGCGTGTAATTCAGAACCCATTGGTTCCAGCCGTTGCTCAACGCTTCCCAATTGGCGCGCAGCAGCGCCATCGAGTCGTTCAAGCCTGACCACCAGTTAGCTTGGCCGGGAGCGGCTCCCAGCAGGTTGCCGAAGAAAGAGCGCGGCAGCAAATTGCTGAGCTGGGTTTCAATCCGGCTCGGCGCTACCGCAGCCGTAGGATCGACCCTGACCCAGCCGCGTGGCGGCAGCCAGACTTCGGCCCAGGCGTGGGCGTCGGATTGACGCACCGTCATCATGCCATCGACCGGGTTGATTTCGCCACCCTGATAACCGGTCACCACGCGTGCAGCGATGCCTGCCGCACGCATCAGCACCACGAAGGAGCTGGCGTAGTGTTCGCAAAAGCCGGCACGGCTGGAAAACAGAAAATCGTCGACGCTATCTCTGCCAAGCAACGGCGGCTCCAGCGTATAGCTGAATTTTTCATGGCGAAAGAAGTTCAGCACCGCATTCACAAGCGCGGCGTCGTCTGGCCATTTGTTCCGCAAGTCGGCTGCAAATTCCTGGGTGCGCGGATTGAAATTATTCGGCAACGCCAGCGCCTGCCGCATGCCGGCTGGGGTGATCTGCTCGGACGGCGCAGGCCGGAGATTGGACATGACGTCGTAGCGCACGCGCTCGTCGATTGCACGCGCTGCGCGTATCTGATGATCTGCCGTCAGCCGTACTGGTATGCCCTCCACGGTCGGCGCCAGTTGCGGGGTTTCCAGCGCGAACAGCCAGCGCTGGCCGTTCGCTTCCATAGTGACCTGCTGGTGCACTGTGAGCGCTGGGTTGATGGTGCTTAGCGCCTGAGTGACCGCTTGAACATGAGGTGCAGTATCGGCTGCCGCGCGGCTGGTTGGTCCTTGAGTCCAGGTACGGCCGTCGAAATCGTTTAACACGGCGCCGCGCCAATACAACTTGGCAGGGGCCGGCGGAGCATCGAAGAATTTGACGCGGAACGCAATCTCATCGGATAAGGCCAGTTGCGCGATATTCCCCGGCGCCATGCTGTCCGACAAACCCGTGCGGCCGCCGTGGGCATCGCCAGGCAAGCCCCACAACGGCCCTTGAATCCGTGGAAACAGCAGGAACAGAATCAGCGTCAGCGGCAACGCCATGGCCAATATCATGCCGCCCAGCCGCAGCCGCTGCCTGAGCGGCGGCACGGTGCCGGTGTATTGAAACGATAGCTGCGCCGTCAGTATCAGCACCAGAGTTGCGATCATCCACAACATGGACAGCATGGTTTGCGAATAGAAGAAAGTGGTGAGCAGTAAAAAGAGACTCAACAGCAGCACCACGAACAAATCCCGCCGGGCGCGCATTTCCAGCAATTTAAATGTCAGCAACAGCGCTAGCATCGCTACTCCGGCATCGCGTCCCAATAAGGTGCGGTAGTCGAGATAGACCGCTCCCATGGTGAGCGCCGCCAGCGGCAGCAACAGCCACATCGGCGGCAGGCGTTGGCCGCGCAGGGTGATCCAGGCGCGCCACAGCAGCAGCCCGCCGCAGATCAGGGACGTCCACCAGGACAGATGCACGAAATGCGGCAGCAACACCATGGCGCAGGCGCTGAGCAGCAACAAGGTGTCGCTCTTGTCGCGTGGGAGGTTATGCATGTACGTGCTTGAGATGCGGAACAGTGGTTTGTTCTCAAGCTCAGCTCTGAGCTGTTGCACAGACTTGGTACTCATGGTGCGCCTTGATATAGCGCCAGCGCACGCAGGCAGGTGCGCTGATGGGCCGGCCCCAGCGCCGCAGCATGGATGTTGTCGCCAAGGCGGAACGCATACGGCAGCTGGCGCGCTTCTGCCTCCAGTATCCAGCGTGTCATGCGCGAGAGTTTGGCTTCGAGCGCCATGTCGTCAGGCAGAGCGTCAAAATCAATCGACAAATCGCTGGCCGCGCCGCCTTCGAACTGCTTGGTGATCAGCTTGGCGTCGATCTCGGTATCCAGCCTGGCGATCTGGCGCCAAGCCAGGTGTTTAAGCGAGTCGCCGCTCTGGTAAGTCCGGATCCCGGCAAAATCCTGGTGGCCGGCAACGCCGCTGCCGTCGCTTTTTTCGATCGGCGCCAACGGTAACGGCGGGGTCGAGGTTGACGCTTCCGGCTGTGGATAGACCAAGGCTCTGCTATCCGGTTGCCAGTAACTCCAGGCACGCAACAAGCCAAGTGGAAAGCGGGTTCGCAAACGTATCCTTGGAGCCGGCTGCCAGCCGCGATGGGTGGTGGTGAGCGCCAATGTCAGGTGGCTGGCGCTATGGGCCGGAACGTCCGTCGCCCGTTCTATGGCGGGCAGGCCGCGCCCGATGAAGCCGAGCCAGATTGCATAACGGGCATGCTTGCGACGGTTCGTCAGATGCAACTCGAACACCGCATCTTCGCCGGCAAATACCGCAGCGACCTTGCCTGCCGTCAGAGACAAATAAGCCAGATTACGGAAAGTCAGATGCATGTCGATGACAGCGCAGGCGGCCAGCAGAAAGGTCAAACCAAAGCCGAGACTCAGGTTGTAATTGATGGAGCATAAAAACAGCAATATCAACATGACGGCAAACGCCAGCCCGGGCCGGCTCGGTACGATGAATACGCGGCGCTGGGTGAGCAATACCTCGCCCACCTCGGCATCGCGCAGCTGAAACAAGGATCGGTCCAGCCAATCGCGGAATTGTTTGCGGAGTGAGGTCAGCATAGGGGCGGCGAGTTCAGGCTGAGGCTGGTAGCCATGAAGCGGCGTTTTAAACCGCGACCGACTTCATCAATTGTAATACCAGGTCGCGCGCACCAAGGGCGCTGCCGATGTGTGCTTTGAGCGGGCGCAGGCGATGCGCCGTCACTGGCACCAATACCGCCTGGATATCCTCGGGATTGACGTGGTTGCGGCCTTCCAGGGCGGCCCAGGCCCGAGCCGCCTGCAACAGCGCAATAGCTGCGCGCGGACTCATGCCTTCCGCAAACAAGCCGTTTTGGCGCGAAGCATGGGCCAACGCCTGTACGTAATCGATCAACGAGGCCGAAGTATGGATTTGCTTCAATGCTTGCCTGGCCTCGATCAATTCAGCCGCTTGCATCACCGGGGCGATGGATTTCAGTAAGACGCGGCGATCTTCACCCATCAGCAACGCGCGCTCGGCGCCAGCATCTGGATAACCCAGCGACAAGCACATCAGAAAGCGATCCAGTTGCGATTCAGGCAACGCGAAGGTGCCGACTTGATGGGCCGGATTCTGGGTGGCGATGACGAAGAATGGTTCGGGCAGATCGCGCGTCACGCCTTCCGCGGTGACCTGGCGTTCTTCCATCGCTTCCAGCAGCGCCGACTGGGTCTTGGGTGTGGCCCGATTGATTTCGTCAGCCAGCAGCACCTGAGTGAACACCGGTCCCGGGTGAAACACAAAGCTGCTTTTCTCGCGGTCAAACACTGAAATTCCCACCACGTCGGCAGGCAGCAGATCGCTGGTAAATTGCAGTCGGTTGAAGCGCAGCCCCAGGGAAATGGCGAGTGCGTGCGCCAGAGTGGTCTTGCCGACCCCGGGCACGTCTTCAATCAAAAGATGGCCGCCCGCCAGCAGACATACCAATGCCTGGCGGATCTGATGATCCTTGCCGACAACGATCTGACCGACTTGCTGGGCAACTGCGTGGATTTTTGCGAACATGGGTTTGTCTGGTGAGGGCAGCATTGCGGAGAGAGAATCATACAAACTTCCCCGGAGTTAACCTAGTTCCTTTAACGAAATGCGACATTTTTTTTAAAGCTGTCCGAATTTCAAGCAGTTATTTCCGACAGCTGAGTCAGGCAGCTGAGCGCGGCACTTTGTGCGTATCTTGTGCGTATCTGTTCATTCATCTGCCGGTTCTTGGGTACACTAGTCACGTTGCGCACCATTTTCAGCAAGACTTTTGGCGAGATCAATTGACTACTGCCTTCTACACTCATCCCGATTGCAAACTGCACGACATGGGCGCCGGGCATCCGGAATCGCCGGCCAGATTGCAGGCGATCGAAGACCAGCTGATTGCCAGCCGTATCGACCAGTTGCTGGATTACCGCAATGCGCCGCTGGCCCTGGAGAGCGAGATTGCGCAGGTGCACGGCGCGGCCATGATCGCTTTAATCCGCGAGCACAGTCTGGCCCTGGCCAGCAAGGGTGGCCAGGGCGGCCACTATCAGCTCGATCCCGACACTTCAATCAATGCGCATAGCTGGCAAGCGGCGCTGCGCGCTGCAGGGGCGGCGCTGGCCGCGACTGACGCCGTACTGGCGGGGGAGATCAACAATGCGTTTTGTGCGGTGCGTCCGCCCGGGCATCACGCAACCTCTAGCCTCTCCATGGGCTTTTGCCTGTTCAATAACATTGCGCTCGCCGCCCGCCACGCATTGGAAGCGCATGGCCTGGAGCGAGTAGCGATTGTCGATTTCGACGTTCATCATGGCAACGGCACCGAAGAGATTTTTGCGCATGATCCGCGGGTGCTGATGGTGAGTTTTTTCCAGCATCCTTTTTATCCGTTCAGCGGCGCCGAGCCGGAAGGCGGCAATCCGCTCAATGTTCCGGTGCCAGCCTATAGCGACGGCACGGTAGTGCGGCAGCTGGTGACTGAGCAATGGCTGCCGGCCTTGAATGCACACCGCCCGCAGATGATCTTTGTTTCCGCCGGCTTCGATGCGCATCGAGAAGACGATATGGCGCAGATGGGGCTGGTCGAGGCTGACTATGCCTGGCTTACCCGGCAAATCATGGCGGTCGCCGCTCAGCATGCACAGGGCCGTATCGTCAGTTGCCTGGAGGGGGGCTACAACCTGTCGGCGCTGGGGCGCAGCGTGGTTGCGCACATGAAAGTATTGGCCGAACTCGAATAATCGTGCTGCCGCGGGAACATGGGTGAAGTGCCAAAACCCCCGGCTAATGGCGATATGCAGCCCTGTATCATGCAGGACGCGGCGCCGCGGTTAAGGTAGAACCGAAATAAGTCCGTACAATAGCGGTTTATTTTAGTAAGACAAGACAACGCATGTCCATACAATGGTTCCCAGGTCATATGAACGCCGCCCGCAAGAAGGCGGCGGAAGCTATGGAGAAGGTCGATCTCGTGATCGAAGTGCTCGACGGCCGTTTGCCGCAAGCCAGTTGCAATCCGATGATCGAACAGCTGCGCCTGTTTCGCCAGCGTCCCTGCCTGAAAATCCTGAACAAAAGCGATCTGGCCGATCCGGCCGTCACCCAGGCCTGGATTGCCTATTACAACAGCCAGAAAAACGTCCACGCGGTGGCGCTTAGCTGCAAGAAACCTTCAGACGTCGCCAAGATACCGGGTCTGTGCCTGACGCTGGCGCCGCATCGCGGCACGCCTTTAAAACCGTTGCGCATGATGATCATGGGGATTCCCAACGTCGGCAAATCGACGCTGATGAACGCCTTGCTGAAACGCCGTGTGGCGGCGGTAGGCGACGAGCCGGCCGTGACCAAGGTCCAGCAACGCCTGTACCTGGGCAACAATATGGTGCTGATCGACACACCAGGTATGTTGTGGCCCAAGATCGCCCACCCGAGCGACGGTCTGATGCTGGCTGCCAGCCACGCCATAGGCACCAACGCGCTGATCGAAGAAGAGGTCGCCACATTTCTGGCTGATGAGCTGCTGATTCGCTACGCCCCCTTGCTGGCCGCCCGTTATGGCCTCAAAACGGAAGGCATAGACGGCGTCAGCGTGATCGAAGGGGTGGCGGTACGGCGCGGTTTTCGCCTCAAGGGCGGCGATCTTGATCTGGAGAAGGCTGCGCATACCCTGTTGCAAGATTATCGTACCGGCGCGCTTGGCCGCATCAGCCTGGAAACGCCGCAAACGCGCGCCGCATTGCTGGCCCGCCACCAGGAGGAAATGGCGCAGCGCAAGGCTGACGCAGAGGCAGAGGCGGAAAGCGACAATCAGGACAATCAGGACGATACAAGATAGCCCGCGTCAGCTTCGCAATAAACCCGCAATGACCATGTCGCTGCGGGTTTTTTATTGCCTGGAGTTGGCCTGCGGTTGGTCTGCAGTTGGTCAGCACCTTGCTATCGGAGCAGCAATTGCATGATCGAGTTGACAACCAACTTTACATTTCCATCTACATCGCTGCATCTGGCAATGAGACAAGCAGCATTCTTTCGCGAGCAACGCCGCATGCCCGGTATTGTCGCGAGCCCTCGCTTTTCGCGGCCTCATGGCGGCTTCCTCGCAGCATTCCACTCCTTGCAATTACAGCTATACAAAATGTCATTTCCACATTAAGCCCAGAACTCGCGGCAGTGAATGTCAAATGCTCGATTGAGAATTCATTTGGTTGCTATGTTGGCAATATAAAGAAACATATTTATCATTTCCATGTGGAAACAAATTAATGAATCTGCTTTGTTTTAGAGGGTTTTCACTTTAGGTTTGTGAACTATTGTTACTTGTCTATTTTGCTACCTGAAAAATTTTGGTTTGTGATATGCAAAATATATATAACTGGGTGATGTCAGTATCTATAAGGCTTTCCGGCGAATTTTTCTAGGAAATTCGGTAAAAAATACCGGCTGGTTTTAAAAAACCAGATCGTCATATACAAATTTTTTCGTTGTTTATTAGCGACTTTCGGGAACTTATTTTGATGACATAAGTATTAATTGAAATTAACATTTGGCTCTTCTATGAAATTATAGATTTTGACATTTGTTAATAGTTGGGTTATGGCAACTAGCGAGTCGTTGAACGTCTAGATACAAGCCGGCGCCGTGCAAATTGCAATGCGTCCATTTCAGCCAGCCGCCTTGATCGGTTGGACGAGATGCTGGCCCGGGTTTAGCGGCATTTATGCAGCGGAGCGGTAGATAAGAAGGACTTAAGTCGCCAACGAATGTTATATAAAGTGTAATATTGTTAATTTTTAGATGGCAGGAGCGGCGCCAAATTCCGTCTGCCTTGCGAATTATCTGAGCTCCTAGATTTTCGATCGATATCTGAGGCAAGTACCCAAGTCACTTGAGCTTCCCGTCTTTGATGCGATGAAACTGAGTTCTTTTTGGTCATAGAACATCAAATTTTCAGGGTGGAACGATGAATAAATTGCATCAGACGGTCCCGTTTAAGGCACTCATCGATGGGGCCGCACTCTTGCGCAGCAGTTGCACCTTAGTGCCTGGCAAGCGATTCCAGCAGGGCACACGTCGGGTGGCGGTCGGTTACCAGCACGCTCCTTTAGAAGCTACGGCCAACTAACGCCTTGCCGGCATCCGCTTGTCTTCCCTTAGTTATTCCCCAATTTTTTTCATGTGATCTCGCTTGTGCGATCAGTCAGATCCCATGCCGCAAGCCTGATCACATTTTGAATAGAGTCATCAATGAATAAGATTTACCGCAGCGTCTACAGTGAAGTACTCGGCACCTGGGTCGCCGTCTCCGAAAATACTGCGGCGCGCGGTAAGCGTAGTGGCTCAAAAGTGGCCGCCGCAATAGTGGCTGCGGGAGCCATTGCGCCGCTGTTCTTGTTTGCACCGAATTATGTGTTCGCGCAAACGACGCCAGAAGCGGCGTGTACTTCAGGCACCGGCGGCACCATGTACACTGCCGATCCTTCTTGCGTTAACTACGTAAATAACACCAGAATTTACCTTAACAGTTTGTCGACTTCAGCCTCGACTGGCCTGAGCACGACTAACAGTAACGTATCGTCACTATCGACCTCAACCTCGACCGGCATCAGCACATCGCGGGTGGCGGAAGCCTCTTTATCGACGGGTCTTAGTACGACAAATAGCAACGTGACTTCGCTGTCGTCTGGCCTGAGCACCACCAACAGTAACGTATCGTCACTATCGACCTCTACTTCGACCGGTATCAGCACATCGCGAGTGGCGGAATCCTCTTTATCGACGGGTCTTAGTACAACAAACAGCAACGTGACCTCGTTGTCGACGTCGGCTTCGACCGGCATCACTTCGCTGTCGACTGGCCTGAGCACAACGAATAGCAATGTGTCGTCGCTGTCTACTTCAACCTCGACTGGCCTGAGCACGACCAACAGTAACGTGTCATCGTTGTCGACCTCGGCTTCGACTGGTTTGAGTACGACTAACAGCAACGTGACTTCGTTGTCGACGTCAGCTTCGACCGGCATTACTTCGCTGTCAACCGGCCTGAGCACGACGAACAGCAACGTGTCGTCGTTGTCCACATCGACCTCGACTGGCTTGAGTACGGCTAACAGCAACGTGACCTCGCTGTCGACGTCGGCTTCGACCGGTATCACTTCGCTGTCAACTGGCCTGAGTACGACGAACAGCAGCGTGTCGTCGCTGTCGACTTCTGCCTCGACGGGTTTGAGTACGGCTAACAGCAACGTGACCTCGCTGTCCACTGGACTGAGCTCCGTCAACAGCAGTGTGTCTTCGCTTTCGACCTCCACTTCGACAGGTATCAGTACATCGCGGGTGGCGGAAGCCTCCTTGTCGACTGGCCTTAGTACGACGAATAGCAATGTGACTTCGTTGTCCACCGGATTGAGTTCCACCAGCAGCAGCGTATCGTCGCTGTCGACTTCGACCTCGACTGGCTTAAGTACAGCAAACAGCAACGTGACTTCGTTGTCGACTGGCCTGAGCACAACCAACAGCAACGTTTCGTCATTGTCGACATCGGCTTCGACCGGCATCACTTCGTTGTCTAGTGGTCTGAGCACAACCAACAGCAACGTGACTTCGTTGTCCACATCGGCTTCGACCGGTATCACATCGTTGTCCACTGGACTGAGCACGACAAACAGCAGCGTGTCGTCGTTGTCGACTTCAACCTCGACTGGCCTGAGTACAACAAACAGTAACGTGACTTCGTTGTCAACTTCGGCTTCGACCGGCATCACCTCGCTGTCAACCGGCCTGAGCACGACGAACAGCAGCGTGTCGTCGTTGTCCACATCGACCTCGACTGGCTTGAGTACGGCTAACAGCAGCGTGACCTCGCTGTCTAGCGGCCTGAGCACAACCAACAGCAGCGTGTCGTCGCTATCGACTTCAACCTCGACGGGTTTGAGTACGACTAACAGCAATGTGAGTTCATTGTCGACTTCGGCTTCGACCGGCATCACTTCACTGTCTACTGGCCTGAGC
>NZ_DATMRK010000041.1:0-11080 GCF_035566375.1 Collimonas sp.
TGAACAAGTCGACATCGCGAATTTCAAAGTCCATGCCTTTCTCGAACAGAACGAGACGGCAGCGTTGTGAAAATGGGCAGGTTGTACCCGAATAGAGAACCATCATTTTTATAGTTCCTTAGAAACAAAAGGGTGAGACCCGATACGGCTCACCCCAAAACGCATACCCGCAAAATCGCGGGCATGAAAACTACTTGACGTCTTTCCAGTATGACGCATTGAGACGCCATGCCAGAACGAAGAACATGCCGAGGAACAGCAGAACCCAGACGCCGAGGCGCTTGCGGGTATTCTGAGCAGGCTCGCCCATCCATGCAAGATAGGACACCAGATCGGCAACGGCAACATCGTATTCGACCTTGTTCATCTTGCCCGGCTTGACTTGCTCGAAACCGGCAAACTTGTGTTCGGTCTTGCCCTCTTCGTGCGGATCTTTCACGTCTTCGTATTTGGCAGTACGAATTCCTTCCAGTTCCCACAAAACGTGCGGCATGCCGACGTTAGGGAAGACCATGTTGTTCCAGCCGGTTGGACGGCTGTCATCTTTGTAGAAAGTACGCAGATAGGTGTACAGCCAGTCAGGGCCGCTGCCGGCGCCGGATGACTTGGCGCGGGCAATCACCGACAGATCCGGTGGTGTAGCGCCGAACCATTCCTTGCCGTCTTTCGGCGCCATCGCAATGGTCATCAGGCCGCCCACTTTATCGCTGGTGAACAACAGGTTGTTCTTGATCTGCTCTTCGCTCAGGCCGATATCCTGCAAACGGTTGTAACGCATGGATGCTGCGGCGTGACAGTTCAGGCAGTAATTCACAAACAGCTTGGCGCCGTTTTGCAGCGCCGACAGGTTATTGCCCTGTTCCGGCGCGCGATCCAGCGGGTAACCGCCTTCTTCGTTAGCAAAGGCAAGCGCCGGTAGCAGCACTAGAGTCGCCATCAATTTTTTTATCAACGCACTTTTTAGCAATGTCATGTTCTTATCCTCTGGCTTAGTGCGGGTGCTTAGTGTGGATGATAGACAACACGGTCCGGCACTGGCTTGAATGTACCTGCGGCGCTCCACCATGGCATCAACAGGAAGAAGCCGAAGTAGATAAAGGTGCAAACCTTCGACACATAGCCGCCGATCGCCGATGGCGGTTGCACGCCAAGGTAACCGAGCACTACGAAGGTAATCCCAAACAGGATGTAGATATATTTGTGCCAGCTTGGACGATAGCGGATCGACTTGACCTTGGAGTGATCCAACCAAGGCAGGCCGGCCAGGATCATGACCGAGACGCCCATCAGCACGACGCCGAAGAACTTGGCGTCGAATATGAACATGGCGCCGATGATGGCCAGGCCGACGACAGTGGCGGCGATCTTGACCACGCTGCTCAGGCTGGATTTCAGCCACAGCAGCGCGACAAAGGCCGCAACGCCGGCTTGCAGGTAAACGATGAAATCCGAAGTGACCGCGCGCAAGATCGAATAGTAAGGCGTGAAATACCAGACCGGTGCGATATGCGGTGGCGTCTTCAGCGAATCGGCCGGGACGAAGTTGTTGTACTCAAGGAAGTAGCCGCCCATTTCCGGGCCGAAGAACACCACGGCGCTGAAGACGATCAGGAATACCGCAACCGCCATCACGTCATGCACCGAGTAGTAAGGATGGAAAGGCACGCCATCCAGCGGCACGCCCTTGGCATCCAGTTTTTCCTTGATTTCAACGCCGTCGGGATTGTTCGAACCGACTTCGTGCAAGGCGATGATGTGGGCAACCACCAGGCCGATCAGTACCAGCGGAATCGCGATCACGTGGAACGAGAAGAAGCGGTTCAGGGTAGCGTCGGAGACCACGTAGTCGCCGCGGATCCACAGCGACAGGTCAGGACCGATGAAAGGAATCGCACCGAACAGGTTGACGATAACCTGCGCGCCCCAATACGACATCTGGCCCCAAGGCAGCAGATAGCCCATAAACGCTTCGCCCATCAGGCACAGGAAAATGCCGACGCCGAACAGCCACACCAGCTCACGCGGTTTGCGATACGAACCGTACAGAAGGCCGCGCACCATGTGCAGGTAGACCACGATGAAGAAAGCCGAAGCGCCGGTCGAGTGCATGTAGCGCACCAGCCAGCCCCAGGACACATCGCGCATGATGTATTCGACCGAGGCGAACGCCAGGGTGGCGTCAGGCTTGTAATGCATGACCAGGAAAATCCCGGTGACGATCTGTATCACCAGCACCAGCAGCGCCAGCGAACCGAAGGCGTACCAGAAGTTGAAATTCTTCGGTGCGTAATATTCGGACAGATGCGCTTTCCAGGTCGATGTCAGCGGGAAACGCGCATCAACCCAGTTCAGGGCCTTGTCGGCGATAGGAGCATCGGCCGGCAGCTGTTTTTCGTGGAATGCCATGATTAAGCCTCACCTTTCTCGTCTTTACCAATGATGATCTTGGTATCCGACAGGTACATATAACGTGGCACGTCGAGGTTGTTTGGGGCTGGTTTGTTCTTGAAAACGCGGCCGGCCAGATCGAAGGTTGAACCGTGGCAAGGGCAGAGGAAGCCGCCTTCCCAATTATCAGGCAGTGAAGGCTGAGGGCCGGGCGTGAATTTGTTTGATGGCGAACAGCCCAGATGCGGACAAATCCCAACCAGCACCAGCGTATCCTCGTGGCCAGCGTGGCCGCGATTATTCGACTTGTTCTTGCAATAATCGGGCAAGTCCATGGTGTACGGCTTGAGCGACTCCGGGTCGGCCAGTTCGGCGGTGGTTTTTTCCAGGCTCTTCATTTGCTCCGGTGTACGTTTCATAATCCACACCGGCTTGCCGCGCCATTCAAATACGTGCATCTCTCCGGGTTTAATGCCAGAAATATCAACTTCCACTGGTGCTCCCGCGGCTTTTGCGCGTTCGGAAGGCTGAAAGGTGGAGACAAATGCCCCCGCCGTCGCCAGACCAGCTACGCCGCCCGCCGCACATGTAGCCACGAGCAAACCACGTCGACCGGAATCGACCTGCTTTTCGATACTCATACCAACCCCAATCAGTCAAAATACGAAACTTGCACGGAACTTCTAGCAACCCTAGATTATATCGAAGCTAAGGCCTGTTTTAAAGGAAATACATGCAGCCACGTACAAAATCAGCTAAATCTATAGAAACTGCTGTTAAATTTGGGACAATTCCCATCAGGAACCCACTCTTGCACTGCAGCAAGCATCCATAAGGGGACGGGAAATAACAAGAATTGACAAATTTATCCTTTTAATCCGGTCGCGATCGCAGTATCTTCCCGAATATCAACATTAATACGGAGAATCAGCGCCATGAGCATGATGCAGGAATTCAAGACCTTTGCACTCAAAGGCAACGTGATGGATCTGGCGGTCGGCGTGATTATCGGCGGCGCGTTCGGCAAGATCGTCGACTCTTTGGTGCAGGACATCATCATGCCGGTGGTTGGCAAGATTTTCGGCGGTCTTGATTTTGCCAATCACTACTTTCCTTTGAATGGCCAAAGTACTGAATTGACGCTGGCGGAGGCGAAAAAAGCGGGCGCTGTGCTGGCTTATGGCAACTTCATCACGATCGCGTTGAATTTCGTCATCCTGGCCTTCGTGATTTTCCAGATGGTCCGCATTATCAACAAATTGCGGGGCGAACAACCGCCTGCGCCGGCGCCCGATCCGGAAAATACCGTATTGCTGCGTGAAATCCGCGACTCTCTGAAAAAGTAGCATTTACCTGCCTGCCCCGATGCATAAAAGCCCGCCACCTTATAGCGGGCTTTTTACTTGAACGTGGCCGAAACCGACAAGGCCCGGCTGTTGCAGCGGCAGTTACCATGCGCTAATCTGTGGCATAAGCAGCTTGATTCTGTAACAACATAATCGCCATTCGCTTATTTATTCCAACTGAGCTACTCCAACTGAGCAACAGCGGCAGCCGAGGTCCATATGAAGGAAGCCGAATTGCCATCTAAAGACTTGCAGCCGGAACAACTGAAAATCTGGCTGGCTGCAGTCGTGCGCAAGGATCCCCTCGCCTTTCGCGCACTCTATGATGCGACCGGGCCGAAACTGTTCGGCTTCGCGCTGCGTATACTAGTTAAGCGCGAATGGGCAGAAGAGGTGCTGCAGGAAAGCTTCATCAATATCTGGAACAACGCCGACAGCTACCAGGCCAGCCTGGCGGCGCCCATGACCTGGATCACCACCATCGTCCGCAACAAGGCATTCGATTTTTTACGGCGCACGGACAACGCCGTCGAGATCGATGCCGACACATTTGACAAGGAAGTCATGGATGCTATGGAAAGCACCGCCGCGACACCGCTGGAGGCGCTGCAGCTGAGCGGCGATGCCAAGGCGCTGGCGGCTTGCCTGGCGCGCCTGGAAGCCATGCATCGGCAGGCTATCGCCCTGGCTTTTTATCACGACCTCTCGCATAGCGAAGTGGCAGCGCAGATGCAGCTGCCGATCGGCACCGTCAAGAGCTGGATCCGGCGCGGGCTGGCGAGTTTGAAAAACTGCCTTGGCAAACTCGGGAGCGCCTGATGGAGATTCAGCGTAATCCTGATCTGGTGGATAAACTGGCGGCCGAATACGTGATCGGCACGCTACGCGGCGGTGCGCGCCGGCGTTTTGAAGGCCTGCTGCGCCGTCACGCCGAGTTGCGCCAGGCTGTCGCCGAATGGCAGGATCGCTTGCAGCCGATGGCGGAACTGGTGTCGCCGGCGCAGTCGTCGACACAGCCGCCGGCCGCTATCTGGCCGGCAATCGAAGCCAAGCTCGGGTTACACAGCAAACCGCAGTCCAAACGCCTAAGCTGGTTTGAATTGCGTGAAGACTTGAGTTTCTGGCGCGGCCTCGGCCTGTTCTCGACCACCGCCGCGATCATCCTCACCACGCTGCTGCTCTCCAAACAAGAATTGTCGGTACCCGTGACGCCGGTGACTTCGTATATCGCGATGCTGAGCAACGATCAGGCGCGGCCGATTGCCGTGGTCACCGGCGATGCGCAAAATGGCCAGTTGCAAGTCAAGTTGCTTGCACCGCAGCCGATTGCAGCCGACAAGAGTCTGCAGTTGTGGGCTGTGCCGAAAGACGGGCCGCCGCGTTCGCTGGGCTTGCTGGCGGCGGATGGCAGCGTCACCCTGGTGCTGCCGGATAACGCCACGCCGCAAACCGTGCCGCTGCTGGCGGTGACACTGGAGCCGAAAGGCGGATCGCCGGATCCCAAGGGGCCGACCGGTCCTATCGTGTTCAAGGGTTCCTGGCTTCAGATATAGCGGCGGCTCTGGCTGCAGACCAGAGCGTAGCTGCGCATCGCGGTCTGTTTTCAGTCTATTGTCAGTCGCTTATCAGCGCTCGCCGTTACCGATAGTGATAATCCGCATCAGGAAACGATACAAGAAAAAAGCCGCGTCATGCCATGCGCGCGCGCGCCAGGACTGATTCTGAAATGCGCTGACGGATATCGGCTCGCCCTCGGCGATCCCGCTTTCTATCTGCAGCCGCAGCGCACGCGAAAAATCGGCGTCCCTGATCACCACGTTCGCCTCCTGGTTCACCAGCAGGCTCAGACCGTCAAAATTGCTGGAGCCGACGGTGGCCCATTCGTCATCGACCACCGCCACTTTTGCATGCAAGGCGGTTTTCCGGTACTCGACAATCTTGACGCCCGCCTTCAGCAGCTTCGGATAATAGGAATGGCTGACTGCATCCTGCAGGCGGAATTGCCCTACCCCCAGCAGCAAGGTGACCTCGACGCCCCGCCGCGCAGCCTCTTCCAGCCCGCGCCGCAATTTCCGGCTCGGGGCAAAATACGGGCTAGTCAGCAAAGCGCTTTGGCGGGCATGGCCGAGGGCGTGCAAATAGGCGCGCTGGATCGTGCGGCGATTACGCAGATTGTCGCGCAACACCAGACCTGCCAGGGCCGGCCCATGTGCTGCGCCGTTGCTGATGGCGCGGCGACGTTTGAACTGCTGCAAACGGGCCAGCAGTTTCATCTCGCCCAGACGCATCCATTGCGCCTCCAGTTCCGCATGAATCGTGTTCACCAACGCGCCGCTGATACTCACTGCGAAATCCCAGCGCGGCGCCGGCAAAGGTAAACGCTGATCGTCGTCGGAAACCATATCGTCGATGATATTCAAGCCACCGATAAAACTGATCTGGCGGTCAACCACGCACAGCTTGCGATGCATTCTTGCCACGCCGCGCCGAAACCAGGGATTGAAAGCGCGATACATCACGCCGCTTGCCAGAAATTCCTGCTGCAGCGAGATCGAGCGCTGGCGGCCGGTGCCGAGCCAGTCGGCAATCACTCTTACCGCCACGCCGCGCTGCACTGCGCGGCTTAGCGCTTGCTGCACCAGCTGCGCCGTGTCGTCGTCGGCGAAGATATAGGTTTCCAGATAGATTTCGACGCGGGCAGCGTCGATGGCGGCAATCAGCGCCGGAAAAAAAGCAGCGCCGTTATGCAACAGCGCTATGTGGTTATCTGCGCTAAAAGTTACCGCGCGCATGCAATAGTGAAGACCCGAAGTATGGGGAGAGATGGCATCTGGCTGGTCTTTCTGAGGTCATGGCAAAAGGTAGCGCTGCCTGCAATTATCGCAATTTGAGAGTCGCCACGATAGGCGCATGATCCGACAATTTTGCCCATTCCGCGCCATGCAGGACTTCCGCAGATTCTACCGTAAAGCCACGCAAATAAATCCGATCCAGACGCAACCAGGGAAAGGCGGCGGGAAAAGTCCGCGCCGGTTTCAACTTTGGGGTACGCCCTATCAGTTGCCGCAAGTAAGAGCCGACGCCCTGCATCACGCCCTGGGTGGCAAGCCGTTCGTCGAAAATTTCCGCGACATCGAGCCGCGCTCTCAGCAACTCGCTCAAACGATTGCCCCAGTCGTTGAAATCGCCGGCAATGATCAGCGGCGCCCCGGGCGGCGAAGAGCTGCGCACCGCTTCGATCAGGGCCGCAGTCTGACGCCGCCGGCCGCCGCCGAACAAACCCAGATGCACCACATAACAATGGATATCGCCGCTCTCGGTTTTCAGTACGCAATGCAAGATGCCGCGCGCCTCGTAGGCATGATCGGATACATCCTGATTGCTTTGCGAGCCGATTTCAAAGCGGCTCAGCAAGGCATTGCCGTGATGGCCGTGGTCGTACACTGCGTTCATGCCGTAGGCGGCGTGATGCGAGTCGCCGGCGAGGTAATCATGCTGCGGCTGATCCGGCCAGTGCGCCGCATGGCGCGCCGCCATCAAATCATGCCGGCCCTGCACTTCCTGCAGGAAAAACACGTCGGCCTCCATTCGCGCCAAGGCCTGCTTCAATGCATGCACACGCGGCCGGCTGCCCAGCGCCGACAAGCCTTTGTGGATGTTGTAAGTTGCAATGCGCAGTTTCATGGATCTCTTCGGTGATGCAAACTACTTGCTGATCTTGATCTGGTGAGGCAGTTGCAGGATCGCTTCGGCGTTCGACGGTGAAAAACACAAATCAGCCGCCTCGCGATAGGGCAACCACTGGTACTGCAGGTGTTCGCGCGGCGCCAGCGTGATCGGGATCGCGGCGGGCACCAGCAGGCCAAACACATGCTCGGTATTTTTTGTCACGCCCGGCGCATAACGATGACGCCAGACCGGGTAAATCTCATATACATTGGCAAGCCGCCAATCACTCAGGTGGGTAAGCGGCACCGCCCCGGATCCATTGCCGACCACAATCCCGGTTTCTTCCTGTACTTCGCGGATCGCAGTAGCGTCCAACGCCTCATCCGGGAAATCCTTGGAGCCCGTTACCGATTGCCAGTAATCCGGTTTGTCGGTTCGCTCCATCATCAAGACCTGGAGATCTTCCGTATAGATGACAACTAGAACCGATTCGGGAATTTTATACATGCAAATAGGCAAAAATAATCAGTAGAAACGCCGTCGTTTCCGCCGTTGTTTTATAAAGCATCACTATAAACCGGTTTTGACCATCCATAAAAAAAGCGCGGAAAACCGCGCTTTTCTTTTGATACTTCCCGGTTATCGTCGACCGCCGAAATTAAACCACTTTCGCTTCAGGCATACGCAAACGGATATGCAATTCTTTCAATTGCTTTTCGTCGACAGCTGACGGTGCCTGCGTCAACAGACATTGGGCGCGCTGGGTTTTCGGGAAGGCGATGACGTCGCGAATCGATTCGGCGCCGCACATCATGGTGACGATACGATCCAGGCCGAACGCCAGGCCGCCATGCGGAGGTGCACCATATTGCAGAGCGTCTAGCAGGAAGCCGAACTTGAGTTGCGCTTCTTCGGCGTCGATCTTCAGAGCGCGGAATACCTTGCTCTGCACATCGGCGCGGTGGATACGGATCGAACCGCCGCCCAGTTCCCAGCCGTTCAAGACCATGTCGTAGGCCTTGGCAATTGCCTTGCCTGGATCGGTCTCGATAAAGTCTTCGTGGCCGTCTTTTGGCGAAGTGAACGGATGATGCAAGGCGTTCCAGCGATCGCCGTCTTCATCGTATTCAAACATCGGGAAATCGACCACCCACAATGGACGCCAGGTATCGTCGAACAAGCCGGCTTTCTTGCCGAACTCGCTATGGCCGATTTTCACGCGCAAGGCGCCGATGGCGTCGTTGACTACCTTGGCCTTGTCGGCGCCGAAGAAAATCAGGTCGCCGTCTTCAGCGCCGGTTTGCTCGATGATTTGCGCCAGCGCTGCATCGTGCAGGTTCTTGACGATAGGCGATTGCAAACCGTCGCGGCCCTTGGCTTTTTCGTTGATCTTGATGTAAGCCAGGCCCTTGGCGCCATAGATCGCGACAAACTGGGTGTAAGCATCGATTTCGGAACGCGGCATGGCGGCGCCGCCTGGCACCCGCAAGCCGACCACGCGGCCGTTGTCCATATTGGCGGCGCCGGCGAACACCTTGAAATCGACGTCTTTCATCACTGCGGTCAGATCGGTGAAGGCGAGCTTGACGCGCATGTCCGGCTTGTCCGAACCGTACAGCGCCATCGCAGTGGCGAAATCCATCACCGGGAACGGGTCAGGCAGGTCGATATCCAGCGCGTTCTTGAATACCAGGCGGATCATGCCTTCGAACATGTCGCGGATTTCCTGTTCCGACATGAAGGAAGTTTCGCAGTCGATCTGGGTGAATTCAGGCTGGCGGTCAGCGCGCAGATCTTCGTCGCGGAAGCATTTGACGATCTGGTAGTAACGATCGAAGTTGGCCACCATCAGCAATTGCTTGAATAATTGCGGCGATTGCGGCAGCGCAAAGAACTGGCCGGCGTTGACGCGCGACGGCACCAGGTAATCGCGGGCGCCTTCCGGGGTCGACTTGGTCAGCATCGGTGTTTCGATATCGATGAAACCATGAGCGTCGAGGAACTTGCGCACTTCCATCGTCACCTTGTAACGCAGGCGCAGGTTGTTTTGCATTTGCGGACGACGCAGATCCAGCACGCGATGTGTCAGGCGGGTGGTTTCCGAGAGGTTGTCGTCGTCCAGCTGGAACGGCGGCGTGACCGACGGGTTCAGCACTTCCAGGTCATGCGCCAGCACTTCGATCTTGCCGGATTTCAGATTGCTGTTGCCGGTACCGTCCGGGCGCAAACGCACCACGCCGGTAATACGCAGGCAGAATTCATTGCGCACTGCTTCCGCGTTCTTGAATACTTCGGCACGGTCCGGATCGCACACCACTTGCACCAGGCCTTCGCGGTCGCGCAGGTCGATGAAAATAACGCCGCCATGATCGCGACGACGATGCACCCAGCCGCACAGGCTGACGGTTTGGCCGAGGAGTGCCTCAGTAGTGAGGCCGCAGTATTGGGTTCGCATGGACATATTCAGTTTTTCGCAGTTCAGATGTTGTAGATATTAATTTTATGACTAAGGCTGTAGATCAGTATATAAGCGCGGCCGTTGTGGCAATCGTCAATCCTAAATGGTCAATCTTAATTACCGCCTGCTACGCCGCTGCCTGGCGGCGTATCAATCACCAGCTTTTTCCCGGGCTGCTGCTCAGGTGCGACCACTCCCATCGACACGATGTACTTCAAGGCTTCATCGACGCTCATGTCGAGTTCGACGGTGTCTGCGCGCGGCAGCATCAGGAAGAAACCGGAAGTCGGGTTGGGTGTGGTCGGCACATACACGCTGACATAATCGCCGGACAGATGGTTTTTTACGTCGCCGCCCGGCACCCCGGTGAGGAAGGCGATGGTCCACGATCCCTGGCGCGGGTATTGCACCAGCAAGGCTTTGCGGAAGGCGTTGCCGGACGATGAAAACAAGGTGTCCGATACTTGCTTGACGCTGGAATAGATCGAGCTGACCACCGGAATCCGGGTCAGCACGGCTTCCCATATCGAGACGATCTGGCGGCCGATAAAATTACGCGTCGCCAGGCCAGTCAGGAAAATCACAAGCAGGGTCAGGATCGTGCCCAGACCGGGAATATCATGCCCCAGCAATGCTTTTGGCCGCCATTGTTCAGGCAGCAGCAGCAATGACTGATCCATCGTGCCAATGATCAGATTCAGCACCCACAGCGTAATTGCCAGGGGTACTAAAACCAGCAGACCGGTGATGAAATATTTACGCATGGCTTTCTTTGTCGGACAACACGTACCAGGTACGTGCGCCTGGTGGCAACTTGCTGAATTACTTGGATGACATTAGGTCGCTGCAGTAGGTGTACTGCCGGCGCTGCTGGCAGCCGGCGCAGTGGTGCTGGCGGCAGGCGCTGCAGCGGCTGCAGTGGTCGCAGCGGCAGCGGTGCTGCCTGCTGCTGCCGGCTCAGCCGGGTTTGCAGCGTTTGCCGGCGGCACCGTCGCACCTGCGCCACCACGGAAATCGGTGACATACCAGCCAGTGCCCTTGAGCTGGAAACCAGCCGCAGTCACTTGCTTCTTGAACGCGGCTTTGCTGCAGGACGGGCAAACCGTCAGCGGCTCATCGGACATCTTTTGCAGCACATCTTTGGCAAAACCACAGGCTTCGCAGCGATACGCATAAATCGGCATGGTGAAACTCCGCAAATATCTTACAAAACCCTGAA
>NZ_DATMRK010000042.1:0-49885 GCF_035566375.1 Collimonas sp.
GCCAATCGGCGTCGTCAGTGTGGGCAGCGCAGGCAACGACCGTCAGATCACCAATGTGGCAGCCGGTCAACTGAGTGGTACAAGCACGGATGCAGTCAACGGCTCGCAGCTGTTTGCGACCAACCAGCAGGTGACCAGCAATACCACTGCGATCAACAACATCAACAATGGTGGTGGCATCAAGTATTTCCATGCCAATTCGACGTTGGCCGATAGCGCCGCTACCGGTACCGACAGCGTTGCCGTCGGACCCACTGCGAGTGCCAGCGCCACCGATGCAATGGCGCTGGGGCGCGGGTCGTCAGCTACCAATGCGGGAGCAGTGGCTCTAGGTGCGGGCAGCACGACGGCCGCTGTGGTGCCGACGACAGGTGTGACCATTAACGGCACTGCCTATAACTTTGCCGGCACAACACCGGCCAGCACCGTGAGCGTCGGTAGCGTGGGTAACGAGCGGACGATCACCAATGTGGCAGCAGGGCAATTGAGCACGACCAGCACGGATGCGGTAAATGGCAGCCAGCTGAACGCGACCAATCTGGCAATTGCTGCGAACAAGGGGCACTACTACAGTGTCAACGACGGTGGCACCCAAGGCGGAAACTACAATGACAATGGCGCCACCGGGCTGAACGCCCTGGCAGCGGGTGTCGGATCCTCGGCCTCGGCGGCGAACGATGTCGCCATGGGTAATTCCGCTGCGGCGTCGGGAGGATCGTCGATTGCTATCGGCAATGGCGCGCAGGCGTCCGGCGCCAACAGTATCAGCATCGGCACCGGCAATGTCGTCAGCGGCGCCAGCAGCGTAGCGATCGGCGATCCAACCACCATTACCGGTACCGGCAGCTTCTCCGTCGGCAACAACAACAGCATTGCCTCCAACAACACCTTTGTATTGGGTAGCAATGTGACCGTAGCTGCGGGGCTGGACGGTTCGGTGGTGCTGGGTAACAACAGTGCGGCAGCGGCTGCGAATCCTACTGCCAGCAGCACCGTTAATGGCACGACCTATGGCGGCTTTGCCGGCGCCACCCCGGCTTCCACCGTATCGGTAGGGGCAGCCGGAACGGAACGTCAAATCACCAACGTCGCGGCGGGCCGGATCACGGCCACCTCAACCGATGCTGTCAACGGCTCACAGCTGTATTCAGTAGCGAGCGGCCTGGGCACCGCAATCAATAACCTGACAACCGTCGTCAACGCTAATCAGTTTCCGATTGCTTCCAGCGAAGGGAAGACGTTTACCGGGTCTGTCGGGGCGGCAGGAAGCAACTCACTGGGCATGGGCACCAATGCCGTAGCAACCGGCCAAAACTCAACCGCCGCAGGTCAAGGAACTGTGGCAAGTCAAGCCAACACGACCGCACTCGGCCAGGGAGCCCAGGCAACAGCTGCCAACAGCACGGCGTTAGGTCAAGGCGCAATAGCCAGCACCGGTAATAGCGTGGCAATCGGCAATGCCTCGACTACAAGCGCAGCCGTGGCATCCGCCGGCACCACCATCCGCGGCACTGCATATGCCTTCGCCGGCGGTGCGCCGGTGGGGGCGGTGAGTGTCGGATCTACCGGAAATGAACGGCAGATCCAGAATGTCGCCGCCGGACAGCTGACTGCGACCAGCACTGATGCCGTGAATGGCAGCCAGCTGTTTGCGACCAACAGCGCTATCAGCAACCTGACTACTGTAATCACAGCTGCTCAGCCAAAATATTACAGCGTCAATTCGAGCGGCGGCGGCAACGTCAACAATGACGGTGCAACTGGAAGCGATGCGATTGCTTTAGGCAAGAACACTGTCGCCTCTGGCACGAATTCGGTTGCGATTGGCGCCGGCACCAGCGTCACGGCTAGCAACGGTGTCGCAATCGGCGCCGGTTCGACGGCGGATCGTGCAGGCTTGAGCGGTGCAAAGGAATCGTTCTCTAATACGGCGGTGTCATCGACGCAAGGCGCAGTCTCGGTCGGCAGCGCCGGCAACGAACGTCAAATCACCAATGTGGCAGGTGGAACCCAGGCGACGGATGCTGTCAACGTACGCCAATTGCAAGCTGTACAGTCAGGAGGGGTGCATTACGACACCAATACTGATGGCTCAACTAACTACAGCAGTGTCACGATGGGTAACGGCGCGAGCAGCCCCGTGGCGATACATAACGTCGAAGCCGGTACTGCCGCCACGGACGCAGTCAACGTTTCTCAACTCAATACTAGTCTGAACGGCGCGGTACAGCAGGCTAAGCAATACACAAACGGAATAGCCATGCAGTTGCAGAACAATATCAATGACGTTGCCAAGAAGGCTTACGCAGGCGTCGCAGCGTCCATGTCGATGGAAAGCGCCCCGTATGTGGCAGGCAAGATCACCTACTCCGCGGGATATGGCTATTACCAAAACCAGAATGCGATTGGTGTGTCGCTGCGCCGCACTGCGGACAACGGGCGCTGGAGTCTCAGTGGCGGCGTCTCCGGTACAACCGCAGGTGGCATAGCTGCCCGGGTCGGGGTGTCTGGAATTCTCAACTGAACGACATCACGAACGACATAACTACAGGATAGAGAAATGAAAAATCGCCACATTGCTATATTGTCTGGACTACTGATTGCGGCAACGTCTGTTCTTGCGGACGATGTCGTAGCGTTTCCGGATCGGAGCGAGGCATGGCTCAAGGAAGGCACGTTCGTGAATCTCAACAATCTGCGGCAGATGATGCCGGGCCTGTCGAAGGACCAGGTCTATGCGCTGCTGGAGCAGCCGCACTTTTCGGAAGGCATCTTCCATGTGAGGAAATGGAACTACATCTTCAATTTCCGCACCGGCAAGGGTAACGAGTTCATCACCTGTCAGTACCAGATCCAGTACGACGACAAACTGTTGGTGCAGAGCACGCACTGGAAGGAACGCGAGTGCGAGGCGCTGGTCACACCTGCGCCGGCAGTTGCGCCGGAGCTTCCAGGCCCGACAGTTTCCGAGCATTTCACGATCAACGAGGATGTCCTGTTTGCCTTCGACAAGTCATCTCTCAACGACATGCTGCCGGGCGGCCGCACGGCATTGGACGATATTGCCGCGCGCTTGAATTCGGCGTACCGCAAGCTGACATCGATCAAGATCATCGGCCACACCGACCGCATCGGCTCCGACGCCTACAACCAGGAATTGTCGCTGGCGCGAGCGCTGACGGTGCGCGACTATCTCGTGTCGCGCGGCTTGCCGAGCAATCCGCTGGCCGCCACCGGAGTAGGTAGTGCAGAGCCGGTCGCAAGCGGATGTCCGGCAGGCCGCAGCAGCGAGGCGGTACGCTGTTTGCAACCGGATCGCCGCGTGACCATCGATGTGCTTGGCGAGAAACGCCAATAGGACATGCATAAGCCACGACCATCATGACATCGCCACGGCAAGAGTGATCTGGGGTCAGAGTCAACGGGGTTAGTCAATTTCTGCAGTGCTTCATCGCCAACTTGACTCTGACCACACATGACGGATTCTGAGAAAGACAGAGCGCACAGCGCGGTTTTGTTCTTTTTAACGATGAGGCCGTACTCCGTGGCCCGCTAAGTGGGGTCAGATTGAAGTTTCTGCAAAAAAGCGCGCAGAAAGTTCACTCTGACCCCAGTTAGCTGCGTTGGTTAAGCGCAACCGGGCAAGGGCATTGTCATGTTGCTGTCTCGCGTAGAATTGCGCTTAGCCATATTGACTACTCCTTTTAGTTGATTGGTTAGCGGGTTGGGGATGTTCCACCATTCTCAGACGGCGAGCAAGTGTCGCTAACCTGTCAGGACCGCTGGATTCTGGCCTGACAATTCGGCGCAAACCGCAATAGGCAGAAAGATAGTCATCGTGGTGCCGTGACCTGGCGCACTCTCGCAATGTATGCTGCCGCCATGTCGGACCACGACCGTTTTGACAAAGGTCAGGCCGAGGCCGACGCCGTCGCTGTCCGGCTGTCCGACGCTGCGGAAACGGTGAAAACGTTCGAACAGACGCATTTTGTGTTCGTGCGCGATGCCGTAGCCTTGGTCGCGGATGATGCACTCGACCTGTTCCGGCAAGCCCTTGTTGATCGACAGCAGGCATTCGATACGCGTATGCGGCGGGCTGTATTTGATCGCATTGCTCAGAAGATTCACCAGCGCGCGCGCAATCATCGAGCATTCGGCCTTGATCAGAAATTCACTATCGGTAATGTCGCAGGCCAATTGGATTTTCCTGGCGTTCGCAAGCGGCCAGACTTCATCGACGGCGCTATTCAAGAGATCGGAAAGATTAACAATTTCGAAGGTGTAATCCTGGGTTTCGGCGGCGGCGAGCTGGACGAAGCTGTCGGCCAGCGCCAGCGCCCGGCGGGCATAACGCTCAATCCGGTCAAACGCCAGGCCGACACTCGGAATATCCACGGCGGGACGCTCGAGCTCTATCAACGCAACGATAGATGCTTGCGGCGAGCGCATATCGTGCGACAGAAGATGCAGCATTTCGTCGCGCTGACTTTGCGCCGCGTGCAGGGTGGTGACATTGCTCAGGCTGGCGATCCAGCCGATCAGGTCGCCGGCCACACTCATACAGCGCGCATATTTGAGAACATATTGGTGTCCTGCCGCGCTTTGAACCTCGACGCCTTGTTCCATCGCCGCGCAATCTTCGATGCGGGACGGATCGAGCAGATACGGCCACTGCAGGCAGCGCTCGACACCCGATTCGCTGCCGATGAATCGTACGAACTTAAGCGTGCTCAGCAGTTCCGCCAGCGCGCAGCCTTCCAGCTCGCCGCCGCCGGGCGCCGCCAGGCAGTCGCGGGCCGGCTGATTGACCAGACGCACGCAGCCGCTGCGATCGGCAACCAGGACCGGGTCCGGCAGACTGTTCAAACTATCCCAGACGAAACGCTTCAAGTCCCGCACTTGCCGGGCTGCTTCTCGTATCAGCGAGATATTGTGTTCGAGTTCGTGTCCAGCGGACGAGGTGCCGGTAATGCGGCGATTCAGCGCCAGTTGCGGTTCCTCGGCGAGTTGCTCAAGTTCTGCGCCGATAAACGACATGGCGACTTCAAGCCGGCGCCAGCTCCATAGCGGATAAATGGCTGCCAGTACGACAAGTGCCGGAACAGGCGTAATCCAGATGCCGCCATACAGCAGGAGCAGGCCGCTGCCGCCCAAGGTGGCGAGCACCAGTGTCAGCAGAAGCAGGATGGATTGGCTGGGCGTCAGGAACAGAAAACCCGTAAATAGCAGTGCCAGCGGCAACAATGAACAAAGGGTGGTCTGCCAGGACGCGACACTCTCGATATAGCGGCCGGATAGAAGGGCGTCGAGAATGTTGGCGTGTATATCGATGCCTGCCATCGCGCCGTTGTGACTGGAGACCGCGGTAGCGATGTGTTCCAGCAAGCCGTCCGCGGTGGCCCCTACCAGTACGAATTTGTTGTGGAAAAACTCGGACGGCACCCGGCCACGCAACACATCGATGAACGATACGTGTGCATAAGACGCGTCCGGATCGGCGAACGGGATCAACATCCCGCCGGTGCGTAGCAAAGGAGGAAAGGCCGAAGGCGCCTGCTCGGTTTGTCCGGCGGCGGCTGCCGTCGGTAGCGCTGCTTGCCTGCCGCGTTCCGCCCAATAGACCGGTAATGTGAATTGCGGCCAAAGTTGTCGGCTGTTCCCTTCGAACAGCGCAATGTTGCGCACAATGCCATCCCGATCTGTCTCGAGATTGATGTGCCCGACTCCGGCTGCGGCGGCGCGCAACGGCGCCACCGGCAGCAGCGCATGTCCGGAAAGCGGGTTGGTCTGACCGGACTCGACCACCATCGGCAGATAGACAGGCGCCAGCGACATCGCTTGCGTGAGAACTGCGTCCTCGGCGGAGGGCTCGGTAAACAGCACGTTATACATCACCGCACGAGGGCTCCCCGCTGCAATGCGTCGTAGCGCCTCCGCATGATGCAGCCTGGACCACGGCCATCTGCCGAGCTGCGCCAGGCTGTTGTTATCGATGGTGACGATGAGGATATCCGGGTTGGACGGGCGCGACTGATGCTGCAACAACCAGTCGTAGACAAGATTGCCGGCGGAATTGGTCAGATGATACGTCACCAGCAGAATGACAAAAACCGTTCCGGCGCAGCCCAGCAGCAGCCACTCGCGCAGGAAGCGATTATCTTTGGTGCGGCGCAGTTCGCGGGGGGGCCAGGTGAACATGGGATAGGGTAGTGTGAGACGAAGTGTTTTATTGACCCACCGTGAACGACCGTATCGACGCCGGTTTTTCATGGGACTCGCCATTGTTCGGCGACACCGCGGCCGCCACGCTCCAGAAATATTTTCCCGGCTTCAGATCGGACAGGACCAGGCGCGTGCCGGCCAATGCCGTTTGATCGAGCATCGGGTCATGCAGTTGAGAGTTGGTTGCCAGTACGAAGCGATAGGTCTGCTGTGCTCCGGCTCCGGCGCCGGCATGTGCATCTTCAGTCCAGCGGAATTCGAAATTGGCGGTACGGGTTGCGGCGGCGCTTGCCTCGGATGGCCTGGCGCGTCGAAAGCTGTAGATTTGCGACAACCCTTCAATGCCATTGCGATCGATTGCCGATAAACGGACAAAATAGCTGCCGGAAGGCATGTCGTCGAAGAGGGCGCGCGGACTCTCCGCGCGGATCTCGTTGACGATATGGAGGAAGCCGGCATCCGTCGCAATCGTGGCCCGGTAAGCGCGCGCCTCGGGCATCGCTGCAATCTCGAAGACGATTTGCAAACCTTTCTGTACCTGGCCTGGTTCCGCCAGCGAGGGAGCAGGGAGCATCTGGATAGGGGCGCCAACATTTCCAGCGGAATCGGAAATCACGCCGAATTGCTGTGGCACCAGCACCGGCGGAGCATTTGGTCCTTGCGCTGCGACCTTGCCCTCGAGTACCTCGACTGCGGTGTTGCCCGCTCCGGCGCCGTCGCCATAAACCACCCGGAACTCGGTGCCGCGCACGCCCGCAATGACGGATGGTGAAATGATGTTGTAGCGGTCTTGCGGTTTCAGCGGCGTGACCTTGGTCTCGACTTCGCCCTGATTAAGTTCAAACTGGCGGTCGACAATGCCGTTCAAAACCGTGGCGCGCAGATGCTTGATCAAGATTGTGGTATTTGCGTGCAGCGTGACATGCGAGCCGTCCGATAGCTGGATGGTGGCGAACGAATTAGGCCCGGTGCGGACGTGATCACCCTCGGTAAGCGCGGCGTCGAAATTCAACGGCAGGAATGGCCCCTGACCTAAGGTGCGCTCAACTGAACCGCTTACCGCGATCGCTCGTGCGGCGAGCAGCGATTGTTTGAGTAATGCTAACGGTATACGCAGCGTCGAATTCGGTTGCAGATGCTTGGGATCCGCGACGCGGTTGAGTTTCTTGAGTACCGTCCAGCACCCTGGGTCGGTCAGATAGTATGAGGCGAGGTCGTAGAGGGTATCGTTGACGCGCACCGTGTAGTCGACCGTCGTCGTGGCGCGGTCGTTCTGCGCCTGTGCGGGAAACCCTGTCGACACAGCGGCGACGAATGTCAGCACGCATGCAATCGCTCTCGTTCGAGGCACCTCGGACGTCGCAAGCCGGATGCAATCATTCACGCGGCGGGTACCTCAAGCTTTTCGAGCCGGTAGCCGTAGCCGTAAATCGGCACGATGCAGTAGCCGTTTTGTGGCTTTAAATCCAGTTTGACGCGTACTGCTGAGACGTGGGTATCGAGCGTTCTGGTGGGGATGTCGGTCAAATGCTTCCATACCGTCTCGATGATATGTGCGCGGGACAATGGCCGAGCCAGATTGCGAAAAAACAGTAAGGCGACCTGAAATTCCTTTTGTGATAGCGCTATCATCTTGCCGCGACAAAATAAACGGCCTTCCTGCAAATTAAATAGATACTCGCCGAACTCCTGATTGGCGGCGGGCAACTCCTGCCGGTAGGTCCGGCGCAACAAGGTTGCTACGCGCGCGAGGAGCATGGCGGCTGCGACCGGCTTGGTGACATAGTCGTCGGCGCCGGCGTTCAAGGCGGAGATGATATCGGCTTCACGCGAGCGGCTGGTCATGAAAAGCACGGGAAGATTTGCATCGCAGTTTTGCCGGATCCAGGCCAGCACCAGGTCGCCCGGCATGTCGACGACATTCCAGTCCAGGCTCACAAGATCGAAAGTTTCCCGCTGCAAGCGATGAATCAGCGCGCGTCCTTCGGTAAACACATAGCAGCTATGGCCGGCAGGTGTGAGAGCTTTGACAGCAAACTGTAATTGACTGGGGTCGTCGTCAAGAATGGCGATGCGCATATGATCGATAAAACGGTTATTCGCTAAAACAAATTTGTTCCAAAAATGTGCAACAACCCGAGCGGCGAGTCATTTTGGTGCGCGCCGCAGGTAACAATTGCCTGACGCTTCCATAATAATGGAACGAACCGTTGCTTTCTAGTATTTAACAGATAAAGAATGTCAGAGAATGACAAATGCGGAGGGCGTGACTCAAGTTATTTGTAGTAGTCGCGATATTTTTTTACCACCATCTGCGCTTTTTGCGACTGCTTACGTGTTGGGCTGTAGATGGATCTAGGTTTGACCTGACACTTCCTGTCAGGCCAAGTTTGAACTAGTACAGCTTATGCTTCCGGCTGGATTCGCCTTGCCCCCTGCGATAGTGGGCCCGGAGGCGGTTGCTTGAGAATATTTCCTGCAGAAGATGGTTCAACTGTGGCTGATCTAGCGAAAGACCGGCCGAAAGAATGAACGCTCATAGCTGATGAAGCACTTGGTTTCTTTGTAGTAGTCCATTGCAGCCTGGCACTCCGGATCAGATGCGGCGGCGATCCGGTATTTCTCATAAGCGGCGAGAGAACTGAAGGAGAAGAAGGCGAGCGCCACGTTGCTGCTTCCTTCGCTCGGCATCAAATACCCATGATGGGTGCCGTCAAATTTTTCAACCAGCGGAATCCACATCTTTGCATAGGTTTCGAACTCTGCCAGTTTGTCCGGATCGATGATGTAGCGTAGATAGCATGTGATCATTGGTAGTACTCCTTGGGGTTAAGCCGGTATCGCGGCTAAATACTTTGCTGCGGCTGAGCAACCGCGTCATTATCGTCCATCTGTCTGCATGTAGCGGTTTGACGTGCAAGAGCAGCCGCGGCTTTGCCGCCCAACCGTGATGCTGAAGAAGTTGCACCGAAAAAATAGCCTGTTTTTATAAGTAAGTAATTGATTTTTATATTGTTTCGGCATAAAGTAGAATAATCACAAAACATACCGAAAGAACCCCCGTGTTAGAGCGACCAGCCGACGCCATGCGTCAGTATATCGACGCGGTCTCCACTTTTGAAGCTTACGAAGAGGCACTGGCAGAGGCGGCTAAAGTGCGCGGCGGCATGTACTGGCACAAAGGCCCCGCGTCTGCTCCTGGCGAAGCCTATCTGGTGCGTACCAGCGCTTCTGGCAGCGAGAAGAGCCTGGGACCACGGTCGCCCGAGACAGAGGCTATTTACGCCAGCTTCCGCGAGCGGAAAGAGTTGGCCGAACAACGGCTAGCCGGCTTGAAAGCGGCACTGGTCAAGCACAAGAGGATGAATCGCGCGCTCAGGGTCGGACGCGTTGCGCCGCTCATCGTGGAAATCCTGAATCGCCTGGCCGCGACCAGCCTGGGAGAACACTTCCGTGTGGTCGGCACTCATGCGCTGTACGCGTATGAATCGGCTGCGGGCGTGACCTTCGACGATGATGCCGTAGCTACGCGCGACATCGACCTGCTATGGGACGTTCGCAAGCGGGTCGCGTTCGCTACTGCTTTGAGCCAGGTCGACAGTTCGATGTTGGGCGTGCTGCGGAAAGTCGACCCGACTTTCCGCATTCGGAATTCGCAGAGATACACCGCCGTCAACCAGGACGGCTTTGAGGTCGACATTATCCGGCGCGAGCAAATTGCCGATGATCCGCATCCCATCCGGCTGAGTGATGACGACGAAGACTTTTGGGTGGCGCAAGCGCCACGCGCCCAGGTGTTGCTTGATTCGCCTCAATTTTCCGCCGTTATCGTCGCCACTAATGGCGATATGGCGCGCATGAATACTCTTGAGCCAAGGACATTTATCCGCTTCAAGCAGTGGATGAGCACGCGGCCGGAGCGAGACCCGCTCAAGCGCCGGCGAGACGCCCTGCAAGCTATGGCAGTCGAAGAGGTTTTGCAGGAGTACCTGCCGCATCTGGCCAAGGACTGAGTTTTCTTTTTACTCTGTGATCGACTGCGGTTTGCTCAAATCCAAACCAAGCGACTCTGCAAAATTTTTCAGCTGCGCCTCATCTTTTCCGCCAGGCAGTTCGCTAAATGCGGTAAAGGCAATCCAGTTCGCATCGACTTCGAAAAAATCCCGCAAGTTGGCCCGTGTATCGCTGCGCCCGAAGCCATCCGTGCCCAAGGTGACGTAGCGCGCCGGCACATACGCGCGGATGCTTTCGGGAGTGCTGCGGACATAGTCGCTGGCGGCGATAACCGGCGCGCCGCCATGTCCCAGTTGGCGGCTGACGTAAGCCTCTTCGGATGAGCCGGAATGGCGCCGATTGCGCTCGGCCGCGACACCATCGCGCGCCAGTTCCGTATAACTGGTGACACTCCAGACTTCGGCCTTGATGCCAAGTTTTTCCTTCAACAAAGCAGCCGCGCCTATCGCCTCCTTCAGGATCGGGCCGGCTGCCAACAGGCGCACATCAGCATTTTCTTGCGGCAGCAGGCAGTACATGCCGCGCTTGATGCCTTCCTCGACGCCTTGCGGCATGCTGGGTTGCGCCTGGTTTTCATTGGTTACGGTAATGTAATAGAAGACGTCTTCGCTGTTGCCGAGCATGCGGCGCATGCCGTCCTGTACGATCGCCGCCAATTCATAGGCATACGCCGGATCGTATGAAACGCAGTTAGGCACCGTTGCGGCGATCACGTGGCTGGAACCGTCCTGATGCTGCAAGCCTTCGCCGGCCAGGGTGGTGCGGCCGGAGGTGGCGCCGATCAGGAAGCCGCGCGCGCGCTGATCGGCGGCGGCCCAGATCAGGTCGCCGATGCGCTGGAAGCCGAACATCGAGTAATAAATATAGAACGGCAGCATCGGTAAGCCATGTACTGAATAGCTGGTGGCGGCGGCAGTCCAGGAAGAAATCGCACCGGCTTCCGAAATACCTTCTTCCAGGATCTGGCCATCCTTGGCTTCACGGTAGGACAGGATCGAACCGATGTCCTCAGGCTCGTACAACTGGCCCTGCGACGAATAGATGCCAACCTGCTTGAACAGATTTGCCATGCCGAAAGTGCGCGCTTCGTCGGCCACTATCGGCACGATGTGCTTGCCGATGCTGTCGTCTTTCAAGAGCGCACCCAGCATGCGCACCAGCGCCATCGTGCTCGACATTTCCTTGCCATCGGCGTCCAGTGCGAATTTCGCGTAAGACGTAATCTCGGGCGCAGCAATCTTTGTCTGCGATGCACTGCGGCGCGGCATGAAGCCACCCAACGCTGCGCGCCGTTGCAGCAGATGGCGCATTTCAGGGCTGCCGTCGGCCGGCTTGTAGAACGCCAGCGCTTCGCAGTCCGCATCGGAAATCGGCAGGCGGAAGCGGTCGCGGAATTCGAGCAGGGTGCCGGCGTCGAGTTTTTTTTGTTGATGGGTGGTCATCTTGCCTTGTCCGGCGGCGCCCATGCCAAAGCCTTTCTTGGTTTGCGCCAGGATCACTGTCGGCTGGCCCCGATGATTTGCCGCGGCGAGGTAAGCCGCATGGATTTTTTTCATGTCGTGGCCGCCGCGATGCAGGCGATCGATCTCGTCATCCGTCAGCGTGGCGCCGATTGCCTGCAAGGCCGGATTTTGTCCAAAGAAACGGGCCCGATTGAAGGCGCCGTCGTTGGCGGCGAAGGTCTGCAACTGGCCGTCTACCGTCCGGTTCAGCGCATTGAGCAGGTCGCCCGCTGTGTCGCGTGCGAACAGCGGATCCCAGTCCGAACCCCAGAGCAGCTTGATGACATTCCAGCCGCAGCCGGCAAACACCGTTTCCAGCTCATCGACAATATGGCCGTTGCCGCGCACCGGGCCGTCCAGCCGTTGCAGATTGCAGTTGACCACGAACACCAGGTTATCCAGCGTTTCGCGCGAGGCCAGGCTAAGCGCCGCCAGCGATTCCGGCTCGTCCATCTCGCCGTCACCGAACACGCCCCAGACCTTGCGCTCCTGCGGCGCCAGCAAGCCGCGGTGTTCCAGGTAGCGCATGAAGCGGGCCTGGTAGATGGCGCTGATCGGGCCCAGTCCCATCGAGCCGGTGGGGAACTGCCAGAAATTTTCCATCAGCCACGGATGCGGATACGAAGACAGGCCTTGCGCGCCATGTTTCTTGGCTTCGATTTCCTGCCGGTAGAACGACAGCTCCTTTTCCGTCAGCGTGCCCTCCAGGAAGGCGCGGGCATAAATGCCGGGCGCCGAATGCGCCTGGAAATAGACCAGGTCGCCGCCGAAAGAGTCGGTGCGGGCGCGGAAGAAATGGTTGAATCCGACTTCGAACAGATCGGCCGCTGACGCGTAGCTGGCGATATGGCCGCCCAGCTCGCCGTAGGCGCGGTTGGCGCGCACCACCATTGCCAGTGCATTCCAGCGCATCAGGCTGGCCAGGCGCTGTTCGATAGAGAGCGCGTCGGCGCCGCCCGGAAACGGCGGTTCGTCTTCGGCACGGATGGTGTTGGCGTAGGGCGTATTGCGCGCATCGCGCCATTTGACGCCCCACGCCTGGGCGGCGGCACTCAGGCGCGACAACAGGTAACGGGCGCGCTCAGGACCGGCGGCTTGCATGCTTGCCTGCAGCGCGGCCAGCCATTCCTCTGTTTCCTGCGCATCGCTGTCGAATGGATCGTTCAGATTGTTGATGGATGACATTTCCATGGTCCTTGTTCCTTGCCGTTGGATTTATCAGCATAAGATAGCGGCAAAGCTGCAGCATGGGTAACCTAAACGAGCTGCCGATTCCAGTTAATTAAGCATAAAATGCTTTGATTATTAATCAATCAGATTTTTATACTGCATATGGATCTCGACTCGACGGATTTGCGTATTTTGATGGCGCTGCAGGAAAACTCCAATATCAGCAATATCGACCTGGCGAAGAAGATCAATCTGTCGGCCTCGCCGACGCTGGCGCGGGTCAAGAACCTGGAAGCCGAACGGGTGATTTCTGGTTACGTTGCGCTGGTCGATCCGCCCGCGCTTGGCTTGAAAATGAATGTCTTCATCCAGGTCAGCCTGGAAAAACAGGAGTCCGCCGCGCTGGCGCGCTTCGAGAAAGCCGTCAGCCACTTCGAGCAGGTGATGGAGGTGTACCTGATGACCGGCGATGAGGATTATCTGCTACGCATCGTGGTGCCGGATATCCAGGCGCTGGAGCGCTTTATCCTGGATCACCTGACAAAGATTCCGGGCATCAAGAATATCCGTTCCAGCTTTGCATTGAAGCAGGTGAAATACAAAACGGCGCTGCCGATTAATCCATAGCCTGACGTGATGTAAAGCAAGACGGCGGCAGCAATCGAAGCCGCAAAGAGGTCACTATCCCGGTGTCGGCGCCTTGACTATCAAGCTGTTCAAGAACGCTTTTGCGGCTTGCGACAGCGTGCGTCCGGCCAGCGACTGGATTTCCATATGCAGAGCATTCATATCCCGGTCTTTAATCGGCACGGCCGCCAGTTGTCCATTCATCAGCAATTTTCGAATCGGCAATTCGGCGGAAAACGCTATGCCGCCGCCAGCCATGACAAAACTCAATTTTGCATTGATCGAATCGCTGCTGAATACCGGTTCGATCAACAGGTTTTTTTTGCTGCAGCAGGCGTCGATCAGCCTTCGCATCGTGATTTTCTTGTGCGGCAGCGCAATCGGGTAGGCGACCAGTTCGGACAAAGCCACCTGCTTTCTTGCCGCCAGCGGATGCCCGGGGCTCATCACGGCCAGGATAGGCGCGCTTTGGCTGTATTCGACCTTGATGTCTTGCTCCGGCGCCAGCGCAAAGGTCAGCCCTATGTCCGCCTCGCCTTCGCGCAAGAGGCGGGTGACATGCGCGGCGGAACCGACCGACAAATGAAAATTGATGCCGCTATGGCTGCTTCTGAAATCTGCGATTGCGGCGGGCAGGAAGTCCACCGCAAAACCGGCGGTGCTGACCAGCTTGACCTCGCCGCGCTGGAGCCCTTTCAAGGCCAGGATCTCATTGCCGATGCGCTCGGTTTCAAGCTGCATGCGCAAGGCATAGGCTGCCAGTAGTTCGCCGGCCGCATTCGGCTTCATGCCGCGCGCAACGCGGTCGAACAACACTGTATCGAGCTCGCTCTCCAGCCTGGCGATCTGTCTGCTGATAGCGGAAGAGGCGACGTTGAGCGTAGCCGCAGCCTCGGTGATCGAGCCTCTTCTCACTACTTCAAGAAAGTAGCGCACACCGGTTTCCTGCAAAACCCTGGTTTTTATCATGCTGCCATTTTATTTATGGTTTGCCGAAACGGCAAACGTTTGTTCGAAACATTGTACTTGTTGCAAACCTAGGCCCGCCTTAGCATGATCTTTGTGTTTTGCAGCTTTGTATCTATCGATATCCGGAGGATTCAGGCATGAATGCGGCATTGGGGAAAGACGGTCACAAGTACGTGGTGCTGGCGCTGCTCTACCTGGGATGGTGTGTTTCGTATATCGACCGGGCCGCAATTACTTTCGCCGTCACTCATATCGGCGGCGATTTCCACCTGCAGCCGGCCCAACTGGGCATGCTGCTGAGCAGTTTCTTTCTTGGCTATTCGCTGATGCAGCTGCCCGGAGGCTGGCTGGCGGATCGCTTCGGCTCCAAACCGGTAATCGTCATTTCGATCTTGCTATGGTCGATATTCACCGGCGTCACCGGCAGCGCCTGGTCCATGGCCAGCCTGGTGCTGATCAGATTCGTTTTCGGCCTGGGCGAGGGCGCATTCCCTGCCGCCAGCGTCAAGGGCGTGGCAGAAGTTTTTTCAAAGCAAGAGCGGCCGAAGATGTCGTCGCTGCTGATGTCGTCCAACTACGTCGGCAGCATGCTGGCGCCGCTGATCATTGCGCCGATGATTATTCATTTCGGCTGGCGCAACGTGTTCCACTATATGGGCATTGCCGGATTAATCTTCAGCGCGGCGTACTGGTTCTTCATCAAGCCGGCCAGGGCCAGAGAGCAAGGCAAGGGTAGCGTGGCGGCCGCCGAGAACAAAAGGATAGACCAGGCAGCCTTCCGCAAGCTGCTGAAGACACCCTTGATGTGGAAAATCGTCGCGGTGTGGTTCGGGCTTAGCATCGTCAACAAGGGCCTGGATTCCTGGATGCCGACCTATCTGATGACGCAGCGCGGGCTGGATTTGAAATCGGTAGGCTTGCTTCTGCCTTTGCCCTATGTGCTTGCCGGCATCTCGACGGCGATCGGCGGCTGGCTGATGGTGCGGTTTTTCGATGGCAGGGAGCGCTACCTGCTGATCGCCAGCTCGGTATTGACTGCAGTTTTCCTGTATTTCATGTACACGGCAGACAGCGTTGCCGGCGTTATAACTTACCAATGCATCGTCTATTTTTTTAAATCCTTCGTGCTGGCGACCTGCATCGCCTTGCCGACCAAGATATTTCCGGAGCGCCTGGTGGGCAGCAGTATCGGCATGGTCAATCTCGGCGGCCAATCGGCAGGTTTCATTTCGCCGCTGGCGATAGGCTTCCTGGTCAGCGCATTCAGCAACTACAACTACGCCTTCGGCTTCTTGATTGCAGCCGCATGCTTTTCGGTCATCGTCAGCCTGTTTATCCGGACCGACAAGAGCGCCACAGACGCAACAACAGACGCAACTGCAGATTTAACACCAGATTTAACCAACAACGGGCGGCAGCTTGAGGCCGCGAACCATGCCGGAGAATCCCATGCTTGAAAAAAATATCGTTGAAAAAAGTGCGGTCGAACTGCGCCGCCTGATCGGCTCGAAGGAAATATCGCCGGTGGAATTGCTGGATGCCTGCATCGCCAGGATAGAAGCGATCAATCCGTATATCAACGCCGTTACCGCCACCTGTTTCGAGCGCGCCCGCAGCGAAGCCGCCGCCGCCGAGACAGCGGTGCTGCAAGGACGGCGGCTGGGGCTGTTGCATGGATTGCCGATCGGCATCAAGGATCTCGAAGAGACCGCAGGCTTGCTGACCACTTACGGCTCGCCGCTCTATCGCCATAACATTCCAGCCAAAGACAACGCACTGGTGGCGCGCTTGCGTGCCGCAGGGGCGATTGTGGCCGGCAAAACCAATGTGCCAGAATTGGGAGCAGGGGCGAATACCAGAAATACCGTATGGGGCGCCACCGGCAACCCTTTCAATCCGGGCCTGAATGCGGGCGGTTCTTCCGGCGGCTCGGCGGCGGCACTGGCGGTGGACATGCTGCCTTTGTGCAGTGGTTCCGACACCGGCGGTTCGCTGCGCATCCCGGCCGCCAAATGCGGCGTGGTGGGATTCCGGCCTTCTCCCGGCCTGGTTCCCAGCGAGCGGAAATTGCTGGGCTGGACCCCGATCTCGGTGGTCGGGCCGATGGGCAGGAGCATGGCCGATGTATTGCTTCAGCTGCAGGCCAGCGCCGGCATGCATGCGGCGGATCCGCTCAGTTATCCGATCGCTGCGGATGCCTTCAGCGCGCTGCCGGATATCGATTTATCCGAACTGCGCATCGGCTATACCGAAGACTTCGGCGTGTGCGAAGTCGACGACGACATACGCCAGGTGTTTCGCAGCAAGATCGCCGCGCTGCGCCCGTTCGTCAAGGAATGCACGCCAGTGGCCTTCGATCTGGGCGATGCGCATCGCTGCTTTGACGTGATCCGGGCCACGAGTTTTGTCGCCGGTTACGAGGCGGCCTATAAGCGCGATCCCGCTTCGCTCGGGCCGAATACCCGCGCCAACTACGAGCTGGGCGCCGCCATGACGCTAGCCGACTGTGCCTGGGCGCAAGCCGAGCAGACGCGCTTGTTCCGTCGTTTTCAAGCGATGTTTGCCGACTATGACTTGATACTCTCGCCAACCACGCCGGTGTCGCCTTTCCCCTGGTCCGATTTGTATTTGAAACAGGTCAACGGCGTTGCGCTCGAAAATTACTATCGCTGGCTGTCGCTCACTTATGTGGTTACACTGGCAACCAACCCGGCGCTGTCGATGCCCTGCGGCCGCGACCACAAGAACATGCCGTTCGGCCTGCAACTGATCGGCGCGTTCCGGGCGGATAGCCACTTGCTGGCATGCGCCAGCGCGTTTGAGCGCTTGTTTGAGAACCGCCCGGAATTGCGCCGGCCGCGGCCCGATCTGGCGGCATTGACAACGACCGATGCCGGATTGAAGTCGATCGTCACCCATCCGCCGCAGAGTGCGCCGCAGGGAAGCGCATCCGCTTCCGGAACCAGACCCGCAGTGTAGGGCGGCACTAGGTATGAAATGAGAGGACTGTTGCATGGACCACGAGATGCAAGCGGACTACATCATCATCGGCGCCGGCATTGCCGGCGCATCGATCGCCTATTGGCTGGCGCCGCACGCACGCGTGATCATTCTTGAACGCGAATCGCATCCCGGCTATCACAGCACCGGCCGGTCGGCGGCGCTGTACATGGAAAGCTACGGGCCGCCGCAGGTGCGAGCCCTGACCTGCGCCAGCCGCGCTTTCTTCGACCATCCGCCGCCAGGATTTACCGGTCATCCACTGCTTACGCCACGCGGCGCCTTGATGTTCGCAACGCCGGATCAACTGACGGAACTGGACGAGCACGAAGCGATCGTACGTTCCGTCTCGGATAAGGTCGAACGTCTCGATGCGGATCAGGCTTGCCGGCGGGTGCCGGTATTGCGCCGCGAACAGGTTGCGGCTGCGGTGTATGAGGCGGATGCTGCCGATATCGATGTGCACGCCTTGCACCAGGGTTTCTTGCGGGGAGCCAAGGCGGCCGGCGCAAAACTGGTCTGCGATGCGGAAGTGCAGGCCTTGGCGTATCAGAGCCAGGCCTGGGAAATCAGCACAACCCAAGGCATGTTCCGTGCGCCGGTAGTGGTCAATGCCGCTGGCGCCTGGGCTGACGTCCTCGGCCAGATGGCCGGCGCCGGTCTTATCGGACTGGTGCCGAAGCGGCGCTCGGCATTCACTTTCCAGCCGCCGGCCGGCATCAATGCCTCGTCCTGGCCGTTATTCATGCGAGTCGATGAATCCTTCTATGTCAAGCCGGACGCAGGCATGCTGCTGGGCTCTCCCGCCAACGCCGATCCGGTGGCGCCGCACGATGTCCAGGCCGAAGAGCTGGATATCGCGATTGCGATCGATCACATACAAAACATGACGACGCTCAATGTACGCCGGCCCAGCCATGTCTGGGCCGGTTTGCGCTCGTTCGTTGCTGACGGCAGCCTGGTTGCCGGTTTCGATCAAACGCTGGCGGGATTTTTTTGGGCTGCCGGGCAGGGCGGCTATGGCATCCAGTCAGCGCCCGCAGCCGGCGAGGCCTATGCCGCGATGCTGCGCGGCATGCCGATTCCGGATCACATACTGGCGCACGGGGTCGACGCTGCCGCGCTCAGTCCGGCACGTTTGAGCAAGGAACGCGGCATTTAAGCGGAGAACCGGCGTTTTCAACCGTTGCTCAACCGTTGCGAAAGAGGAAGCTATAGGCGTTAAGCGCAGGTACGCCGCCCAGGTGGGCGTACAGCACCTTGGAACCCGTCGGAAATTCGCCCAGCCGCACTTTCTCTATCATGCCGTGCATCGATTTGCCTTCGTAGACCGGGTCAGTCAGCATACCTTCCATGCGCGCGCACAGGCGGATGGCGTCCAGCGTGCCGTCGTTCGGCAAGCCGTATTCGGGGCCGCCGAAACGCGTATCCAGTACCACGTCCCTGGCAGTGATGTCACGCCCCAGTTCGACCAGCTCGGCGGTGTTTTTCGCGATCCGCAGAATCTGCTCGAAGGTTTGCTGCGGCTTGGCCGAGGCGTCGATGCCGATCACGCGGTCAGCACGGCCGTCCGCCGCGAAGCCCACCAGCATGCCGGCTTGCGTGCTGCCGGTGACCGAGCAGGTGACGATGTAGTCGAATTTAAAACCGAGCTCAGCTTCCTGCTGCCGGACTTCTTCGGCAAAACCGACGAATCCCAAGCCGCCGCGCGGGTGCTCGGAGCAACCAGCCGGGATCGGGAACGGTTTGCCGCCGGCCTTGCGCACATCTTCCATCGCCTGTTCCCAGCTTTGGCGGATGCCGATGTCGAAGCCGGCGTTATCCAGCCGGACGTCGGCGCCGAGGATGCGCGACATTTCGATATTGCCGACCCGGTCATACACCGCGTCCGAATAATTCACCCAGTTTTCTTGCACCAGCACGCACTTGAGACCCAGGTGGGCGGCCACCGCTGCGACCTGGCGCGTCTGGTTCGACTGGATGCCGCCGATGGAGACCAGCGTATCGTAGCCGCCTTCCAGCGCTTCGGGAATCAGGTATTCGAGTTTGCGGGTTTTGTTGCCGCCAAAGGCCAGGCCGCTATTGCAGTCTTCGCGCTTGGCGTAGAGCTCGACCTTGCCGCCCAAGTGCGCGCTGAGCCGCTTCAGTGGCTGGATCGGGGTCGGACCAAACGTCAGGGAATGGCGGGGAAATTTTTTCAGGTTCATGGCAACGGCTCCTGGGGTTGGGGTAGGTATCCACGCATCAAAGCTGGCAAACAAGGCGGGCATGCTCAAACCCGGCTTTCATTGATGTTGAAACTGAATCCATATTAGAATCAATCGCAAGAAACATGGTTGCAAGTTTCTGCCATTATTCAGATTTAAAATCTGAGTATAAAAATCAGAATCACCTTTTATTTTGTATAAATGCATATGAAAGCAACAAAATTGCGTGCAAAGGCGTCGCCAGCTGCCGCCACCGGTGAAACCATGGATCGCACCGACCGCGCCATCCTCAGGGCCTTGCAGCGCGACGCCTCGGTCTCCAATGTCGCGCTGGCGGCCAAGGTGAATCTGAGCGCTCCCGCATGTCTGCGACGGGTCGAGCGGCTCAAGGAACTGGGGCTGATCAAAGGGATCGTGGCGCTGCTCGATCCACGCGCACTGGATGCCGGCACCTTGGTGATGATCGGCGTGGTGCTGGATCGGTCAACACCGGAATCGTTTGCCGATTTCGAGCGGGCGGCGCAGAAAGTCTCGGGCTGCCTCGAGTGCCATGTGGTGACCGGAGAGTTCGACTACTTCATGCTGTTGCGGACCAAGGACAACGACAGTTACAACCGCCTCCACGCGGAGCAGTTGCTGTATTTGCCGGGGGTGCGGCAGATTCGCACATTCATGGTGCTCAAACAGGTTCTCTCAACTACCCAGTTGCCGATCTAGAACGCATTTCACTGCGACCGCAGATGATTCACCAGGTAATCCAGGAATATATCGACCACGCGCGGCAGGGTGCGCCCGATCAAGGTTTGGACTTCGACCTGGCGCCCGTCCAGCCCGCGATCGCGGATCGGCAGCATGATCATTTTTCCCTCTGCGATCCGGTAGCGCACCGATACCTCGCCGGAAATCGAGACGCCGCCGCTGTACATTACAAAATTGTATAAAGCCTCGACATAATTACTAGTCAGCATCGGCTCGAACAGCAACTGCTGGCGATTGCAGGCAAGGTCGAACAATTGCCGCAAGGTAGTGTTCGGTTCGGGCAGGGCGATCGGATAGGCGGCCAGTTGCGATAGCGACACTTGCTTGAACTGACTCAGCGGATGGTCTTTGCGCATGACGGCCATGACCGGCGCCGGCTGCTGATGCACGACCTTGATATTCGGCTCCGGGATGCGGCTGAAGGTGAGGCCGATATCGGCATTGCCCTCGCGCACCTGGCGCGAAACGCTGGCCGGCGGCCCGACATACAGCTGGAACACGATCGCCGGATATTTTTCCTGGAAATCCGCGATCAGGCGCGGCAGGAAATCGATGGCGAAGCCTTCCGTGCTGGCGATCCTGATCCTGCCGCTCTTCAATCCTTTGAGCGATAGCAGATCGGCTACCACGCGGTCGGCTTCCAACGCTGCCTTGAGCGCATGCGCGGCCAGCACTTCGCCGCCGGCGCTGAGCACCATGCCGCGCGGGCGGCGCTCGAACAGCACGGTATCCAGAATCTGCTCCAGGCCGCTGATCTGGCGGCTGATCGCCGAACTCGCCACGTTCAAGCGCTGCGACGCTTCGCTGATCGAGCCGCAACGCACGACTTCGAGAAAATAGCGCAACGAGGTTTCTTGCAATTGATGCGATTTCATGGAAATGACCTCATCTTCAACTTTTATTGCGTTCTGTTGCGTTCTATTTTCAGCAACGCAGAGTTAGAAATTTGATAGTTGTTGCAAGCAGTATTGTGGCCTAGTATCGATTCGACGCCACGGTTTTTCCAGAAAAAATCTCGACAAGGATGTTTGTGATGAAAATTTCCACTACATGGCTGCGTTGTATCCTGTTTGCCGCCGGCGCTGCCTGCACCGCACAGGCGCTGGCCGGCAAGGCCAACGATACGCTGGTCTACGCATCCGACAGCGAGATCGAGAATATCGGTCCTTATCACAACAATATGCGCGAAGGCGTCATCATTGCGCACCTGGCGTGGGATACGCTGATATACCGCGATCCAAAAACCAACGAATACAAACCGCAGCTGGCGACTTCCTGGAAATGGGAATCGCCGACGGCGCTGGTGCTGGATTTGCGCCCGGGCGTCACGTTCCACAACGGCGACAAATTCAGCGCCGACGACGTGGTATTTACCTTCAACTACGTGGCTTCTCCAGAATCGAAGGTGGTGACGCGCCAGAATACCGATTGGATAAAAAGCGCCGAGAAGCTCGGCGAGTATCGGGTACGAATCAACCTGAAACAGCCGTTCCCGGCCGCGCTTGAATACCTGTCCGGTCCGACGCCGATCTATCCAGCGGCTTATTTCAAGAAGGTCGGCGTGGAAGGATTCAGCAAGGCGCCGATAGGCACTGGCCCTTACCGCATCACCAGCGTCACCCCGGGGCAGGGTGTCAGCATGGTGAAGAACAGCGCTTACTTCAAGGACAGCCCGCAAGGACAGCCGAAGATTGGCAACCTGAAATTCGTCGTGATACCCGATCCCGAAACCCGGGTTGCGCAACTGATGACCGGCGCCATCGACTGGATCTGGCGGGTCGCCGCCGACCAGGCCGACGCCATGCGAAGCATGCCCAATATCACAGTGCAGAGCGGCGAGACCATGCGCATCGGCTTCCTTACCATGGATAGCCTCGGCAGCTCGGCAGCGAATTCGCCGTTCAAAGATGTACGCGTGCGGCAGGCGGTGAATTACGCCGTCAACCGCAACGGCCTGGCCGGCAGCCTGGTGCGTGGCGGCAGCCAGCCGGTGTATGCGACCTGTTTCCGTGCCCAGTTCGGCTGCGAAACCAAGGCCGTCGTCAAATATGAATACAATCCGGCCAAGGCCAAGGCCTTGCTGGCCGAAGCCGGCTATCCGAAAGGATTCGACACAGAGATTTATGCTTATCGCGAACGGGAATATGCGGAAGCCCTGATCGGCGATCTGCACAAGATCGGCATCAATGCTCGCTTGCACTACATGAAATTTGCCGCCTTGCAAACCGAGTACCGCGCCGGCAAGACGCCGATGACCTTTCAGGCATGGGGTTCGTTTTCAGTGAACGACACATCGGCCTTCACCGGCGTCTGGTTCAAGGGCGGCGCCGACGATGTCAGCAAGGACGCACAAGTGAAAAGCTGGCTGGATGTAGCCGATTCCTCGCTCGACGCCGCGGTACGCAAGGAAAACTATAGCAAGGCCCTGCAGCGCATTTCGCAGCAGGCGCTGGCGGCTCCGCTGTTTTCCTATTCCACCAATTATGCCTACACCTCAGCCCTGAAATTCCAGGGCTACCCGGATGAATTGCCGCGCTTTTACGAGGCCAGCTGGAAATAAGCCTTGCTTGTCCCGGATCGACTCAAGCCATTTCAAACCAGCCAGAGGCAGCCATCATCATGCTGATCTACATCCTACGTCGTTTAACGATTGCGTTGAGCGTCGCCGTCACGGTATCGGTGGTCAGCTTCATGCTGCTGCATCTGTCCGGCGATCTGGCCACCGCCATCGCCGGGCCGGAAGCGAGCGCAGCGCAGGTCGAAGCGATACGCACGCAGTACGGCCTGGATCGCCCGCTCACGGCGCAGTTTGCCGACTGGCTGTGGAACGCGGTGCGGCTCGACTTCGGGCGCTCCTACTATTTCCAGAGTTCCGTGATGGAGCTGGTTGCCGAGCGTCTGCCGATCACCCTCAAGCTAGGCGGCATCGCCTTGCTGCTGGCGGTATTCGTGGCGATTCCGCTGGGCGTGCTGGCGGCGGTTTTCCGCGACACATGGCTGGATCGGCTGGCCTTGCTGATTGCGGTGATCGGCCAAGCCATGCCCAGCTTCTGGTTCGGCCTGACCTTGATCGTAATCTTTGCGGTTGGCTTGCACTGGCTGCCGGTGGCGGGCAACACCACCTGGCAGCATTTCGTGCTGCCCGCCGTCGCACTGGGTTATTACGCGACGCCGGCCATGATGCGGCTGACGCGCGCCGGCATGCTTGACGTGCTGGATTCGGATTACATACGCACCGCCAGAGCCAAGGGCTTGAGCAAGAGCCGCGTGATTCTCAAGCATGCGCTGCGCAACGCGGTGATTCCAGTGGTGGCCCTGGCGGCGGTGGAAATGGGTTTCATGCTGGGCGGCTCGGTGGTGATCGAGTCAGTGTATTCGCTGCAAGGTCTGGGGCAACTGGCGTGGGATGCGATTTCCCGCAACGATTACCCGGTGGTGCAAGCGGTGGTGCTGATCATCGCGGTGTTCTATATCGCACTGACTTTCCTGGCCGACGTCATCAACGCCGTGCTTGATCCACGCATCCGCACTCGCTAAGGAAATCTTATGTCGTCGCCTTTGATTTCGGCTGCAATGCCATCCGCCGCCACTTCGCAGGTTGCCCCGGCGTCAACTCCACGGCCGTTATGGCGCCGCAAGTTGCGTAGATTCCTTGACCATCACGGCTTGACGCTGGGAGCGGCAATGCTTGCCCTGATCGTACTGACAGCGCTGGCGGCGCCCTGGCTGGCGCCGCACGATCCTTACAGCCAGGATGTGACGCAGCGCCTGATTCCGCCGGTCTGGCACGCCAATGGCAGCTGGCTGCATGCGCTCGGCACCGACAAGCTCGGGCGCGATTATCTGAGCCGGCTGATATTCGGCGCTCGCGTATCGCTGCTGATCGGCTTTTCGGCAGCCTTGATTTCGGGCCTGGTAGGAACCACGCTGGGCGTGCTGGCCGGTTATTTCGGCGGCCGCGTCGACGCCGTGATCAGCTACATCATCACCACCCGGCTGGCGCTGCCGGTGGTGCTGGTGGCGCTGGCGATGGCGTCGCTGGTCGGCGGTTCGCTCAAGGTGGTGATCGTGCTGCTGGGCCTGCTGCTATGGGATCGCTTCGCGGTGGTCACGCGCTCCACCACCCAGCAATTGCGCGACGCCGAATTCATCGCTGCGGCCCGGGTGCTGGGCGCATCCACGCCTTACATCCTGCTGCGTGAAATCCTGCCGAATATCATGAGCGCGCTGATCGTGGTGGCGACGCTGGAAATGGCGCACGCCATCCTGCTGGAGGCGACGCTGTCGTTCCTCGGCCTCGGGGTGCAGCCGCCAACTCCTTCCTGGGGCTTGATGGTAGCCGAGGGCAAGGCTTACATGTTTTTCCAGCCCTGGGTCATCCTGATCCCCGGGATCGCGCTGATATTGCTGGTATTAGCGATCAACCTGGTCGGCGACGGCCTGCGCGACATGAATGCACCCGATGGCCGCAATTGAATCGGCGCCCGCAGTCAGCGCGAGCGCAACAAGGAGCCTGGCATGAGCATATTGCTTGATGTAAAAGACCTGCGTGTCGATCTGCCCACCGAACATGGCATGCTGCACGCGGTGCGCGGCATCGATTTCCAGGTCAGGCGCGGCGAGATGTTATGCCTGGTAGGCGAATCAGGATGCGGCAAATCGATGACCTCGCTGGCGCTGATGGGCTTGTTGCCGCGCAAGGCGCTGCGTAGCGCCGCCCACATCCGTTTCGACGGCGTCGATTTGCAGCAGCTGCCCGAGCGCAGGATGGCGGACCTGCGCGGCCAGCGCATGGCCATGATTTTCCAGGATCCGATGACCTCGCTCAATCCTTCCTATACGCTGGGAAACCAGTTGTGCGAAGCCTTGCTCCAGCATCGCCAGGTCTCGTATGCGGAAGCCCGCGAACGGGCGATCTACCTGTTGCATCGCACCGGCATCAAGAACGCCGAGGACCGCCTGCGGCAGTATCCGCACCAGTTGTCAGGCGGTTTGCGCCAGCGCGTGATGATCGCGATGGCCCTGATGTGCGAACCGGACCTGATCATCGCCGACGAGCCGACTACCGCGCTGGATGTCACGATACAGGCGCAGATTCTACGGATGATAAGAGAATTGCAAAGGGAATTCGGCAGCGCCGTGGTGTTCATCACGCATGACCTGGGCGTGGTGGCGCGCATCGCCGATCGGGTTGCGGTGATGTACGCCGGCGAGATCGTGGAAACGGCGCCGGTGGCGCAATTGTTCGCCCGTCCAAGTCATCCATACACGCGCGGCTTGCTCAACTGCATTCCGGTGCGCGGCAAGACGCCGCCTGGCAGCCACCTGGCGGCTATACCCGGCGTGGTGCCGAGCCTGGTCGGAGCAGTGCAGGGCTGCGCTTTTCGCAACCGTTGTCCGCAGGCGCACGATGCCTGCGAGCAGTTGCCGCCGAATGTTGAAATCCAGGATGGGCACTATGCGCGCTGCAACAGCATTCATGCGCATGGCGCGGAGGTAGCGGCATGAACCGTACTGATGAAGGGCGCGGTGGCAACAACGAGATCGCGCTGGAATTGTGCGCGCTAAGCCGGGTTTTCAAACTTAAGCGCGGCCTGTTCCAGGCCGACGCTGAAATCACAGCGGTCAATGATGTCTCGCTGCGCCTGTACCGCGGCGAGACGCTGGGGCTGGTCGGCGAATCCGGCTGCGGCAAGAGTACGCTGGCCAAAATGCTGCTGGGCCTGCTCGCACCGAGTTCCGGCAATGTGCTGGTCCATGGCAAGGAAATCGATCCGGCGCAACGGCTGGCCTTGGCGCGCCATATCCAGCCAATATTCCAGGATCCGTATTCCTCGCTGAATCCGCGCAAGACGGTAGCGCAAATTGTCGGCCTGCCGCTCAAGCTGCATCGTATCGGCAGCGCTGCCGAGCAAGGCCGCAAGCTGCGCGACATGCTGGATCTGGTCGGCATGCCGGAACGTACTCACCATCAATACCCGAACCAGTTGTCTGGTGGACAGCGCCAGCGCGTAGCGATCGCGCGTGCGCTGATCCTGCGGCCCGGCATTCTGATTTGCGACGAACCGACATCCGCGCTCGATGTCTCGGTGCAAGCACAGATACTCAACCTGCTGCTCGACCTGAAGCGGGAATTCGGCTTGACCTATCTGTTCATCAGCCACGATCTCGGCGTGGTCGAGCATCTGGTGGACCGGGTCGCGGTGATGCATCAGGGCAGCATCGTCGAACTGGAAACCCGCGAAAAGATATTTTCGCTGGCGCAGCACCCGTATACGCGGATGTTGCTGGCGTCGGCACTATCGCCCGAGCCCGGCCTCGGCATCCCGGATATCGTCATGCAGTAGATGCATGCCGCAGGATTGCAAAACCTTTAACTTTGGCATCGGTTGATAGCCGATGCCTCCGTCAATCGAGGAAAAATATGAGCAGAACGGAAGCAATCAGCAAGGCCAGCGCCTATTTCGACGATGGCCGGTTCAAGGACACGCTGGCGCGCCGCGTCGCTGTGCGCACCGAAAGCCAGGAAGCCGGCAGCACGCCTATCCTGCTGGCGTATCTGGAAGAGCAGATTGTGCCTGAACTGAGCGCTCAGGGCTTCAACTGCCAGATCGTCGCCAACCCGCAAGCCGGCGCTAGCCCATTCCTGTTGGCCGAGCGGATCGAGCAGGGCGCTGCGTTCACGGTGCTTACCTATGGTCATGGCGACGTCGTGCGCGGCTATGACAAGCAATGGCGCAGTGGCCTGAATCCGTGGGAAATCGTGGTCGAGGGTGATCGCTGGTATGGCCGCGGCGCCGCCGACAACAAAGCGCAGCACACCATCAACTTCGCCGCCCTGGCGCAAGTGCTGGCGGTGCGCCAGGGCAAGCTAGGCTACAACGTCAAGGTGATCCTGGAGATGGGTGAAGAGATCGGTTCTCCCGGCTTGAAGGAAATCTGCGCGCTGCACGCTGAACGTCTGGCGGCCGATGTCTTCATCGCCTCCGACGGTCCGCGCGTCGCCGCCGCCAAGCCGACCATGTTCCTGGGCTCGCGCGGCGGCTGCAATTTCGATTTGAGGGTCAAGCTGCGCGATGGCGCGCATCACTCCGGCAACTGGGGCGGCCTGCTGCGCAATCCCGGCGTGCGTCTGGCTAATGCGATTGCCAGCCTGGTCGATGCAAAAGGATGCATCCGCGTCGCCCAACTGTTGCCCGACAGCTTGCCGCAGAGCGTGCGTGATGCGCTTGACGGGGTCGAGGTCGGCGGCGCTGCGGGCGACCCGGAAGTTGACAGCGATTGGGGCGAACCCGGCCTGTCGCCGGCGGAACGGGTATTCGGCTGGAATACGCTGGAGGTGCTGGCGATGAAGACCGGCAATCCGGAAGCGCCGGTGAATGCGATCCCCGGCCATGCTTTCGCGCATTGTCAGATCCGTTATGTCGTCGGCAGCGACAGCAAGAATTTCCTGGCGCATATCCGCAGCCATCTCGATGCGCATGGTTACGACGATGTCGAGGTGCAGCCCTCCGGCACCCGATTCGAGGCGACTCGTCTCGATCCGGATGATGCCTGGGTACGCTGGGGCCTGGCCTCGATTCAACGCACCACCGGCAGTGCGCCGACGCTGCTGCCAAATCTGGGCGGATCGCTGCCGAATGACGTATTTGCCGACGTGCTGGGCTTGCCTACGCTATGGGTGCCGCATTCCTATCCAGCCTGCTCGCAGCACGCGCCGGATGAACATATCCTGGCCAGCGTATCGCGCCAATCGCTGCAAATCATGGCGGGCATGTTTTGGGATCTGGCCGAAGAGGGCGGGCAAGTCCATGCGCAAAGAAAATAAGAGTGCGCAACCAGTATTTTTTGCGATTGATTTTTATGATTTTGCATCTTTCACCGGATTTTGAGGCAAGCGATGAAACAGGAAGCACAGTACTGTCAATTGGCGGATTTAAACGATGCAAAGGATGAATTGATCGAGATCCGGCGCCATATCCATCGGCATCCGGAACTGTCGTATGAAGAATTCAATACCTCGGACCTGGTCGCCGCCAAGCTGCAAGCCTGGGGTTATGCAGTCACGCGCAACATAGGCGGCACCGGCCTGGTGGGGACCCTGAGCGCCGGCGGCGGCCAGCGTAGCATAGGCATCCGCGCCGACATGGACGCCTTGCCTATCCACGAAAAAACCGGCTTGCCCTACGCCAGTTGCCACGATGGAAAAATGCACGCATGCGGCCATGACGGCCACACCACGATGCTGCTGGGCGCGGCCCGGTATCTGGCGCGCAGCCGCAATTTCAATGGCACCGTCAATTTGATTTTCCAGCCGGCCGAAGAAGCCGGATCGAACAGCGGCGCCGAACAAATGCTGCGCGACGGCCTGTTCGAAAGATTCCCCTGCGACGCCATTTTCGGCATGCATAATCATCCCGGCTTTCCGACCGGTACCTTCATGTTTCGTGCAGGCCCCTTCATGGCCGCCTGCGATACGGTGAAGGTTTGCATCTCGGGCCGGGGAGGGCATGCAGCGCGGCCGCATCTGGCTATCGATCCTGTGGTGGTAGCCAGCGGCCTGGTAATGGCTTTGCAGACGATTGTTGCGCGCAATATCGATCCGGCAGAGATGGCCGTGGTTACCGTGGGTGCGCTGCACGCCGGCCATGCCGCCAACGTGATTCCGGAGCAGGCGACGCTGGAGATGAGTGTGCGTTCCTTCGATCCGGAAGTGCGGCGCCAGTTGGAACAGAGAATCCGCGCATTGATCGGCGCACATGTCGAGGGATATGGCGCGCAAGCCGAGATCGACTATATTCACGGCTATCCGGTGCTGGTCAATGCCGATGCGGAAACAGCATTCGCGGTGGCGATCGCCGAGGAACTGGTGGGGCCGGAAAATGTGATAACGCCGTTTCCAGCGATCGCCGGCAGCGAGGATTTTGCCTACTTTCTGCAGCAACGTCCCGGCTGCTTCGTCCGGCTTGGCAATGGCGTCGGCAAGCCAATGCTGCACAACGCCGCTTACGATTTCAACGATGAGAATGTCACCGTCGGCGCGGCGTACTGGAGTCGTTTGGTTGAACGCTATCTAGGGAGTGTGTGACAGTGGTTGCAGCGTGCGTATTGCCGCCGCGATATCGCCAGCGGTGTTGCTGACCACCTGCTGGTAGGCGGCCACCACGCTATCGACTCCACCCGGCGTTGGCAACTCCGCCTGCGTGCGGCCGGACCTCGCTTTGCGATCCCGGAATCGCAGCACCGTCCAGTTGATGACGGCGCTAGCGCGTGCGCCGGGCTCGGCGTCCATGCGCACCACGTCAACGCTGACGCGGTATGCCGGGAGCCCGCCGGAGCTAGCCTGGCGGTAGGTGTCGACGGCGCCCAGGCTGGCTTGCAGCTGTTGCGACAGCGCCTCGCGCAACTCATCGGGAAGCGGCGCCGACCAGCGATCCAGTTCCATCAGCCTGAGCCTGCCGCCACCCTGGTCCAGCAGTAAATTGCTGCGGTTGAGACGCTCCGGCACCAGAACGGGAGATACTTCGATCAATACCGGTTCCTGGCCCTGGATGGCGGCGGGCGCGGCGGCAGCACCTATGGCTGGCCTCGACGCCAGCGTGTAATAACGCGGCTCGGGCGAGGCGCAGCCAGCCAGCATGGCGGCGACGAGTATCAGTTGCGCAGACAGCGCAGACAGATTGGGTGGGCGGTTCATGGTTTCTCCGTATCCATTTTCCCGCGCACCAGGGCTTCGGGATGGCGTTCCAGATAATCGGTCAAGCCGCGCAGGGAGGCGGCGCTACGCGTCAGCTCCTGCATCATGCGGCGCGCGTCCTGCTGCAGTGGCGCATCCGGGGCCAGCGTGTCGTTAGCCGCCTGCATAGTCTGATGTGCGTCCTTCAGTGCGGCTGTGAACTGCGGCACCAGATCGCCGTTGACCTGTGTCACCAACTTGTCGGCGTTATTCAGCATTTTGTCCAGCGCCGCCATCGAGCTACGCAGGTCCTGGCCGATTTGCTCGAACGGCACCTTGTCGAGCTTGCTTACGATGCTGCCGAGTTTGCTCTGAAGCTCGTCAAGCGCGCCGGGGGTGGTGGCCAGTTCGGGCATGGGGCCGTCGACGCTGATTTTGACCGGCGGCGCCTTGGGGAAAAAATCAAACGCCACATACAGCTGGCCGGTCAACAGGTTGCCGTTGCGCAGCTGCGCCCGCATGCCGCGTCGGTTCATGGTTTCTGCGATTTTGTATGCCTGCTGTTTATCCTCCAGGTCGCGCGGGCTGAAACCCATGCGAGACGGATAAAGTTCCACTACCACGGGAAAACGGAAGGTTTTCTTGTCGCGCTGGTATTCGATCCCGATCGAGCGTACCTGGCCCACCACGATGCCGCGGAAGTCCAGCGGCGCACCCGGCGCCAGGCCGCGCACGGACTGGTCAAAATTGAGTACGGCAAGTGCGGGTTTCAGTTCTTCAGGGGCTTTCATCGCCTCGCTCTGGTCGCTGGCGAGTACGAATTGCGTGCTTTCGCTGGCCGCCGCGGCAAGCTTGGAATCATCAGGATCCTGAAAGGCCACGCCGCCAAGCAGTACGGTGGCAAGCGCCTGCGTATTGAGTTTGAGGCCGCCAGCGTCGAACTTGATGTCTATGCCGCTGGCGTGCCAGAAACGCGTGTTGGTGGTGACCAGCTTGTCGTAAGGCTTGTCGACGAACACCCGCAAGGAAAGATCGCGGCCGTTGGGTTCAAGCTGGTAAGCCACTACCTGGCCTACCCGCACACGGCGGTAGTAGAGCGGGGAACCGATGTCGAGCGAGCCGAGGTCGGCGGCGCGCAATACGAATTGCTTGCCGGAGGCATCGTTGGCTACCGCCGCCGGCACTTCCAGCCCGGTGAAAGTGTGGACGCGGGTCTCCGACTTGCCGGCGTCGACGCCGATATAGGCGCCGGACAGCAGCGTCTCCAGGCCTGAAATGCCCGAGAGGGCAAGGCGCGGGCGCACTACCCAGAAGCGTGTGTCCTTGGCCAAAAAACTCTCGGCGTCCTTGGTCAGCGCTATGCTGGCGATCACGTGAGAGCGGTCCGGCGCCAGGCGCAGGGACTTGACCACGCCGATGTCTACTGCCTTATAGCGCACTGGGGTGGCGCCGGGCGTCAGCCCTTCGGCAGTACGGAAGGTCACGCTGATCTCGGGGCCGCGTTCGGCTAGCGTGTGTAGCAACAGCGATAGACCGACCACCGCGGCGACAATCGGTATCAGCCAGACCAGCGAGGGCAGCCAGCGTGCGCGCTTACGTAGTTTCGGGCGGGTTGGCGCAGGCTGTGGCGGAGGATTTGAAGAGTTCAGGTCAGTCATTGTTTGCGTCCAGCGCATCCCACAGCAAGCGGGGATCGAAACTCAGGGAAGCGAGCATGGTGAGTACTACCACGGCGGCGAAAGCCAGAGCCCCGGGTCCAGGGGTGATGGTGGCCAGCTTGCCGGCGCGCACCAGCGCGGCCAGCATGGCGACGACGAAGATATCGAGCATCGACCAGCGTCCGATCACTTCCAGCAGGCGATACAGCCGGGTCTGCTGCCGGATGCGCCAGGTGCAGCGAAAATGCACTGCAAGCAGCAGCATCGTCAAAGCCATCATCTTTAGCAGCGGCACCACCACGCTGGCAATCAGCACCAGGATGGCCAACGCCTTGGAACCGGAAATCCAGAAAAAGACGACGCCGGAGAGAATCGTGTCGTGCGTGGTCCCGAGGATGGATTGCGCGGTCATCATTGGCAGCAGATTGGCGGGAATGTAGAGGATCATTGCAGCGATCAGAAAGGCCCAGCTGCGCGCCAGGCTATTGAGCTTTCGACGGTGCAAAGCGGTGCCGCAGCGCGGGCAGTGCAAACCCTCGAGCGCGCGCGTGCTGAGCAGGCCGCAGGCGTGGCAAGACAGCAGCCGCATCGACGCCGCGGTCGATACCGTGGTCGATGCAGCAGGCAGCGCTGCGCTCATCGCGGCGGCTCCCTCTTTACGTAGTGCCACAGCTCGCGCGGATCGAACGACAGCATGGCCGCCAGCACCACCACCAGTACGCTGAACGACCACAGTGCAACGCCTGGCACGATATCCGCGATGCTGGAAAGCTTGACCAGCGTCACCACCACGCCAAGCAGATAAACCTCGATCATGCCCCACGGCCGGGTGCGCTGGATGGCGCGCATGATGTGCTCGAAGCCTGCTGGCAAACGATGGCGCGCCATCAGCACCAGCAGGTAGAGCATCATCAGCATCTCTGCCAGAGGGAACAGGATGGTGGTCGCAAACACCAGCAGAGCCACCAACACCATGTGATCTGCGTAGAGTGCGTCCACCGCTCCCCATAAGGTGGTTTGCGTGCGGATGCCCTTGAGCTCCATCTCGACAATGGGGAAGGCGTTGGACACCAAGAACAGGATGAGCGCGGTCACCACCAAGGGCAGCAGGCGATGATAGACGCGCGCACTCTCGCGGTATAGCGTGCTGCCGCAACGCCGGCACTGCGCGCGCTCGCCTTCGGCAAGGTCGGCGCGCTGGAGCTGGTAGACGGCGTCGCAGTAATCGCAGGCGATCAGGTGCTGGAGCTCAGCACCCGAAGCCGACGCATCGCGCGCAATGTCATGGTTTGTCATGGCATGTTTATCTACTAATTCAACCGCTTATTGAGTCGCTTATCGCGTCGCTTATTTCAGGTCGGCAACCAGCGCATCTGCGCCTTTATCGATGCCGGTTTTGGCGGCATGGAGCGAACCGAAGGTCGCTGCAATATTCATTGCATTGGGATACTGCTTTGTGACGAACGCCTTCAGGAGTTGGTTACTCGTCGAATCATAGATTTCGACTGAATAGCTGACTGAGCCCATGAAAACCCCTTCTTTCCCACGTATGGATTGGACAACGTTGTAAGGCATTCCAGCCAAATCAAAGCGGGTTACCGTCGATGCCACGGCAGTGTTGGTACCGGCGCCAGTCAGCGTCAGTTTCACGCGCAAGGTGTTTGGCGCCGGATTGCTGCCCGGCGCAAAGCGTGGCCTCAGCTTTTCAGTGAACTGCGTTTGCATGTAGCCGGCAAGAGCAGCCTTGTCTGTTTCTGACATGTCCCCGAATTGTTGATCCGGACCTCTGTAAACCGTGACCGGATCAATGATGATCGCGTTGTATTTCCGCCATTCCACGGGAGTCGAATAACTGTAGGGAATACGCCCGGTATCGTCTTTTGGATTGGGCGTCAGCTTAGATGACGACGCGATCCCCGAGTACGCAATCGGCTGCGTGGTGCCACAAGCTGCCAGAGCGACGCAGAAGATTGCGGCCAGCACTAGCCGGCTGGCCTTGATGGATATGTGCATTTCAATTCCTTTTCAGATTTTTCCAGGGGACGCTTCTTACTGCGGGAGTGAATATAGCACCGAATCTCACATTTGCAAACCGTCTGGTCGGTTTATTCGTGAGAAATTTTTCAGACCTGACTGCGCTATTGAGGCGCAAAGGGGGAGTGGTACCAGGAACGTTGTTCTAGTCTTTAGCGGCGGCCAGCCATTGCCGGCTGTCAAGCAGCCGCTCAAACAAGCGCAGGCGTTCTTCGTCCGTAAGCGAGCATAGTCCAAACAGGGCGCTCAGAAGCAATCCTTTGGCTGCATACAAGCGCAGAATCGCCAACTCAGGGTCAACCGCCTCAGCCTTGATGGATTCGAGCTTCTTGGCGTCTCTCTCTTTGGATTCGGACAGCAGCCCCGGTTCTTCGCTGATGGCGCCGAGAATTGCGGAGACAACTGACTGTTCGGTAGTGATAGCTTCGCGGGATACCGCGATTTGTGTCGACAGATTGGGTTCGGCTGAGGCGACCCCGAGCTGAGCCATGTAGTCCTGAGAGAATTTCTCGAAGTATTCGGCCTGGTATTCCAGTAATGCCTTCAGTACCGCCTCTTTCGAGCGGAACTGGTGCATCAGCCCGCCTTTGCTGATACCGGCTTCGCGCGCGATAGCATCCAGCGTAAGCCGACGCGGACCGTCGCGCGCAATGATGGCAAGGGCCGCCTGGATGATGACGCTGCGTGATCGTTCCGACCGGGTAGTATTGTCCATTATCTATCTCCACTGCGGGGTGAGTAGCCGCCAAACTCATGAAGATAGCGCGGAACGCCAGCAAAAACAATCTTTCCGGTCTGTTTTGCGGCTGGCCGCGCTGAACTGAATGGTGTTTAACTTCCCATTCCCTTCTGGTAGCTGGCAATCAGCGTGGCCAGCGTGGTTCAGGCAATGCCGGCGCCAAGGGCCGGAAACACATCGCTGAATAACAAACCGATCAGCTGTTGACCGGCGGGCGTCGACCAATCCTTCGCGATTTCTGCAACGAGCGTATTGGTGGCGGTGAGCACAACGCCCGCATCGTGCATCCGTTGACGGGAAAATTCTTCGGAAAGATCGCTGGGCGATCCCGAGGCATCCATCACGGCCTGCACGGCAAAGCCTTCGAGCGCAGCGTCAATTGCCGGGAAGATAAGGCAAACATCGGTGGTCACGCCCGCCATGATCAGTTTCTTGCGCCCGGTGGCGAGCACCGCATCGTGGAAGTCGGGAGCCAAGCCCAATTCGCGCAGCTTCTCGACCAGATAGGTGTAAGTCTGCTGAGGCGCCGCATCGGTGATGCTGTTGTAGTTCATCTCCGGCGAAATCTTGACGCCAACGCGGTCGGCGCCAGCCTCTGCCACCATCGCGCGCAACACTTCCAACACGAAGCGAGCGCGGCCTTCGACCGAATTACCGATCCGTTTAAGGATCACAGAAGACACTACCAATAAGAAAATAGATATCAATCCGACGCAACATGTGATTGGTTTCCTGAAACGATGATTGCTAATATTGGCCAGGAGCAATTGATTTGAGCGACGGCGATAGTCGGGCTTGTGTGGAGTTGATCCTAGCGCCCGAACTGAATGCCCTCTCCAGCGTTAATTGTTCGGTGTAGGTGGTCACTGGAAGCTCAGCAAAGAAGGAAAAGAAGAAATGTCTGTTGCTCAAAAAGTATTCGCGGGATGCTGCATGATTGCCGCGGCGTGCCTGTGCTTTTACCTACTGATAGGCGCCCGGCAGTCGGACGGCACCATGTCATCACCGCCGTCCGATGCCAAGTTCCAGGCAATGGCCGATTCGTCAGATGTTGCGGCACAAGGCAAGCTGCGTTGCGCCGACATGGTGCTGAGCAACCCATATGGGCGGGGCGCCTCGACCTGTTTGAATGATCCGGAACCGTTGGTCCCTACCGCGGATGGAGACGCGAAGATCTTGCGCGCCAAGCTAGATCTGGTATGGCCATGCCAGGGAATCCAGCAACCGAATGCGGCATCGTCTGAATGCACCAAGATCAACGCCGACGCGGCAAGTCTGGTCAGGCAGCTCGAAACGCTAGCAGAGCGGGGTGACAGCCAAGCAAGCACCGATCTGTCGAATCTGGTGCAGAGCCGGAAAAAAACCGCTACCGGTGAATATTTAGATGCGCTTGACCACGCAGAAGCCCGGATCTCGCGCAGGTCGATCAGTGGCGGAATCGAAGCGGAGAAACAGATTTCTCGGCCGTCCCCGGCTTCCGCCGATGGTGTATGACCCGTGGGCGACACAAGGGTATTTCGCTCACCTGAGACCAAGCTGACGCGGTCCGCTCAAGCCGGGGTATGGCGGGTTTGCCGGCATCGGCTCACTTCGTTGACGCTCACATTATTAGGCACTTAACACAATACGTTTTTGCCGCAATGGATTTTGCGGGTTTAGAAGTAATGGCGTGTCGAGAGACATGGTATCAAAGTAAATAACTATGGAGACAATAACTATGGAGACTGAAATGAAAAATCATTGCGTGCAGTTGGGGTTGAATGGGCACCGCCCGTTGAGTAGGCATGCCGTAAGTACAATTAATCGCTTTTTAATGCTTTTGGCGTTTATCGTAGTTTTCAGCGTGGGCTTGTTGCAAAAGGCTTCGGCCGCCACAAGTACTTGTGATATTTACGCTGCGGGAGGTACGCCGTGCTCCGCGGCCCACAGCACAGTGCGAGCCTTGTTTGGGGCGTATAACGGAAAGCTGTATCAGGTCAAGCGCGCATCTAATGGCGCCACCATGGATATTGGCACCTTAACAGCCGGTGGTATTGCCAATGCTGCTGCACAAGATACTTTCTGTGCAGGTTCTGTATGTACCATTGAAACGATCTATGACCAGACCGCAAATGGAAATCACTTGACTGTTGCGCCGGCCGGGGGGAACGGTAGCGCAGACATCACAGGCAGTGCCACCGCATTGAAGGTGACGATTGGCGGAAAGTCTGCGTATGCGGTCTATATCTCCGCGGGCGTCGGGTATCGGCGTAACAACACCACAGGCATTGCAACCGGCAGCGCATCAGAAGGCGCATACATGGTTACCAGTGCTACCCATGTGAATAATGGTTGCTGCTTTGATTATGGTAATGCCGAGACAAATAACCTTGATACCGGCAATGGACACATGAATGCGGTCTACTTTGGCACTCTGTGCTGGTTCGCATGTACCGGATCTGGCCCCTGGGTCATGGCAGACCTTGAGAATGGTCTATTCCTGGGCGGCAACGGAAGCAATACGAATAATACTGGCCGCAATACCACTTTTGTCACGGCCATGATCAAACAAGACGCCACGACCTATTCCATTAGGGATGGCGATGCCCAAACTGGCGCGTTAAAAACCGATTATGCGGGGCCGCTACCTACTACGTCAGGATATGTGCCTTTCCACAAAGAAGGTGCCATTATTTTGGGTATTGGCGGCGACAACAGCAAGGTGGCAGTCGGTAATTTCTATGAAGGCGCAATGACAACAGGCAAGCCTTCCGATGCAACCGAAAACGCCGTGCAGGTCAATATCGTTGCAGCGGGTTACAGCGGAAATGCCCTGAGTTCTTATAAAAAACTCGTCAACCAAAACAGCAGCAAGTGCGTGGACGTTCAGCAACCCAATACCAGTGCGGGTAGCAATGTCGACCTCTACACGTGCAATGGGTTTGCTTGGCAGAATTGGCAAATGGTGGACTTGGGCAACGGATACTCCAGTGTTTATAGCGAGCACAGTGGCATGTGCCTGGATGTCAGCGGATCTTCCACAGCCAATGGCGGCAACGTGATCCAAAATACCTGCAGCAGTAGCACCAGTCAGCAATGGCAGGTAACAACGACCACAGCTCCCTGGTTCCGCTTGACCTCGCGCAATAGCGGAAAGGTGTTGGATGTTTCCAACTGTGGCACGGCCGACACGACCAATATCCAGCAATGGGACTGGCTCAATAATGCTTGCCAACAATGGCAGCTGCAATAACTATTCTTAGTTCTCCTTCTGGTAGCTGCCGATCACCGTGGCGCTGGCGATAATATGGGGCGCCATGGCCTTTTCCAGTATCGCCTTGGTCGGTTTGCCGAGGTCTGGGAGTACGATGTCCAAGGCGTACAGCTTGTGAAAATAGCGATGGCGCCCGATCGGCGGACAAGGGCCGCCGTAGCCGGTGCGATTCCAGTCGTTCAAACCATCCTTGGTACCGGCCGGCAATTTCGCCTCGGGCACAGCTGCCGCGAGTCCGTCCGTCTCAGGCGGGATATTGTAGAGCACCCAGTGCACCCAGGTGGTTTGTGGCGCCGCCGGGTCGGGCGCATCCGGGTCATCGACGATCAGGACCAGACTACGCGCCGCCGACGGCACCCCGCTCCATACCAGTTCAGGGGAAATATCCTCGCCTTCACAGGTGTAGCGCTTGGGAATCAAGCCGCCTTCTGAAAACGCTGGGGAATTAAGCATCATGATCATGGTTTTGCCTCCTCGGACGGAATGGTTTAAAGAACGCCTTGCTATTCATCTTAATCTTTGCTAAGCCTGAATTGAATAATCATTTGTTGATGACTGCGATGGCAGCAAGGAGGACAAAATGGCTGATTCCGTAAGCAAGGTCAGTTACTTCTCAATGGCTATTTCCAGCAAGGCAGGCGAGGGCGTGAAGGTGCTTTCCGTTCTGGCTGACGGCGGCGTCAACCTGCTCGCGTTTACCGGTTTTCCGCGCGGCCAGCGGGCGCAGGTGGATTTTATCCCCGCAGATGCGAAGAAATTCGTCAGCGTCGCCAAGAAGGCCGGCTGGGCCGTGAATCCTAAAAAGACTGGTTTCCTGATACAGGGTAAGGACCGTACCGGAGCACTCCTGGATGGGCTGCAGAAACTCGCCGACGCCGGCATAAAAGTGACCGCGATGGATGCGGTGGTCGGCGGCGACGGCCGTTATGGCGCGCTGCTGTGGGTGAAACCGGAAGATGTCGCAAAAACTGCCAAACTGCTCGGCGCAAAATGAGGCAAATGAGGCGTACGCCTGAAGATCGTCCAGCAAGCAGTTTCAATCAACACGAGGAATAACATGAATGAGATGAACTATGCTGAGAAGCGGCAGACAATTGATGCGCTGAATCGCATCATGGAACTCGAATTGGCTGGCGTGGTGCGCTATACGCATTACTCATTGATGGTCTATGGATACAACCGCATACCGATCGTTTCATGGCTCAAGGACAACGCGGTGGAAGGACTTGCACATGCCCACAAGGCCGGAGAAATGGTGACGCTGCTGGGCGGCCATCCGTCGCTGAAGATCGGGCCGTTGCTGGAAACGGCGAAGCACGATATCGGCGATATCCTGCGTGAAAGCCTGGAGCTTGAAAAGACCGCGCTCGCGGCCTATTACGATCTGTTGAAGATGGCCGAGGGCCAGTCGGTATTGCTGGAAGAATATGCCCGGGAAATGATCGTCCTGGAGGAACTCCATCTGGATGAGGTCAACAAGATGCTGCGACGCCCGGGCGACATTGAACCGTTCGAAATTGAATCGGCCACAGCTTGAAATGGTGTAGAAAATCAATGTGCCTCTGCCGGTAGCGAAAATCCATTTTCACCCGGCCCTGGCCGCGCCGGCTTGCGTCCAAATAACAGGCTCTGCGGTTGTTGCTGGACGTCCGACAGCACGCGATCCAGCACATGGGAACTATGCGAAAAATCGTTGATCATGATATGCAGTTGCGGCAGCGTATCCTGTAAATCCTGGCTGGTTTGGCCCAGATTATCAGCTGTGCTGCCGATGCGATCCAGGGTATCCACGCGCGCCCGGACTTCTTGCGTGAGATCGTTCAAGTTGGCAAGCAAGGGATCCATGCGCGCCAGGGCTTTGTCGGTGCGGGCGCTGATGGCGGGAAGCTTGTTGAGCGTCGGTTGCAGTGCGGCGGCGAGCTCGGCGATCCGGCCCGAAGCAGTCTGAAGGTTAGCAATCGTCTGCGACAACTGTTGCAGATTGTCGTCATTAAGCAGTTGGTTCAGCCGCTTGGCCGCCTGGCCGGTATCGCGCAGCAGTTCCTGTCCTGAATTGCCGACCTGGTCGAAAAACGAGGGCCGCATTTCGATACGGCCGATTTCATCGGGATTGAGTGCGAGCTTTTCCGGCTTGCTGCCGTCGTCGTCCAGTTGTACGTAGGAAAGCCCGGTAACGCCGAGATAGCTCAGTTGCGCATAGGTGCCCTGGTTAATCGGGGTTCCCTTGTCGACACCGATCCTGACCAGGATCAAATGCGGGTCGGTCGGCGAAAACTGGATATCCTTTACCTTGCCGACATCGACGCCGCGCAAGCGCACCGGGGCATTGCGGTTCAGGCCCGACACTGGCGTCCTGGATAGAAGCAGGTAATCCTGTTGATCGCCGGTATCGCCGTTCAGTCTGATCGCAACGAATATCAATCCGATGCAGAGCAGCACCAGGAACAGGCCGGCGGACAGGGCATGGGCGCGGTTTTCCATGGAATCTCTCCTTGTGTCCTACTGTGTCCTACGCAACCTGCCGGCCGACGGCCAGTTTGTCGCGGAAATCCCTGACGTTTTCCTGTTCGCAGCGCTTGATGTGGCCGAGGAAGAAATTCTGCACGAACGGATCGGAGTGATGCACGATGTCCCACAGCGGGCCTACCGTCAGCAGTTGCTGGTTGGCGAGGACGGCGACCCGATCGGACAGGGCCAGCAGGGTGTCGACATCGTGCGTCACCATCACCACAGTGAGGTTCAGCGCGCGCCGCAACGATTCGATCAGTTGCACGAAACCGTGGCTGCGTTCGGGGTCAAGGCCGGCGGTGGGTTCGTCGAGGAACAGCAGTTCGGGATTGAGCGCCAGCGCGCGGGCAAGGGCGACGCGCTTGACCATGCCGCCCGACAGTTCTGCCGGCATCTTGTTGGCGCTCATGGCGTCGATCTGTACCAGGTCGAGTTTCATCATGACCAGTTCACGGATCACCTCTTCTGGCACCGCCTTGAGTTCGCGCAGCGGCAGTGCGACGTTGTCGAATACGCTCAGTGCCGAGAACAGTGCCCCCTCCTGGAACAGGACGCCCCAGCGGTTGCGGGTCTGGCGCAAGTCGGCGACCGCGCAGCCTTGCAGCGGCACGCCGAATACACTGATGGCGCCGCGGCTGGGGGCTTCGAGGCCTAGCATGAGGCGCAGCAGGGTGGTCTTGCCGCTGCCGGAACCGCCGATGATCGCCATCACTTCGCCGTAATTCACACTCAAGCTCAGATCGCGGTGGATGACGGTATTGCCGTACTGGGTCCATACGGCGCTGATGTCGATGACGTTGCCTGTTGTGTTCACGTTAGATCCTGCATGATTGTTTTTAACGAATTTTTAACGAATTTTTAACGAATTTCTGACGAATTTCAGACGACTGATGCTCCCTGATCCGGCTCGCATTTAAAAACCCACATTCGAAAAAATCACTGCAAAAATCGCGTCCACGATGATCACGATAGTGATCGAAGTAACCACCGAATCCGTGGTGCTGGCGCCCAGGCTCTCCGTGTTTGGCTGAATTTGCAAGCCGTAGTGGCAGGCGATTAATGCTACCAGCATGCCGAATACGGATCCTTTGCACAGACCTAGCCACAGGTTTGCGATCGGCACGGCAGCGGGCAGGCCGTGCAGGAATTGCTGGTAGCCTATCCCCAGCTGCAAGTAGGCCGACAAAATGCCGCCGAGCAAGGCGGCCATATCGCTCCAGATGATCAGCAGGGGCAGGGTGATGGCCAGCGCCACGATCTTTGGCAGCACCAGGCGCTGGGTATGGGAAATGCCCATGGCTGACAAGGCATCGAGTTCGCGGGTGACGCGCATGACACCGAGTTGCGCCGTCATCGAAGAACCCGAACGTCCGGCAACCAGGATGGCGGCTAGTATCGGCCCCAGTTCGCGCACAATGCCTAAGCCCAGGATATTGATGATGAAGACATCGGCGCCGTAGTTTTTCAATTGGATAGCCGACAGATAGCTCAGCACCACGCCGACCAGGAATCCGACCAGTGCGGTGATGGCCAGCGCCTGGCTGCCGGTGCGATGGATGTTGGCGGAAATTTCGCGCCACGGGATATCGCTTGGGTGGCGCAGCAGATACAGGCCGTCTAACAGCAGATTGCCAGCCAGGATCGTGACGGCGCGCAGGTTCTTGCAGAACGACAATAAGCCCCTGCCAAGTTCCACCAGTAGCGCAAGCCGATCGTGCGGCAGCGGCGGCGGGGGTACAAATGGCTTGGCAGCCAGATTGGCGAACATCTCTTCGTATTCCGGCTTGAGCAGGATGTCCGGGCGGCGCCGGCCCCACATGCGCCACAGAAACAGCGCGCCGGCGGCGTCCAGTTGCTGGATAGAGCGCAAGTCCCAGCGGGCATCGGCATCCTTAGCGTATTGCGCCAATTGCGGCCGCAAAGTGGCGACATCCGGCAAGATGACGCGCAACAGCCAGGTGCCGCTGACTTCAATCCTGACGCCGTCGGCATCGGTTATACGCAGCAAGCGCGGTGGGGTCATGGTGATGGCCATACCTAATGAAACGCAGCATTAAGATAGTTCGTATCCATCATAGTAAGTCAACACCAGATCGGTCGCCAGGTCTTGTCGCTTAGCCATGTCTGTCAAGACCGCCCACGCGCGGTCTTCAACGCGGCAGTCCACCACAGCAGATCGTCGATCAGCTTTCCCGCGGGCTCTGCAAGTTTGACGAAAAAATCGACTTGTAAGAACTGATTCGCGAAGTCACTGCCGACGTGCGCGAAGCTCCTCGGAACAAGTCTGGTTGCCAAAGTGCCGAACTAGGTATTGACGTCCCACGGCGGGATACCTTTGAAGGCGTCAGCAAGGAAATCGACCATTACGCGCACTTTCGCGCTGAGATGGCGGCGGCTCGGATAGACGGCCAGGACATCAATGTCCGGCAAGCGATAGTCCGGCAGCAGCGGTATAAGTCGCCCGGCTCTCAGGTCGGCGCCGATCAGGAAGCTGGGTTGCCAGATGATACCTAGCCCTGCCAGCGCCGCCGAGCGGGCAGTATCGCCATTGTTGGTGTGCATGACGCATGACACTTTTACGGAGCTGGCCTTGCCATCGACGTCCATGAAGCTCCATTCGTCGGCGGTCGCAGCGTAGCTGTATCCGATGCAAGCGTGGCCGGTCAGATCAGATGGAATTGCCGGCGTCCCGTGCTTGCGCAGATAGGCAGGGGAGGCACAGACGATGTTATGTGAGGTGGCGAGTTTGCGCGCCGCATAGGAGCTCGAACCGGTACGTGAGATACGAATCGCCAAGTCATAGCCTTCCTCAACGATATCCACTACGCGGTCAATCAATGCGATATTCAGCTCCACTTCGGGATACCGGAGCGAAAATTGCGGCCAGAGCGGCGCCAGATGAAGAATTCCGAAACTTAGCGGCGCATTGATACGGAGCACTCCGCGCGGTTTCATTGTGGCCGATGATGCAATCAGTTCGATTTCAGCGACTTCTTCAAGGAGTACCTTGGCTCGTTCAAACAGCGCTTCGCCACTTTCAGTCAGTGACATTTTCTGTGAGCTGCGATTGAGCAGCCTGGTCCCTAAATGGGATTCCAGATCGCGGATATAACGTGTCACGTTGGCAGGGGAGGTCTCCAAGGCGTCAGCCGCGCGGGCAAAACCATTCTTTCGTACCACCTCAACAAATACCTCAAGGGCGCGCATGCGATCCATCGTTTTCTTCCCGTCAGTTGATTCATAAATACTGAACGTATTATGCATTTTTATAGTATTGATGAATGCATTTGTGAGTCATATAGTGTTTCCACGGGCCGACCTAACGCGTTACAGCCCAATCAGTCAGTAAGCCAATTACCAATTTATCAATGAATAATTTCTTAGGAGTAACATCGTGAATCGATTAAATGGAAAAGTCGCCATCATCACAGGCGCAAGCGCAGGGATTGGTCGCGCCACAGCAAAGCTGTTTGCCAGCGAGGGCGCCAAACTGGTGGTGGCAGCAAGGCGTCAGGCTGAACTCGATAGTCTGGTTGCCGAAATCACAGCAGAGGGTGGCGTTGCTGTCGCCCTGGCAGGCGATGTCACCAGCGAAAGCTATGCACAAGCCCTGGTTGAACTGGCATTGGCAAAATTCGGGCGTCTCGACGTGGCTTTCAACAATGCCGGCATCCTGGGCGAAATGGGGCCAACTACCGGCGTCTCGGAACAGGGCTGGACTACGGCGCTAAACACCAATCTCACTAGTGGTTTTCTGGGTGCCAAGCATCAAATCCCGGCGATGCTGAAAACCGGCGCCGGTTCTATCATTTTCACTTCTACCTTTGTTGGCTACAGCTTTGCATTTCCCGGGGTGGCAGCCTATGCAGCCAGCAAATCCGGCCTGATCGGACTAACCCAGGCGCTGGCGGCCGAATACGGCCCGCAAGGAATTCGTGTCAATGCGATTTTACCGGGCGCAGTTGACACACAAATGTATCGCGACATGAACAATACCGCCGAATCGCAAGCGTTCATCACCAACCTGCATGCACTGAAACGCGCAGCGCAGCCGGAGGAGTTGGCGCGTTCGGTGTTGTACCTGGCCTCGGATGACTCTTCTTTTATCACCGGTACGGCTTCATTGATCGATGGCGGTGCGTCGATTACCCGTACGTAAAGCTGGCGGCGAAAGATCAGCTGACACAAGCACATGCTGACGATGCACGCGCAGCCGTCGCGACATTCAGGGCGCTCGGCGGCGGTTGGTAAGGACGAAATGCAGCGAGAGCTATATTTTCCGAAAGCTCATCCGAAATTCATTGGGCGAGACGCCAAGACGTTTTTTAAACACGATGCGCATACGGTCGGCTGTACCGAAACCGCAGTCGTATGCTATCGCCTTTAGCGCCGTGTCGGTGCTCTCAAGCAGATTGCGAGCTGTATCGACCCGTGCACGTTCGACGAATTCATGCGGCGTAACGCTAGTCAGCTGGACAAAGGTGCGCGCAAAATTACGCGCGCTCATGCCAGCGACGTCGGCGAGTCTGGCGACGGTGAAGCTTTCGCTTATATTCTCCATGACGTACGTTTGTACTTTAGTGATGGGCGACGCATCATCTGGCGGGGCACTGAGGTACGGACTGAACTGGGATTGCCCACCTCGGCGCTGCGCAAAGACAAGCAGGCGCTTCGCAACCGCGAGTGCTATCTGCGGTCCGTGATCTTCAGCCACCATCGTAAGCGATGCATCGATGCCCGCGGTCACCCCCGCTGATGTCAGCAGGCTGCCGTCGCGAATATAAATGCGGTCGAGTTCGACTCGGGCGAGAGGGAATTGTTGCGCCAGCTGAGGCGCATTTTGCCAATGTGTAGTCACATGGCGTCCATCGAGTAGTCCGGCGTATCCAAGGGCGAAGGCACCTGTGCATATCGATCCATAGCGCTCACAACGCGCTGCGACGTTGGTCAGCCATGCGGTTAAGCGTGCATCCGGGCTTTCGCTTGGGAGGGCCGGCCCCCCGGCTACTAACGCCGTGTCGTAGCGCGCGTTCGCCTCGGCGAAAGTCGTGTCCGCCAACATGCGCATTCCGTTCGAGGCACGTACAACGCCTTCGGCGGCGCTCACCAAAGTAATCGCATACCCATCGCCAGGGGCAACGAAGCTGTTCGCTTCGGCGAAGACATCGACAGGCCCGGCAACATCGAGTGCCTGGACGCCCGGAAAGATAGCAATAGCCAGAGTGTGCATCGAAAACGCCTTTGGGGAGCAATTTCCTTAGTCCAGCTTGCACGGAAAGAAAAGTCGCGATGGCAGGATATGCCGTACGCCTGGCAGTGTACAACGCATGCTTTGCATTGTCTCGAAACCGGGCGCCATTTAAAGTGGCTTGGATAGTTTGCATGTCAGTCCGACACAGCGTTGTCGTCACCTCGGCACGCACCGACCTTGCTTCGACCGATCCTGCAATCGGCGAAGCCCAACCTGGAGAATGTAATGCACACCATGATCGCCGGTATCAAGATCCCCGACAGCAAGATGGCGCGGGAAGCAACGCAACTTGTTCGAGACATTGAATCCGACTTGTTGTTTCATCACTCGACCCGTGTGTTTTTATTTGGGGCACTAACCGGTGAGCGCAAACAGTTAAAGTACAACCCGGAGCTGCTCTACGTGGGGGCAATGTTCCATGACATGGGGTTAATGGATGCATATAGCAGCAAACACGCCCGTTTCGAAGTAGATGGTGCGAATGCCGCCCGCGACTTCCTGGCGGGGTATGGCGTTGCTGAGCACGACATTGAACAGGTATGGGATGCCATCGCGCTGCACACAACGCCGGGGATTCCACAATACAAGAAATCCGTTGTGGCTCTGGTAACGGCAGGTGTTGAAATGGACGTGCTAGGAATCGCGTACGACGATTTCACCGAAGATCAGCGAAATCAAGTGGTGCAAGCGCACCCTCGCGGCTCGAAATTTAAAGAAGGCATTATCGACGCATTCGCAAAAGGCACGATTCACAAGCCCGAGACGACCTTTGGTAACGTCAAGGCCGACGTGCTGGCGCTCAAGGATCCCAGCTATAAGCGCCTCAATTTTTGCAGCCTGATTCGAGGCTCGTCCTGGAACGACGATAACCACAACGGCGCTCGTTGTGGCGATCGCGGTCACAAGCATGGCTGAGTCTGTGTAATTAATCGCTGGCTTACGTCAGTTTGAACGGCAGCTGGCCAGGCATCTCGTGTGCCGTCGCACTTTACGTACTTCCCGGCTCGACCAAGCGGTCTTGCCGGGAGGCTTACGTCAGCTTCGAGACGGAGAAACAACGGCTTCCACCGCGCGTCCTACCGAGAGAATGTGGTGATCGGTATTTTGAGTGCCCGCAATCATGAGTCCGACCGGTGCATCGCCCGCCTGGTGGCATGGTATCGAAAGCGCGCAGCCATCGAACAAGTTGACCACCGATGGATTACGTAGCATGCGTCCGTTAAAGCGATAGTAGCTCTCGTCATCCTTGATCACATCGGCGATGGGTGGCGCAATATCTGGTGTTGTCGGCATCAGCATCGCATCATAGCCAGCCGCGGCTCGGTTAATCGAGAGGATGAATTCGCGCCGCAGCGTCAGAAGTTCAACATAGTCTGGCGCGCTGATGGTCTCGCCAGTTTTGATTCGCGCGAGCACTCTTGGATCGTATTTATCTGCCCCGTCTTTAATATATTTGCGATGCCACGCATAGGCCTCTGAAGCCGTGATCATGCCTCGTGGATTGATGTTCGGCGCCTGCGCAAACTCGGTCATCGGCAATTCAACGATGATTGCTCCCGCCGCCGACAGCCGCGCCAACGCTGTCGTGAATGCACGTGCTACAGGGTCGGACAAATCATTCTGGAAGAATGTCTTTGGTACTGCTAGTCGTAGTCCGCGTAGTTCGCGTAGTCCGCGCAATGCGGGCGCGCGAGGTAATCGAACGGCGTCGCCTGTGAGTACGACATCCAGCAACGCACAGTCGGCAACACTCCAGGCGATCGGGCCTACCGAATCCAAGGTGGTCGATAGTGGCATCACGCCTTCGCGCGGCACGCGACGTTGCGTCGGCTTGAATCCGACCAAGCCGTTAAGCGCGGCAGGAATGCGCAGCGAGCCGCCGGTATCGGTTCCGATAGCGCCGGCAGCCATGCCGTCAGCCACCGATATACCGCCGCCTGATGTCGAACCGCCGGGAATGCGGCCGGTAGCACGATCATAAACATTCTTCGGAGTACCGTAGTGCGGATTGATACCCAGCCCTGTGTAGGCAAATTCGACCGTATTGGTGCGCCCGATGATGACTGCACCGGCCTTACGCAATCTAGCCACTACGGTCGAATCAACCAACGCCGGGGGCTGGCCGATCAGAACAGTGGAGCCTCCAAGGGTAGTTTGTCCGGCCTCGTCGAGCAGATCTTTGATTGAAATAGGTATGCCAGCAATAGGGGAGGCAACAATTCCACGACGACGCTGCGCATCGATCTCGGTCGCTATGGCACGAGCCTGTTCGGCGTAGACGGTCAGGAAGGCGCGTGAGCCCTCTCCATTTGGATCGCTGATGGCGGCTAGTGCTTCCTCAACTAATTGGCGGCTGCTCAAGGAGCCAACAGCGAGTCGGCGAGACATTTCCGTAATTGAAATGTGCCCCATGGCAGCGCTAGGAGTCGTTCTCGCAAAAGCCTCTGGCACGATTGTGCCAACTCCCGCCAGGGCTGCGTATTTGCCAGTTTTCTGCAGGAAATAACGTCGCTGAATATCCATTTGTCTCCTTTTTAATTTATTGGGCAAGGTTTTCGTGCACCCTTGCTACTTATCGACAAGCACGTGCTATGCCAGGAGCAAATAAAATGATAAACGTATGAAAAATATAGATCTCTGTAGTGCCACAAGTCGACCTAGCCATTGAAATGGATGGAAAATCGCACGCAATCGGATAGCAAGTCTGGGAAAAGTGACTAAATTCAAAAATTCTCATCAATTGGCTGAGACATCTATTGCCCCCAAAGAGGGGGAGGGCGGAAGGAGCTACCGGCCCTTTGGGATTGCGGTCTTGGCGTGGCGGTGAACCTTGGCGCTAGCCGTCGGCGTTCCGGTCGCGACCTATCTTGGCAGCGTCCTTTCGTGGCGCCCCATTTTCATGGCGATTGCTGCGTTCGGGATGCTCGGCTTCTTCGGCCTGCTTTTCGGGATGAGGGAAGCGGCTAAGGATGGCGGTGACGCGTCAGCCGGCGCCGCGCTTCACGGACTGCGCGCAATTCTCAACCCCAAGCTTCTCGGCGGCACCTTGGTGACCGTTATGGCCTACGCCGGATCGTTTGCCGCATACACGTATATCGCGCCGCTCCTAGTCCAGGTCACCTCCATCAGCATGAGCACGGTCAGTATTTTCATGCTCATCTATGGCGTACTGGCAGCGGTTGGGAGCATCATGGGTGGCCGGATGACGGATCGCCTCGGCGCTGATCGAGCCAGCCTGATCATCGTCGCAGGCATCGCAGGCGTGGTGTTCGGTATGTGGTTGCTAGCGTATTCGCCGGTGGGCATGGCCGTGCTGGTCGCTCTGCTTGGAGTGCTGAGCTATGCTGCGGTGCCCGCGCTGCAAGCTCGATTGATTGGTATTGCCGAGGTCCATGCGCCAAGAGCCCACGGGGTCGCTGCCGGTCTGAATATCGCTGGATTCAATTCGGGCATCGCTTTGGGTTCGCTGCTGGGGGCAACTACGATCGGCACGGTGGGCATTTCGTTCGTCGGATTGGCCGGCGCCGGAGTTGCTGGTCTGGGAACATTAGTGCTGCTGGTGCAGATGTCGCGCTCGCGGCGCCTTGATCTTGCCGTGGGTGGCCATAAGCATGACCGCCCACGGAAGGCCTGATCCTTGATTTCACTCCAACGAATGCCTTTACTATCCAAAACGACATAGATTTACTTTAGAGCGCCGCGTTCTAGACAGACGTTATTAAAACTCGACGGACTTTCGCGTTCTTACCAAAATCCACGAACAGGAATGATCTTGTAAGCTATTGATTCGTCAAGATATTTGAGGTGATGTACGTAAACTTTGGTAAAACTTGAATTACCAAAATTTACGTACATAATGGAAGAAGTTTCGAGTTTTTTTGACGGACCATCCATGGCACGGCGAAACTCTTCCGAGCTAATTGAAGAATTGTTCTGCGTACTGCCTAGCAGTCAGCGGGAGAATTTTAGTAGCCATCTCTATATTCCATATTCCCGTAAGGTACATCGACGCGTGTATTGCTACGGACACAGTGCCTATGACCTATGGGTTCAGCTGGAATCCGATCCGACAGTGCTGCTATTCAACGAGCAATTTGAAGATATAGCTTTTTCCATAAATGAGAAAAAGTTCACGGCGAAACCTCTGTTCGCTTCCAAATCCCAATCTGAAAAATCTGCCATTGTGACGTTGCATTTTTTTGTGCAGCCGACTGCTGATGACATGGAAGACGATCAAGTTCCTGCAACTGAAAAAGAGGGGGCAATGCTTGATTGGGGTAAACAGAATGGAATTGC
>NZ_DATMRK010000043.1:0-80415 GCF_035566375.1 Collimonas sp.
AAGGCCGCGAAGGAGATCTGGATCCAGGCCTCCTATAATCCGATCCGGGACCTCAATGGGAAGCCCTACAAGGTGGTGAAATACGCGACCGAGACGACGGCGCAGGTGATCGCGCGGATGAAGAGCGAAAAGGTGCGCGGCATGATGGAGCAGGTCGCCTCCGGAGCCGAGCAGCTCTCGTCATCAGTCCGCGAAATTTCCGAAGCGATGACGAAATCCAGGCAGACCGCGGCCAGCGCGGTCGAGCGCGTGGAGATTGCCGACCAGCAGGCGCAGCGGCTGTCGACGGCGGCCGGATCGATGAGCAGCATCGTGGAGCTGATCGGCGACATCACCGGCCAGATCAACCTTCTCGCCTTGAACGCGACCATCGAGTCGGCGCGCGCGGGAGATGCCGGCCGCGGCTTTGCGGTGGTTGCCGCCGAGGTGAAGAATCTCGCCAACCAGGCCAAGCAGGCCACCGACAAGATCGGCAGCGAGATCGGCAATCTGACCGGGATTTCGTCCGACGTGGTCGGCGCGCTGAACGTGATCAAGACCGCGATCCAGGGCGTCAGCGATTATGTGTCCTCGACCGCGGTCGCGGTGGAGGAGCAGAGCACGGTCACCAACGACATGTCGTCGAGCATGCGCCGCGCCGCGGCGGAAGCCGCCGACATCGGGCGGACGGGGTAGGGTTTGCTGTCATTCCCGGGCGGTCCGGAGGACCGAACCCGGAATCTTTAGATCCTCAGGTGCGCAATTGCGCACCATAGTTCGATGCTTCGCATCGCCCCGGGATGACGGCGTCTCGTCGCTAGCGTCGCATCCGCGCCTTGCGATGCCCGCCGTCACATCGGGCGGACTTCGACCACGTCGGGCACGAAGTGGCGCAACAGGTTCTGGATGCCGTGTTGCAGCGTCGCGGTCGAGGACGGGCAGCCCGAGCAGGCGCCCTTCATGTTGAGATAGACGATGCCGTCCTTGAAGCCGCGGAAGGTGATGTCGCCGCCGTCGCTGGCGACCGCCGGGCGTACGCGCGTCTCGATCAGGTCCTTGATCATGTCGACGGTCTCGGCGTCGGCTTCGTCGAAGAACTCGTCGTCCTCCTCGCGCGCCTCATCGCTGGCGGCGACGCCGTCGGCCAGCAGCGGGGCGCCGGACATGTAATGCTCCATGATCGCGCCGAGGATCGCCGGCTTCAGGTGCTGCCAGTCGCCTTCGTTCTTGGTCACGGTGATGAAGTCGGAGCCGTAGAACACGCCGGTGACCCCGGCTACGGCGAACAGCCGTTCGGCCAGCGGCGAGCGGACGGCCTCCGCGGGGGTGGTGAATTGCATCGGCCCGCCGTCCAGGACGACGCGGCCCGGGATGAACTTCAGGGTGGCGGGATTTGGAGTGGCTTCGGTCTGAATGAACATGGTTCTCTCCGGCGTCGCCGGTTCAAGGCCGGCGCGTGGGTCTGCATAGCAGATGGCCCTCGGAAAGGCACGGATCAAGGACGTTTTCCGGCACCCTCCCCGGCGAAGGCCTGCCCTGCATTTCTTGGCTTGATCGGCTTGGTCTGCGGACGGGATTTTACCTCTCCCCGCAAGCGGGGACAGGGAGCGCAACTCCCGCATTGTTCCAGATCGCTTTCATCTCACCGCGCAGATGCAACTCACGACAGCGCGTCGATATCCGCGTCCGCGAAGTCGCCGGGCACGATCATGACCGGCACGGGAAACGAGCCGACCGCGTTTGCGATCAGCGCCACCAGCGGGCCCGGGCCTTCGGCGCCGGGATTGGCGGCCAGCACCAGCATGGCGATGTCGATGTCCTCGTCGATGGCGGCCAGGATCTGCTCGATCGGATCGCCCTCGCGGATCAGGCGTTCGGGCGTGATCCCGGCGATACCGTTGGCGCGGCCGGCGGCGCGATCGAGCGCGGTGTTGGCCTCCTCATGGGCTTCGGCCCGCATGATGTCGGCGACCCCGAGCCATTGCTGGTTCTGGTCCTCGGTCTCGATAATGCGCAGCATCACCACGCCGCCACCGCTCCGCACCGCCCAGCGACTGGCGTAATAGACCGCGCGATCGCCTTCCGCGCTGTCGTCGACGATCACGAGACATTTCGGCCTGTGACCGGTTTCGTAACTTCGTCGTCGGGTGGCCATGCATACCCCGGTGCGGCAGCCAAGCGGCGGGACCGGAACATGCTGCCATACTCTCTCTCCGATTGGGAGAGGGTGTATGGATCCGATCTACTACGGCGCTTCCCGTAGATTCTCGTGTTGGCGCATGTCCTGTTCGGCGAACCGGATCCCACTCCGCCGGGCCTGCGCTATCGCTTGCGAACGAAGCCCACGATATCCTGGGTCGCCCTCATGGTCTCGGCGGCAATGGCGCGGGCGCGGTCGGCGCCCTCGATCAGGATCGCGTCGACATGGCCGGGATCGGCGACCAGACGCATCATTTCGTCGGCGATCGGCGCCAGCTTGGCGACGCAGAGCTCGACCAGCGCGTTCTTGAAGCCCGAGAACTGGCCGCCGCCGAACTCGCGCAGCACGTCCGCCTTGGCCCGTCCGGACAGCGCCGCATAGATGCCGACCAGATTGTCGGCCTCGGGGCGGGACTCCAGGCCCTTCTCCTCCGAAGGCAGCGGCTCCGGATCGGTCTTCGCCTTGCGGATCTTCTGGGCGATGGTATCGGCGTCATCGGTGAGGTTGATTCGTGAATAGTCCGACGCGTCCGACTTGGACATCTTCTTGGTGCCATCGCGCAGCGACATGACGCGCGTCGCCGGACCCGTGATCAGCGGCTCGGGCAGCGGGAAATAACGACCGTCATTGAAGCCATGGCCGCGGATCGAGTCGGCAAAATCGTTGTTGAATTTCTGCGCGATGTCGCGCGACAGCTCCAAATGCTGCTTCTGGTCCTCGCCGACCGGCACATGGGTGGCGCGGTAGAGCAGGATGTCGGCCGCCATCAGCACCGGATAGTCATAGAGACCGACCGACGCGTTCTCGCGGTCCTTGCCGGCCTTCTCCTTGAACTGGGTCATGCGGTTCAGCCAGCCGACCCGCGCCACGCAATTGAAGATCCAGGCGAGCTCCGCATGCCCGGAAACCTGGCTCTGGTTGAAAACGATGTGCTTGTTCGGATCGATGCCGGCGGCGATGAACGCGGCGGTGACCTCGCGGGTGTTGCGCGCGAGGTCGGCCGGGCCACCCCACACGTCGACAGGCTGGGTCAGCGCATGCATGTCGACCACGCAATAGATGCAGTTATGGGTTTGCTGCATCTTCACGAAGTTGACGATCGCGCCGAGATAGTTGCCAAGGTGCAGATTGCCCGTCGGCTGGACGCCCGAAAAAACCCGTTCCACGAAACCCATGGTAGCCTTCCAGATGCTTATTCTTGCGCATGATCTTTTCGGAAAACCGGTACCCACTTTTCCGGATCATGCGCCGCGCGTCGTTTGCCATGCTCGGCTCACGCGCGCAAGTCGCGGGATCGCGTTTGCCTGATGGCTTGAACTGCCTTCGGCCAGCTCGTGACGCCGAACAGCGTCAGCAAGGCGCCGTAGACTGCCAGAGCGGCGGCGATCTCACCGGCCAGGGTGGCGGCTTGCGCGAGCGCGTGCGTGAACGCGGGGACGAAGCCTTCCGCGAGCCACAAGAGCCCGCCCATGATCAGCGCCGCCGCGACGATGCGCGGCAGGCGCCGCCGCGCCGCGGCGTCGATCGAAAACCCGAACGTCGCAGCACCGTGCCGCACCAGGCTCGCCGCATTGCTCCAGGCCCCGCACGCGATCCCGGCGGCGATCCCGGCCGCGCCAAAGAAATGACCGAGCAGCAGCGCGGTCACGATCGCCACCACGATGCCCTTGATCGTCGCAAGCAGCGGTGCCGTCGTGTCCTCGCGGGCGAAGAAGGCCGGCGAGAGCGCTTTCACCAGCACATGAGCGGGCAGCGCCAGCGCGAGAACCATCAGCACCCGCGCGGTGGCTGAGCTGTCGGCTGCCGTGAACGCGCCATGCTCGAACAGCAGCCGCACGATCGGCGCGCTGAGCACGATCAATCCGAGCGTCGCCGGCAGCGCCAGTCCCGCGGCCAGTTCGAGGCCGCGGGATTCCGCCTCGGTGACGGCGCGGGCTTCACCGCCGCGGACCGCGCGCGCCAGTTCGGCGACCTGCACCGTTCCCATGGCGACGCCGACAATGCCGAGCGGCAGCTCGACCAGGCGGTTGGCGAAATAGAGCCACGACACCGCCGAAGGCGAGGCGGATGCGATCACGGCGCCGGCCAGCGCCAGCAACTGGGGACCGGCGCTCGCCACCATCGCGGGGAGCGCGCGCGCGAGGAAACCGCGCATCGGCGCATCGAACGAGACCGTCGGGCGCGCCGCCGCCTTGCCGTCGCGGCGCAGCACCAGGATGCCGAGTTGCAGCAGGCCCGCGACGCCGACGGTGGCGGCCAGCACGAGCGCGCAGGTCGCGGCGTCGTGGCGCGCGACGATCAGCGCGGCCATCACGGCGATGAGGGCGATGTTGAACAAGAGCGGCGAAAACGCCGTCAGAAGAAAACGGCCCTGCGCGCTCGCCAGCGCCAGCATCACGGTGGCGGGACCGGCGAAGGCAAGATAGGGCAGCATCAGCCGCGCATCATCGACGGCGAACTGCAGCGTCGCATGGCCGAGGAATCCCGGCGCCAGCGCCGACATCATGAGCGGCATCGCGACACCGATCAGCAGCGTCACCGCGGCGAGCGCGACGCTGACGGTCCCGAGCACGCGGCCGGCGAAGCGGGCGGCCGCATCCGCGCCTTCGGTCTCGCGCAGCTTGAGCCACGCCGGCACCAGCGCGGCGTTGAGCGCGCCTTCGGTGAGCAGGCGCCGGATCACATTGACCAGCTGGAACGCGGCCAGGAAGGCGTCCGCCACCGGGCCCGTGCCGAGCAGGCCCGCGATCATGGCATCGCGTAAAAAACCGAGCAGCCGCGAGGCCAGTGTTCCCATCGAGACGGTCAGGAAAGAGCGGATCATCTGTTGTCTATGAGCGTTGGCCGCTTGCCGTTCAATGGGGCCTCGTGATAGGCCGCAAACCATCTTCTGGCCGGGTTTTCTGGCCGATCACAATCACCACAACGGGACTTGGTAAATGACTGACGCCAAATACGACGTTCTTGGGATTGGAAACGCGCTTTTCGACGTTCTGGTGCGGACCGACGAGGGTTTTCTATTCAAGCACAACATGACCAAGGGCAGCATGGCGCTGATCGACGAGGCGGGGGCGGCCGCGATCTACCGTGACATGGGGCCGGCGACCGAAATGTCCGGTGGCTCGGGTGCCAATACCATTGTCGGGATCGCGAGCCTGGGGGCGCGCGCGGCCTATGTCGGCAAGGTCAAGGATGACCAGATCGGCCGGCTCTATACCCACGACATCCGCGCCGCGGGCGTCGCCTTCGAGACCAGGCCGGCATCCGACGGCCCTGCCACGGGCTGCTGCTACATTCTCGTTACCGGCGATGGCGAGCGCACGATGAACACCTATCTCGGCGCCGCCCAGGACCTGACTCCGGCCGACATCGATGCCGGCGAGATTGCCGCGAGCCGGATGATCTATCTCGAAGGCTATCTGTGGGACCCGAAGAACGCCAAGGACGCTTTCGTCAAGGCCTCGCAGATCGCGCACCAGTCCGGCCGCCAGGTGGCGCTGACGCTGTCGGATGCATTCTGCGTCGATCGCTATCGTGGCGAATTTCTCGCGCTGATGCGGAGCGGCACGGTGGACGTCGTGTTTGCAAACGAGGCGGAGCTGCATTCGCTGTACCAGACCTCGGACTTCGACGGTGCGCTCGGCCAGCTGCGCAAGGACGCCAAGCTTGGCGTCGTCACCCGCAGCGAGAAAGGCTGCGTGGTTGCATCGGGCGAGAGCGTCATCGCGGTGCCGGCGTTTCCGGTCGAGACCATCGTCGACACCACGGGCGCCGGCGATTTGTTCGCCGCCGGCTTCATGTTCGGCCTGGTGCGTGGCGCCGGCCACGAGAACGCCGGGCGGCTCGGCGCGCTCGCGGCCGCCGAGGTGATCCAGCACATCGGTGCGCGGCCGCAGGTGTCGCTGAAGCAATTGGCGCAGCAGAACGGCTTGCCGGTGTAGGGCTCCTGCCGCTTGTTGCCCTGTCATTCCGGGGCGGCTCGAAGAGCCGAACCCGGAATCTCGAGATTCTCAGGTGCGCAATTGCGCACCATAGTTCGATGCTTCGCATCGCCCAGGAATGACCTGCTAGAATTCACGCCGTCTTGGCCGCCTTCAGTCCGAGCCGCGTTTCGACCTGCTGCCGCATCATGAATTTCTGGATTTTGCCGGTCACCGTCATCGGGAATTCGTCGACGAAATCGACATAACGCGGGATCTTGTTGTGCGCGATCTGGCCCTGGCAGAACGCGCGCACCTCGTCCGCCGTCAGCGTCTCGCCCGCCCGCGTCCTGACCCAGGCGCAGAGCTCTTCGCCATAGCGGTCGTCGGCGACGCCGAACACCTGGACGTCCTGGATTTTCGGATGGCGGTAGAGAAACTCCTCGATCTCGCGCGGATAGAGGTTCTCGCCGCCGCGGATCACCATGTCCTTGATGCGGCCGACGATGTTGCAATAGCCCTCATCGTCGATGGTGGCGAGATCGCCGGTGTGCATCCAGCCGTTGCGGTCCAGGACGTCGGCGGTCTTTTCCGCTTCGTCCCAATAGCCCAGCATGACGCTGTAGCCGCGGGTGCAGAGCTCGCCGCTTTCGCCGCGTCTGACGATCCGGCCTTCGAGATCGACCACCTTGACCTCGACATGGGGATGAATGCGCCCGACCGTCGACACCCTCCGCTCCAAGGGATCATCGACCGCGCTCTGGAACGAGACCGGGCTGGTCTCCGTCATGCCATAGGCGATCGTCACCTCGCGCATGTTCATCGCGCTGTTGACGCGCTTCATCACCTCGATCGGGCAAGGCGCGCCGGCCATGATGCCGGTGCGCAGCGAGGTGAGATCGAAGCGCGCAAATTCCGGATGATCGAGTTCGGCGATGAACATGGTCGGCACGCCATAGAGCGTCGTGCATTTTTCCTGCGCGATGGTCTGCAATGTCGTGAGCGGATCAAAGCCCTCGCCGGGATAGACCATGGTGGCGCCGAGGGTCACGGAAGCGAGATTGCCCATCACCATGCCGAAACAATGATAGAGCGGCACCGGAATGCAGATGCGGTCGTGCTCGCAGAGGCGCATGGCGCGGCCGGTGAAATAGCCGTTGTTGAGGATGTTGTGATGCGTCAGCGTGACGCCCTTGGGCGATCCCGTCGTGCCGCTCGTGAATTGGATATTGACCGGGTCGTCGAACTGCAGTTCGCGGCCGAGCGCAGCCAGCTGCTCGCGATGTCGCGCGCCGCCCATCTGCGCGACCTCGTCGAACGCGATGGTGCCGGGGCATTTCGGGCCGCCGATCTGGATCACCGCGCGCAAGTCCGGCAATCGTGCCGCTTCCAGATGGCCCGGACGCGAGGTTGCGAGCTCCGGCAGCAGCGTGTTCAGCATCTCCATATAGCCGGAGGTCTTGAACGCGGTCGCGGTGACGACCGCGGCGCAGCCCACTTTGTGCAGCGCGAATTCAAGCTCGGTCAGGCGGTAGGCGGGATTGATCGTGACCAGGATGAGCCCGGCTTTGGCGGCGGCAAACTGCGTCAAGGTCCATTCCGGCCGGTTCAGGGACCAGATGCCGATGCGCTCGCCGCGGGCGAGGCCGAGCGCGAGAAAGCCCGCCGCCAGCGCCTCGACCTTTTCCGCGAATTCGGTCCAGCTCCAGCGCACGCCGTGGCTCGGCGACACCAGCGCCTCGCGCTCGCTCCACCGCGCCGCCGCGAGATCGAGGCTGCGTCCGATTGTATCGCCCAAGAGCGGCGCGCTGGCCGTGCCGCACACATAGCTGTCTGCTCCCTCAGTCAAGGTTCCGCTCCTCCTTGGCGCAGACATGCGACGCGGTCGGCGTCGGTGGTGTCTGCTCAGCTCTTGACCCGCATCATAGGTCGCCGGCGCTGTTCGAACAGGCCCGACTTACGGTGGGCCCTTCGTCGGTCCAAACCTCCTCTTGAAAAGGGGAGGTCGCTTTGCTCGTCAGGGCAAAGCGGGAGGGGATCATGACCCCCTCCCTGACCCTCCCCCCATCAGGGGGAGGGATTGCAGCGTCCGTGGTGGTGACTCACGCCGCCTGCCGGCCGCCGGCCGCATCGAGCCCGGCATAGACGCCGTGCTCGAAGCCGGCGAAGGCTTCCAGGCACTTTTGGTCGGCGAACGGCAACACCTGCATCAGGATCACGCCGGTAACGTCGCGCGCCGGATCGATCCAGAAATAGGTGTTGGCGAGGCCCGCCCAGGCAAGGCTGCCGGCGCTGCGGCCCTCCGGCGTCATCGCGGTGTTGATCACGAAGCTCAGGCCCCATTTCTTCACGATGTCCGGATAGAGATCGACATCGTTGGTGTAGATCGCGGCCGCCGACGTCATCTTCGTCATGACGAGCTCGCCGATGTGGTTCTGGCTCATCAGCTCGATTGTCTCGGGCTTCAGCACCTGGTTGCCGTTGCCTCGACCCTTGTTCAGGATCATCTGGCAGAACTTGATGTAGTCGGGAGCAGTGCCATAGAGCCCGCCGCCGCCCATGTGGAATTCCGGGTCCTGTTCGAGCTCGAAGGGGAGCGGCGAAAGCGTGCCGTCCTCGCCGCGCACATGCATGCCGACCAGCCGCTTGCGCTGGTCATCGCCGATCTTGAAGGCGGTGTCGTTCATGCCAAGCGGCACAAGCATGTGGTCGCGCAGATAGGCATCGAGCCGCTTGCCGCTGACGGCCTCGATCGCCTTGCCGACGAAATCGATGTTGATGCCGTATTCCCAGCGTGTGCCGGGGTCTGACGTGAGCGGGAGCTTCAGCGCGTCGTTCTGGCAGGTGGTGATCGGCGGCAGGCCCGTCTTTTCGAGATACGCGGCCACATCACCGTTCCACAGGTGGTAGGCGAAGCCGGCGGTGTGGGTCATGAGGTGGCGCAGCGTGATCGGGTTGTTCGCCGGGCGCAGCTTCGGCTCGCCGCTCGCATCGAAGCCCTCGAGCACCTGGGGCGAGGCCAGATCCGGCAACAATGCGCCGATCGGCGCGTCGAGCGCCAGCTTGCCTTGCTCGACCAGCTGCATCGCACCCGCCGCTGTGATCGCCTTGGTCATCGATGCGATCCAGAACACGCTGTCTGGCGTCATCGCATCGTCGTTGGACAGGTCGCGCTTGCCGAACGCGCCCTGGTAGAGGATGTCGTTGCCGGTGGCGGCGATCGCAACCACGCCGGGAATTTCCTTGGCGTCTGCCTTCTCACGCAAGAGCTGATCGATCTGCGCTTGGCTCTGCATATGGTTTCCTCCAGGTTGTTATTTTAATAGAAAATTGATCTTCCTCCCCCGTGGCGCGCCCGGCAAGCCTCGCGATCCCGTGATCGGAGGTAAAAAGCGTTCAAAAAAATGTGGGGGCGGGCGGTGCCGAACGGCCACACCCACCATATTTTCTGGTGAAATCGGCTCTCAGCAACGGGTGTCCGCGGCACATCGGCGTTATGCTGTTTTGTGCGTTCGATTCAGTCTCATTGCTTGGTAAGGCGTTCAGAACACGGCCAGATCGGCGGATGCCGGCTGGCCGAATAATTTTTCATTTGGCTGATTGCGGCCGCGTGCCGCCAGGGGATTGCAATGATTTCGACCTGGAGTGAATGGAAGCGCTATCCCCGGGCGGGGCGCGGCGAAAATATCGAGGCGCCGATCACGCCCGGCCTCTATGAGGTACGCCATGCGGGCACCGGCGCGTTGCACTCGTTCGGTGCGGTCGACAATGTGGCGCAGGCGCTGGCGCTGTTGCCGGTCGGCGGCAAATCCTGGTTCGGTCGGCGCGATGCGGCCGCTCAAGCAGACCTCGAATATCGCACATGTGCGACCTCGACCAAGGCGGACGCCAAGGCGGCGGCGGAGCGCATGATCGGCCGGCGCGAAACCTATATCAGCGGCGCGGCCTGAGCGGCTGCGCCTTCCGGCGCGAACTTCAAAATTGCTTGAAAGGCAGGCGCTGCGGCATCCCGATGCATTGTGGGCGGATTGAGCCTATAGTCGGCTCAAACGCCCAAGAGAAACCCGGGAGCAACGCATGAACCCGCCTGCCACAGCCCGCGCCGCCCAAGGCTCCGCGCCTACGCTCCGCGACCGCCTGAAAGATCCCTCGCTGCTCTGCGAGCAGTGCTACATCGACGGCGCCTGGATCGGCACGCCAAAGCGCGCCGTGACCAACCCGGCCAGCGGCGTTGAGCTCGCCAAAGTGCCGGTCATGAGCACGGCCGAGACGACACAGGCCGTCGAAGCCGCCGAGCGCGCCTTTCCGGCCTGGGCAAAACTCACCGCCAAGCAGCGCTCCAACATCTTGCGTAAATGGTTCGAGCTGATCATTGCCAACCGCGAGGATCTGGCGCTGATCCTCACGACGGAACAGGGCAAGCCGCTGACCGAGGCGCTCGGCGAGATCGATATCGGCGGCGCCTATGTCGAGTTCTTCGCCGAGGAAGCCCGCCGCGTCTATGGCGAGACCATCCCGACCCAGCGTCCCGATGCGCGGCTGCTCGCGATCAGGCAGCCGATCGGCGTCTGCGGCGCGATCACGCCGTGGAATTTCCCCTGCTCGATGATCACCCGAAAAGTGTCGCCGGCGCTCGCGGCCGGCTGCACCGTGGTGCTGAAGCCCGCGAACGAGACGCCGTTGACCGCGCTGGCGCTGGTCGCGCTGGCGGAGAAGGCCGGCGTGCCGAAGGGCGTGTTCAATGTGCTGACCGGCAATTCCTCCGCGATCGGCAAGGTGTTGTGCGAACATCCGGCGGTGCGCTTCATCGGCTTCACCGGGTCGACCGAGGTCGGCAAGATTCTGTATCAGCAGGCCTCGGTCGGCGTGAAGAAGCTCGGGCTCGAGCTCGGCGGCAACGCGCCGTTCGTGGTGTTCGACGACGCCGACATCGATGCCGCGGTCGATGGTGCGATGGTCTCGAAATATCGCAACATGGGCCAGACCTGCGTCTGCGCCAACCGGATCTATGCGCAGGACAAGGTCTACGACGCGTTCGTGCAAAAACTCTCGCAGAAAGCCGCGGCCATGAAGGTCGGCGACGGCACCGAGGCCGGCGTCACGCAGGGGCCGCTGATCAACATGGAGGCCGTCGACAAGGTCGAACGGCACATCGCCGACGCCGTCAAGCGCGGCGCAAAAATCGTCACCGGCGGCAAGCGCCACGCGCTCGGCGGCACCTTCTTCGAGCCGACGGTGCTGTCGGATGTGGGATCGGATGCGCTGGTCGCGCACGAAGAAACCTTCGGGCCGCTGGCGGCGGTGATCCGCTTCAAGGACGAGGCCGAGGTGATCGCGATGTGCAACGCCTCGCCGTTCGGTCTTGCCTCCTATTTCTATGCGCGCGACCTCGGCCGGGTCTGGCGCGTGGCGGAGGCGCTGGAGTCCGGCATGGTCGGCGTCAACACCGGGCTGATCACGACCGAGGTCGCGCCGTTCGGCGGCGTCAAGGAAAGCGGCCTCGGCCGCGAGGGCTCGCACCACGGCATGGAAGAATATGTCGAGATCAAATATGTGATGATGGCGGGGGTGTGAGCCGTCATTGCTATGCCGACACTTTAGGAACGAGTCGATCGCGCTATAAGAACGAGTCGGTTGGCGTCCTGGCCAGCCTGCAACCGTTAGTCGGTAAATGGGTAGCAAAAAGTTCTGCCGACCGCCCCTCTCGCGGCGCGGAATAGAAAATCTCTCTATTTCCGAGCGAGACCTAGTTGGTGGCCTTTAACTGACTGCGGCAGCTGCGAGGTTAGTACGCGGCAGGATCATCCATGTTCCGCGGAGTCATGGCCCGAGCGACGTCGCGCATCGGCTGGCTGATGTATTGGCGCGCTGCCCAGAGGCGGACGCCCTTCTTGCTGCGTTCATGGTGAAACAGTTATCGAAAAATGGGCCGCTCAAGGCGGTAGAAACTTCGAATTTTAACTGCATCTGCAGGCATTCTGCAGCGTCAGGGTGTTAGGCTGGGATGTCCCCCAGAGTGCAGAATGTCGTCACCCGTCGCGCTACCGCTTCGCAACGCCCCTAGTTCACCGAACTCATCGGGCTTCCGAGCCCAGTGCAAACACTCGGGCAGGATCCGCGGATGAGCGATACACTCGTAGCCGTGTGTGTGCCCTATCCCGTCGAGTTTGTCAGACAGGGCCGCCTAAAGGCTGAAAACGGAATTTTCTGGGAAAACGGGACGGTGGCGATCCGGACCGTCACGGCCGAGCAAGCGCCGGTCACCTGTCGCGTCAGCCCCGGTGTGAACTCGTCGAGATCAGAATTTTCCGTGCGGTCGTTCGACGGCAGGTTCTGGTGGCCGCTGTTCGAGGGGGGCGAGCCCATGCTCGCCAGGAATTACGTAGCGAGCACGTTGAAAAGCTCCAGCGTTTTCCTATCCATGATGAACCTGTCTCCGGCCTCGATCGATTCGCCGAGGCGGGACGTCAGGAAATTCTTGGATGACGTCTTTCCGCGGAGATTCGATGATTCTTTTAGGGAGGATCGGTGGCGTTCAGCACAAAGCATCGCCAATCGCACTTTGTTTTGTGACGACCTAGTCTATCTTCAAGGAGGATGTCCCATATACTTTGCAGTTCGGCGTGGAGGGTCGGATGATCGGATGCTGTCGATCGAGGTCGGGAGCGCCGAACCGGAACGAGTTGAAATTGTTAGCCGCTACCTTCCCGGCCCTCGGCCGAACCAGAGGCGAGACGCGGCATGCCGTTCGCTTGTCTACGGGGTGGAAAGCATTAACGAAGAGATCGAAGCAATTCGGCGCCGTGGCTTCCGCGCAGCTTTCGGGTCGAAGGCGGAAATGCTTACCCAGCTTCGATCGAATCGAGAAGCTTGTGAGATCTGCGCAGATGGCCTAGTGCGCCGCGCAGTCACGGCAATGGATCGGCATACATACCGCGAACTCGGAATGCGCGGACGGCTTCACCCTGCTGTTCTGTTGCCGCCTAAAATACCGCCTACGGTCTGTCGCGATACCATCGACGCTATGATCACGATGTATCCGGAACACGAGTTTCCTATGCGATTTCGAATAGAATTCGAGTGGGCGGTTGAGGCCCTTTCACGCTTGGACGCGACACTTCCGCCGATAGATCTCAGTGAGCTTGACGATCACATCCTGTTCGCTCTCTCGAACTCATGTTCAACAACGTAGCTTATTGCCGGGTTGTCCGCAGCCCTAGCGAAAGAACGGGTCGAAAGTTCTGTTTGGCTACTGCAACGGGAAGTGACTGCATTTCTAACTCGGGGCACCTTGGCTCATAGGCCTTGCAGATAGACGACTCTGTGGGTGTCGTGGGACTCATAAAAGGACACATAAGAGTGTCACGTTTTTTTTGTGTCTTCTGAGTCCGAATCTTGCAACCTAAGGCGATTCGTTTAGCGGCGGACGGGCGGCACTTGCCCGGATTTTTCGCGATTTTGTCTTACAGGCGCTTCGACGCCCGAGATCGTTCTGCGGACACCACTCCTGCCACTTCGGGGGCCTCGGAGTCCATGGCGGCACCTCGTGCACACTCTCAGCAGTCGGGTTGCACTCGCGCTGTTCGGACGCCCCCGCCGTCTTCCCTCGGTAGCCAGTGGCTCTCAGACCGATTCAGACAGAGCCGTCCGTCGACTTGGACAGGTCCTCGTATGTTCGCAGTTCCTCAAGGCGGGCTTCAAGCGCCGGCTTGACCACCGCAAACGCGTCGCTGCCGGCCACGAATTGCTTTGGTGGATTGTCCATCCCGGCGATCTTCACAAGGATGTCGCCGAGCTTGGCGGGATCGCCCTGCTGGGCGCCGTGATAACCTGACCACATATTTTCTGCAGTGCCTCCCGCGACGTAGTCCTCGATGGAGCTCCGGGCATACTTGGCATTCCTGACATCGAGCAGGTCCGTCCGGAAGAAGCCGGGTTCGACCGTCGTGATCTTGATGCCGAACGGCTCGACCTCGTGGGCCACTGATGCCGACAGGCCTTCCACTGCGAATTTTGCAGCGCTGTAGGCTCCGCAGTGCTTGAAGCCGACGATGCCCGCAAGGGAGCTGATGTTGATGATCCGCCCCGACCGCTGCTTGCGCATCACGGGAAGGGCCGTGCGCATCACGTGCATTACGCCATAGAAATTGGTTGCCATCAGTTTTTCGATCTCGACGGTGCTCAACTCCTCGAAATTGCCGAGCAGGCTGTAGCCGGCATTGTTGACGAGAACATCGATGCGTCCGAACGCCTTTATCGCCGCGTCGACTGCAGGCTTCGCCTGTGCCTCATCGGCGACGTCCAACTGGACGAACGCAAGATTGTTGCCCGCGAGATCGCGCAGCGCATTGCGCAGCTTGTCGAGATTGCGGCCGGTCGCGACGACGCGGTCACCCGCCTTCAGTGCCGCCACGGCAGTTGCCGCGCCGATGCCGCTGCCGGCACCCGTGATGAACCAAATCTTGCTCATGTTTGACCCTGCTTTCGATGTTTGAAAGAATGCTTGGCGCAGCGGCTCACCGGTCAGCGGCGCGATGGCGTTGGCGAGATCGGACACGCGATCGATGACGCTCCGTGACCGCTGGGCGGCGAGAAGCCGGATGGTCGCTTTGGGCGCTACCTCGCAGGGACCGCACCGATTTGCTGAAGCAATCCGAGCAGATCGGGTTGCCCCGTTTCCTCGATGATCTGCCCGCCGGACAGACGATAGATATTCAGCGCCTGGACCGCGATTTTCTTCCCAGTCGATGGGGCGCCAAAGAAGGTGCCGAGGTGAGTGCCTCGCATGGTGAAGCGAGCAGCCACCTTGTCACCTTCGGCGACCATCTCCTCGAGCGTCCATTGAATATCCGGGAAACCTCCCCCCATCATATGGATGATTGCGAGATAGCCCGCTGGCCCCCGCATCGGCTCGCTGCGTCCGGGCACACGGAAAATCGCATCCGGAGAAATGAGTTCTGCGGCCAGCGTCTCGCTCGCTGTGTTGATGAAGTCCGTGAAACGGATCAAAACTTGCTTGCTCGCTTCTGGTGTCATGACGTCATCGCTCTATTCATTGATGATGCGGATCGTCGGAAAATTTGCCGAGCCGGTCGCCGCCTGGTCAGGCCAGATTGAAGGGCAGCTGGCGCAGCGGCTTGCCGGTCAGCCGGGCGATGGCATTAGCGAATGCGGGTGCCAGCGGTGGCAGGCCGGGTTCGCCCATGCCCGTGGGCGGCTCGGCGCTGGGCACAATGTGGACATCGAACTCGGGGATGTCGGTGATGCGCGCCACCGTGAAGTCGCTGAAGTTGCTCTGCTCGACGACGCCGTTCTTGAGCGTGATGGCCGAACCCGGCAAACACATCGAAAGGCCCATGACGGCTGCGCCCTGCACCTGGGCTTCCACGGTGCGCGGGTTCACCGCCAGATTGCAATGCACCCCGGCGGTCACGCGGTGCAGCGCCGGCCGGCCGTCGCGTATCGAGGCCTCCACCACATAGGCCACCACGGAATCGAAGGACTCGTGCACGGCCACGCCCCAGGCACCGCCGGCGGGCAATGGCGTCTTGCCGTAGCTACTCTTGTCGACCGCCAGCTGCAGCGCTGCGCGGTGGCGCGGGTGCTTGTCGCCGAACAGATCCATTCGGTAGGCCACCGGGTCCTGGTTCGTGGTGCGTGCGATCTCGTCGATCAAGGTCTCCATCACGAAGGCGGTGTGGGTGGAACCCACACTGCGCCACCACAGCACCGGCACGTTGAGTTTTGGATGATGCACGGTCAGGCGCATCGGCAGCGGATAGGGATCGCGCATGCCCTCGGTCGCCGTGGCGTCGATGCCATTCTTCACCTGGAACTGCTCGAACACCGAGCCGGTGGTGATCGACTGGCCGACAATGACGTGGTCCCAGGCCAGCACCTTGCCTTGTTCGTCGAAGCCGATGCGGGCGCGGTGCAGGTGCATGGGGCGGTAAAAGCCGCCGCGCATGTCGTCCTCGCGGCTCCAGAGCGTGCGCACCGGTGCATTCAGCCCCGCGGCACGCGCCGCTTTCGCGATTTCGCAGGCCTCGACCACGGTATCGTTCGTACTCGAGAAACGCCGGCCAAAACCGCCGCCAGCCATCTGCACATGCACCACCACCTGCTCGGGCTTGAGGCCCAGCACACGCGCCGCCGCGGCAGCGTCCAGTCCAGCGCACTGGCTGCCAACCCACAGTTCGGCACTCTGCTCGCTGAGTGCGACGGTGCAGTTCAAAGGCTCCATCGCCGCGTGCGCGAGGTAAGGAAATACGAACTCGGCTTCCAGTTGCCGGGGCGATGTGTCGAGCGGCGCCATGTCGGCATCGAGCTTGCGCGGACCGGGGCGACCGGCCTGCTCGCGGTACTGCGCGAGCTGCCGTTCACTGTCGACCTTCTCCACCATGGATGTGTCCCACTGCAGCTTCAGCGCGTCGCGGCCCTGGGTGGCCTGCCAGTAGCCGTCCGCCACGACCGCCATGCCTTCGGCGCCGCGGTCCAGCGGCACGCGCAGCACGGCCTTCACACCTTTCACGGCGCGCGCGGCGCTGTCGTCCACGGAGGCAAGACGCGCCCCGAACACCGGCGGACGCGCCACTACGGCCGTCAGCTGACCGGGCAGTCGAACGTCGATCCCATAATCCTGCCGCCCGCTGCTCTTGGCCGCAGCATCGAGGCGCGGCGTGGGGCGACCGATGATGCGGAAATCCGTGGGGTCCTTCAGCGCAACCTTCTCGGGCACGGGCAGCGCCATGGCGGCCTCGGCGAGTTCGCCGTAACTCAGCTTGCGGCCCCCGGGGCCGAGCACCGTGCCGGCCTCCGTGCGCAAAGCGTCGACGCTCACATTCCAGCGCGCCGCGGCGGCGCTCAGCAACATGGCTCGGGCGCGCGCGCCGAGTTCGCGATACTGCGTGAAGCTGTTCTTGATCGAATGGGAACCACCGGTGAGATGGATGCCGAACAGTGGATCGACGTAGGCGGCATCGCTGGTGCCGTGCCGGCTGCGCACCAGGCTCCAGTCGGCGTCGAGCTCTTCCGCCAGGATCATCGGCAATGCGGTCTGCACGCCCTGCCCGAATTCCAGCCGGTTGATCGTTATCGTGACCTCGCCACCAGCGGCGATCTGCACGAAGGCCGACGGCTGTTCGGTCGGCTTGAGCGTGCGTGCGCCTTGGCCGGCAACCTCAGCCATTGCGAAGTGCGGAAAGACGCCGAGCACGAGCCCGCCGGCCCCGGCCAGTTTCAGGAAGCTGCGCCGCGGCAGCGCGGTGGCTTTGTCAGTTTGACTGCGCGCGACGGGGCGCTGCAGGGCGCGCGGCAGATCGCGGTCGTCGATGTCGGGCAACATGGCAGCTCCTTCAAGCAATCGTGCGGGCGGCGTCGGCGACGGCGGCGCGGATGCGAACATAGGTGCCGCAGCGGCAGATGTTGCCAGCCATGGCCTCGTCGATCTTGTCGGCGCTGGGTTGCTGGCCGGCGGGCAGTGACTTGAGCAGGGCGATCGCGCTCATGATCTGGCCGCTCTGGCAGTAGCCGCACTGCGCCACGTCGTGCTTGACCCATGCGGCGTGTACCGCGGCGCCGACCGGGTCGCTGCCATCAGTCGTGGCTTCGATGGTGGTGATCTTCCTGCCTTCCGCAGCAGAGATAGGAGTAATGCACGACCGGGTAGCCTGGCCATCCAGATGCACGGTGCAGGCGCCGCACAGCGCAGCGCCGCAACCGAACTTGGTGCCGGTCATGCCCAGCGTGTCGCGTAGAGCCCAGAGGACGGGGGTGCCGGGGTCGGCGTCGACTGTGTACTGACGACCGTTGACGTTGAGCGTGCTCATGGATAGTGGTTCTCCATAGTGTGAGTGGGGCGCGGCATAGTAAATTTACCCTGGCCAATGTCAAAATTATGGGCCTTGGCCTAAGGGATGAGCTTGCCGGTTTCGACGCCTTTCTTGCCTATTCCTATGTTTTATCGTCGTCGGTCTTTTTTTCTCAGGCAGATTCCCGCAACCGTTTGATGTCCCTTAGCGGAGGTGCTCCAAACAAACGAGTGTATTCGCGGCTGAACTGGGAGGGGCTCTCGTACCCTACGCGCAGCGCGGCGCTACTCGCATCCAGGTCTTGGTTAAGCATCAGTTGCCGGGCGTCCTGCAAGCGTAGATGCTTTAAATATTGCAAAGGGCTCATGCCAGCTACCGCACGAAAGTGCTGTCGGAAGGTGGATGGACTCATGTGGGCTTTGGTGGCCAAATCGTCGATCGGAACATTGTCCGTAAAGTGCTGCTTCAACCAAGCGATTACCTTGGCAATCTGCTGACTCGGGGAACCGACCGTGACGAGATGACGCAGCGTCGGCCCATGCTCCCCATTCAGCAGCCGGATAATAATTTCCTGCTGGATCAGCGGCACAATGAGTGGAATTAAATGCGGCTCGTCCAACAGCCGAATCAGCCGGGTCAGCGCATCCAGCAGACCCTGGTCCAATCTCACCACGGACATTGCTCGGGTGGCCGCTATCTTGAGTGGCGCCGAAAAATCCATCTCGGCAGCCACCTGGGCAATGGCGCGGCCCTCCAATTCAAGGCGAACGCCCAGGTAAGGTTCGGCGGCGGTTGCACGCGTAACATAGGACGCCACTGGCAGGTCAACCGACGTGACGAGCGACTGTCCGGGGCCATAGTCAAAAATTTCATCGCCAAGCGTGACACGTTTGCCACCTTGCACCGTTATACCCAACCCCAGACCGTAGATGCATTGCATTGGATCGGTGACTGCACTACGACGATAAATCGTCAGCGCCGGGATTTGAGTAATGTAATCCCCATCGGTTTGGGCAATGCCAGCTACCAGCTGAGCGAGATCGTTTTCATTCGCCCAAGACATTCTTTCTCCTGAATTCATGTTGACTTCCCATAAATAATCATCAGTTCGAAGCTTAGCACCATCGCTTGGCTGGCTTTCCCGATTCGTTATTGATTGATTGAATCAGGCAATAACAAGATCAAATCCGGCAAACCTGTCTGCCACCGCCGGGCTCAAAATAGCAGTCGCAAAACAACGATTTAACGCCGTATTCACCCAGACAATCACATAGGATCAACGATGAAAAAAGTATTGATAATCAACGCGCACCAGTTTTATCAAGGCATCTCCGCAGGCAAGTTGAACATGACCATGGCCGGAATCATCAAGGAGGAAATGGAAAAAAGAGACTACCAAGTCATACAAACGAATATTGAGGACGGCTACGATGTCGACGCCGAAGTTCAAAAGCACGTCCGGGCAGACATCATCATTCTGCAATCGCCGGTTTACTGGTTCGGGATGCCGTGGATATACAAGAAGTACGTCGATGAGGTATTCACCGCTGGCCTCGTGCAACAAAGTATGTTGATCGATGACGGACGCAGCCGGCAAGATCCTGGTAAACAGTACGGGACTGGCGGGAAGATGCAGGGCAAGAAGTACATGCTTTCCTTGACATGGAATGCCCCCGAAGAAGCATTCGGCGATGCTGGGCAGGTGCTGTTTCAAGGAAAATCAGTCGACGATGTATTCGTAAACAATACCGCCAACTATAAGTTTTGCGGCGCAGAAATCCTTCCATCATTTTCCTCTCACGACGTCATGAAACAGGCTGATGTCGAAGGAGATATTGCGAGACTTCGCGAGCATCTGGAGACTGTTATCTGACTAGGCTCGATTGACCGGCTACCAGATCGACCCAGGTTTACGCAGGGATGAAAGTAGCCAGACGATCAGATGCGCGCGATGTCCTAAGCGTGTACCGAGTCAGGCAAGCTCGCAGAGACTTGGCTGGCGTTGCAGCCTCTAGGCTCGGCATGGGCAGATTCCAGAGGCGGCGTTGCCCCCCGGCGGACGCCGTCCCAACCCCGTTCCTGTTTGGTTTTGCCATTACATCAGGTTATGGCCAACCAAACAATTTTTGAATTGTCGGACATCTTCTTTGGGCCTATATTACTTTCATCGCATCGTAATCCACGGCGGAGTATCGAAGACATGACAACGCGCACAAACATCGGGGTTTCCATCAGGTCGGCCAGCAAACGCTACGGTGACATGGTGGCGTTGAACGCCATAACATTGGATGTCGAGCCCGGCGAATTCGTCTCACTGTTGGGGCCGTCGGGGTCGGGGAAAACCACGTTGCTGGGCATTCTCGGCGGATTTGTCCAACCTTCGTCTGGCTCAGTCTGGAGTGGCGAGCGCGATATTACCTACATGCCGCCGCACAAGCGAGACATCGGCATCGTATTCCAAAGTTATGCCTTGTTTCCGCATATGACGGTGGGTGAAAACGTCGCATTTCCCTTGCGCGCCCGCCGCCTGCCGAAGGCCGGCTGGCCCGCGAAAGTGGCGGAGGCGCTGGCGATGGTCGAGTTGAGCGGCTACCAGGACAGGCGCATTTCACAACTGTCCGGCGGCCAGCGTCAGCGGGTTGCCTTGGCGCGCGCCATCGTATTCGAGCCGCGTCTGATCTTGATGGACGAACCGCTGTCGGCGCTAGACAAGCAATTACGGGAATCGATGCAGCTTGAATTGCGGCGGCTGCATAAAAAATTAGGCGCCACCATCATTTACGTGACGCACGATCAGCGCGAAGCCTTGACCATGAGCGATCGCGTCGCCATTTTGCGCAAGGGCAACCTGGTTCAGATCGGCACGCCGAGCCAGCTATACGATCATCCGGCGGATTCTTTCGTCGCCAGTTTTATCGGCGAATCGACACTGTTGCCGGTGACGCGGGTTGACAGCAACCGGGTCGAATTCGGCACGCTGACGCTGCGTTCGGCGCGGCCGCTGCCCGTCGGCGAGGCTCTATTGCTGGCGCTGCAAACCGAAAAATTATTGATTGACGACGGCAGCAGAGACGCCTCGGTCAATCGCATTCCTTGCCGCGTCACGGAGGTCGTCTATCAAGGCGAGAGCCTGAAGGTGTTCGTCAAGATGGCAGACAGCACCGTCATCAGCCTGCGTCAACCCAACCATCACGCCGCGCGCATGCAAATTCCGGCAGTCGGCGAACAAATGATGATGATCCTCGATCCCGAGGACACCATCATCGTACCCAAATCGAACGATCCGGCAGCCTCACCATCTTCTCATTAATTAATCAGCGAAAGGTCAGCAACATGTCACTCGATAATTTCAAGGTTTTGACATTCGATGTGGTCGGGACTCTCATCGATTTTGAAACAGGCATTCTGGATGCGGTGCGCCGCCTGGGCGGGCCGGCTGCGGCCAAGTTAAGCGACGACCAGATTTTTGAGCCGTACAAGCGCGGGCGCGATCGTTTCCCTGGCCGCTCCAGCAAGGAAATGGCGAATGTCTATCTGTCGCTGGCAAAGGAACTGGACCTGCCCACCGAACAGAATCAGGCGCAGGATTTTCAGTTGGCGGTTCTGAACTGGCCGGCGTTCGCCGATTCCGTAGCCGCGCTCAAGCGCCTGCGCAAACATTACCGGCTGGTGGCGATGACCAATGCTGATCGCGTTGCGCTGTCTTGCTATGCGCACACGCTGGCCGATCCATTCGACGACACGGTTACCTGCGACGACACCGGCGTGGCCAAGCCGGATCCGCAATTCTTTGCCTACAATCGCGGCCGGCAGTCGGCACACGGTTACAAGTTCGATGAAATCCTGCACGTTGCACAGAGCCAGCACCATGATATCGGCGTTGCTCGCGATCTCGGCTATTCGGTGTGCTGGATCGAGCGGCGCCAGGGACAAGCCGGTTTCGGTGGATCGCCGGTACCGCCGCAAGTTACCCGCCCGGATTTTCATTTTTCAACGCTCAAGGGTCTGGCGGATGCAGTCGACGCCGCCTTCGGTGCCTAATTCGACACTTGGTTGGTACATACAAATGCATAGGCAATACGTCAGGCGGAGTTCACGAAGCCATGCTCAGACCAGCGAATAATCCAGGCGCCAACTCATTGTGGGCGCATACCGCCGAGGCAGCGCCCCGGCTGGCCAGCCTGGATGCCGATATCAAAGCCGACGTCGCCATCGTCGGCGGCGGTTACTCGGGCCTGTCGGCGGCGTATTCGCTGCAGCAGCGCGGCATCCAGGCAGTGGTGCTGGACGCCAACCCTATCGGCTGGGGAGCCAGCGGCCGTAACGGCGGCGTGGTGTCGGCGAAGTTCCGCATTTCTTTCCCGGAAATCGCCAGCTCTTACGGCATCGAGACTGCCAGGCGCATGCATCGGATCGCGCATGATTCGGTGGCGACAGTTGAAGAACTGGTGGCCGAACTTGGCATCGGCAGCGCGCGTTTCGAGCGTGCGGGTAATTTGCGCTGTGCGCACACCGCGCGCGCCGCAGACGCCATCGCTGCCGAGGCGGCATGGCTGCGCCAGGAATTGGGTGATCGCGCAATCTCGGTGCTGTCACGTTCAGAGGTGGCGCAAGAAACCGGTTCGCCGGTATTTACAGGGGGCGTTCTGAATCGTGACTCCGGCACCATTCATCCGCTCAATTATGTGCGCGGCCTGGCGGCAGGCTTGACCGCGCGCAAGGTCGATATCTTCGAAAACAGCCCGGTGACGAGGATCAGGCGCGAAGCGCAAGGGCAATTGCTGGAGACGCCCGGTGGCAATGTGATGGCGCGCCAGGTGATTGTTTGCACCGATGCTTATTCCAACCTGACGGCGGCAACCAGATCGTTCAGACGCACCATCATTCCGTTTCGCAGTGCGATTATCGCCACCGATCGCCTGCCGGTCGAAGTCGATCGCAAACTTTTGGTTGGCCGTCGCAGTTATACCGAAACCCGGCGCATGATGAAATGGTTCCGCAAGGTCGATGACAGAGTGATCTTCGGCGGCCGTGGCGCTTTTGGAAAGGAAGACGCTGCGTCGGCTTTCGATGCGTTGCAGAAAGCCATGGTGGCGCTGTTTCCAGATCTTGCCGGAATCGAGGTCGGATTCAAGTGGTCCGGTTATGTGGGCATGACGCTGGACCAGTTGCCGCATGTCGGCCGGCAGGATGACCGCACCAGTTTTTGTGTCGGCTACAACGGCGCCGGGGTCGCCATGTCCAGCCTGTTGGGGCGTTACGCCGCGGCATTTGCGGCTGGCGAAAAGCCGGATGTGGCGTTGCTCGATGCAGCCCGGCTCAAAGCCGTGCCGTTCTATCCCTTGCGCGCACCGGCGGTGCGCCTGGTGGCGGGTTGGTATCAGTTGCTTGACGCCATAGGATGTTAGTGAAATTAGTGAAATTAGTGAAATAAAAATTCGTCGTCGATTATCTTACCGTTTGGAGAAAACAGCATGAAATACGTATCTTCGAGTCTTTTTATTTCTCTTGTCGTTCTGTCCGCGCTGGCCGCCAACCCGGCCTTTGCCGATGGCCAGATTACCTTTGTTTCGCAAGGCGGCGCTTATCAGGAAGCACAGACCAGTGCGATTCTCGACCCGGCGGCTAAAGCATTAGGCATCACTATCAACCAGGACAGCGTCCCCGACGCCTGGCCGTCGATCAAGACCCAAGGCAGTACCGGCAAGGTAACCTGGGATGTGGTCGATACCCCGACTGTCAACTGTATCCGCGGCGGCGAACAAAACCTGATCGAGAAACTCGACTTCAGCAAGATCCCGAATGCGGCGGCCATGCCGAGCAACTACAAGACGCCTTACTCGGTCGCCTATGAATTTTATTCCAGCGTGCTGGCCTACAACCGTGCCAAGTTTGCCAAGGGCGCGCCGTCCAGCTGGGCCGATTTCTGGGATGTCAAGAAATTTCCCGGTCGCCGCGCCTTACGCAATAACCCGCTGGCAACCCTGGAAGCGGCGCTGGTGGCCGATGGCGTGCCGAAAGATAAACTCTATCCGCTCGACGTCGACCGCGCGTTCCGCAAGCTGGAGCAAATCAAGCCGTATATCACCGTATGGTGGACATCCGGCGGCCAGTCGGCCCAGCTGTTGCATGACGGCGAAGTCGACATGATCATGATGTGGAACGGCCGCGCCAGTGCGATCATGAAGGAGGACAAGAATATTGCCTATACCTATAACGATGGCATTTTGCAAAATACCCAGCTGTGCATTCTCAAGAACTCGCCGAATCTGCAGACCGCGATCAAATTCATCAATGCCGCCATCACGCCTGAATACCAAGCCGGCCTGCCGTTGCTGATCGACTACGGCCCTGGCAATCCGGCAGCCTTTGGCACCAAGAAAATCTCGGTAGAACGGGCGGCGCAGCTGCCGAATTCTACTGCGAATGCTGCCAAGCAAGCGCTGATGTCCTACACCTGGTGGGCCTCGCCTGAGGGTGAGAAGGCGGAGAAGCGCTGGCTGGCGTTCATGCAGAAATGAAACATGAAAGCGCGCGACAAGCGCAGTAAAGAATTTTGAAAACTGCGCTGAAAACCGTGCCGTATTTTCGCCAAAAGGTGAACGCCATTGAAAACCGTAGCCGCTGATCTCTCCAGCACAACGCCCATGAAAACCGTATCGGCAGATCCAGCAGTGGCTCACCAGTGGCGCGAACAGCGCCTCATGCTGCTGCTTGCATCGCCTGCGATATTGGTGATCGTCGTGCTGCTCGTGATGCCTCTGTCCTGGCTGTTCTGGCAGTCGATTTATGCGGATGGCTTCACCTTCGAGCATTACCGCCGGATCCTGACCGAGGATATCTACCGGACCACCTTTTTCCTGACCTTCAGGATCAGTGTCGTGGTGACCTTGCTGGCGCTGGCATTAGGCTACCCGGTCGCTTATGCCGCAGCCGCGCTGCCGCGGCGCTGGTCGATGATGGTGCTGGCGATGGTGATATTGCCGTTCTGGACCAGTGTTCTGGTGCGCGCCTATGCCTGGCTGATCCTGCTCCAGCACAACGGCCTGGTCAATAAACTGCTGCTCTGGCTGGGCTTGATCGACAGCCCGTTGCCGCTGGTGCATAACGAGTTGGGCACCATTATCGCGACAGTGCATATCCTGTTGCCATTCATGGTGCTGCCGCTGTATTCAGCCATGCAAAAAATTCCCGCCGACCTGACCCTGGCCGGCGCCAGCCTGGGCGGCAGTCCGCTGCACGTTTTCTTGCGCGTATTCCTGCCGTTGTCGCTGAATGGCGTGCTGGCGGGCGTGACGCTGGTTTTCGTGCTTTGCCTGGGCTTTTACATTACGCCGGAATTGATGGGAGGAGGGCGCACGATCATGGTCTCGATGGTGGTCAGCCGGAATGTCGAATTGTACAATCAGTGGGGCGCAGGCAGCGCCGTCAGCGTAGTCTTGTTGATATGTGTGTTTGCGATTTTCTATATCGTCGGCCGTGTGATTCCACTTGAGCGCATCTTGGGGACGAAATGAAAAAATTCACATTAAGCCGCATCGTCTTCGGCGCTATCGTCTTGCTGATCCTGGCGTTTTCCATCCTGCCGGTGCTGGTCATCATCCCCGTGTCGTTTTCCGATACGCGTTTTATGACTTTTCCCCCGCCGGCCTATTCCTTGCGCTGGTATTCCGCTTTCATCAACAATCCGGCCTGGGTGGCGGCCGGCAAGACCAGCCTGATCGTCTCGGTATTGACGGTGTTGATTGCCACGCCTCTGGGGGTTGCGGCGTCTTATGCCATCGACCAATCCAATCACTGGAGCAAGCGCTATATACGGATGATGCTGATGTTGCCGCTGATGGTGCCGATCATTATCGTTGCAGTCGGGGTCTTTTTTGTGTATGCCTATACCGGCCTGCTGGCCAGCATAACCGGCCTGGTGCTGGCCAACATCATGCTCGGTTTGCCGTATGTGGTTACCTCGGTAACCGCCGGTTTGCAGAATTTCGACAAAGCCCAGGAAATGGTGGCGCGCAGCCTGGGAATGAACCGTTTTCGCAGCTTCATGATAGTGACGCTGCCACAGATCAAGGCCAGTGTCATTTCAGCCGCGATCTTCGCCTTCATCCAGGCGCTGGATGAAACAGTGGTGGCCTTGTTCATTTCCGGCGGCCAATATCAGACCTTGACCAAGCGCATGTTTACCGCACTGCGTGACGAGATCGATCCTACTATCGCGGCGATCAGCACCTTGCTGACGGCCGCATCATGCGTTCTTATTTTGTTGATGGTCTTCAGCCGTAAAGCGGCTAAGTCAGCCTAGGCCGGTTGATATGGTATAGCATGAAACGATGCCTAATCTACGTAAAAAACTGCCAAGTGCGAATGCTCTTTTTGTATTCGAAGCCGCCGCTCGATGTGGCAATTTCACCAAGGCTGCGGCCGAGCTGTACGTGACGCAACCTGCGGTAAGCCGCATGCTTTCCCGTATGGAGGAGCATATCGGCGTGCAACTTTTCGAGCGCGTGCATGGCGGTATCACTTTGACCGAAAACGGGCAGATATTGTATCGGCGGGTTGCCGAAGGTTTCCACGGGATCGAGACGGCGATTCAAGAGATTGAGGCGCGCCGCACCGGCACCGAGACGGTTACGCTATCCGTGTCTACTGCCTTCACCACGCACTGGCTGATGCCGCGCATGGGCAAATTGCACAAGGAGTTTCCCTCGGTTGACTTGCGCTTCCAGCTGATCTCGGGGAAGATCGGCGGCCCGGTCGATGATGTCGATTTAGGCATGCGCTTCGTCACCGGCGAAGAGTCCAACTATCAAGGGGCGATGGTGATGCCCGAAATCCTGCTGCCGATCTGTAGCCAGCACTATCTGGACCAGAGCGCCGTGCGTCAGGCAGAACACGAGGGCGACGTCTTGATTAACCTGAGTGACGGCGAGCGCGATTGGCAACGTCATTTTCCCGGCCTTCAAAAAAGAGGGCGCCACTCTGTGAGTGCCTTGAATTTCTCCGATTACGCCATCGTGATCCAGGCCGCGCTGCTCGGCCAGGGTATTGCCTTGGGCTGGGTCAATGTGACCAATCACTGGATGCGTAGCGGACATCTGGTTCCTGCGGTTGAGGAAGTATTCGTCACCGGCCGTACCTGCCATTTGCTGCATTCGCCCGATAAGGTACTTCGTCCCGCCGCCGCCGAGATTCGCGACTGGATCATTGAAGAAACAAGGGCGGATCTGGCGGCCGTAGATGCTTTGTATCCAGCGCTTCAACTGGCAAAGCTGGCGCACCTTTCCACATCCGGCAAACGCTGACCTGGTTTTTGCATCCTCACTGCTTTCTTTTTATCGAATATCGCTTGCGGTCAACCGATCGGGATATCCGCCCGTTTTTTCAGTGCACTTAACAAACGCAGCTAACTGGGGTCAGAGTCAAGTTGGCGATGAAGCACTGCAGAAATTGACTAACCCCGTTGACTCTGACCCCAGATGACTCTTGCTGTGGCGTGGCGATGTCATGATTTATGAAGCTAATAGGCGCCACAAACCTGACAGCTTGACTACAAACCTTTTTATGCGAAGGCGATGAACTTGATTCTCTCATTCAAAAATACAAAATGCCTCGGCGCAGCGCTGTTGCTTGCTCTGGGCATGACCTGCACACAAGCGGCATCCTTCGCCCATCCTGGCGCCTTGCATACCCAAGCCGATCTCGACCGGATGAAAACCAAAGTCGGGCAAGGCGCGCAACCCTGGCTCGACGGCTGGAACGTTCTTGTCAAAAATCCTCACGCCTCATTGAACTGGACGCCACATCCTGTTGAAGTGGTTTACCGGGGCAAAGATGGCGCCGGTCATCCTGAGAACTATGCTTCTCTGTTTAACGACGCCGCCGCAGCTTATGCGCTAGCTTTGCGCTGGAAGATAAGTGGCGACGCCGCCTATGCCGACAAAGCTATCGCCATCCTGGACGCATGGTCTGAAAAATTGACGGCGATAGGCGGTAGCTCAGACAAATTCCTGGCGTCCGGGATTTATGGCTACCAGTTCGCCAACGCGGCTGAGATCATGCGCACCTACAAGCAATGGCCAGAGGCTGATTTCAACCGTTTCAAGACGATGATGCTGAATGTTTTTTATCCGATGAACCACGATTTCCTGGTCAGGCATAACGGCGCGAAAATTGACCATTACTGGGCCAACTGGGATCTCGCCAACATGGACTCCATGATAGCCATCGGCATACTCGCTGACCGGCGCGACATCTACAACGAGGCGATCGACTACTTCAAGCACGGCCAGGGCAACGGCGCCATCGATCATGTGGTCTGGAAAATCTATCCGGACGGCTTGGGACAAACGCAGGAGAGCGGCCGCGATCAAGGCCACAATACGCTCAACGTTTCCTTGCTGGGTGCGTTTTGCCAGATGGCGTGGAATCAGCATGACGACCTGTTCGGCTATGAAGACAGCCGCGTCTTGAAAGGCGTTGAATACATTGCAAAATACAATCTTGGCATGGACGTTCCCTACGCGCCATACCGCAATAGCGATGTGACCCAGGAAGTCATTTCCAGCGCCGGTCGCGGTGACAGCCGTCCAGTCTGGGAACTGTTCTACAACCACTATGTGAATCTCAAGGGACAAGATGCACCGTATACAAAGATGTTCGCGGAAAAATTGCGCCCTGAAGGAGGAGGCGGCAATTACGGTCCCAACAGCGGCGGCTATGATCAACTCGGTTATGGCACCCTGACTTATAGCTTGAAATAAGAAAACTCCCCGAGTGATGGGGTCATGCCGACGGGTTCCAACAGCAACTCAAACCCGTCGCGCATGAAGTTCGATCAGGAAGGCATCGATCGTTTGTCTTTTGACGCCCCTTTACTGCTTCGCTTGAACGAATTTTGCAAAATTATCCAATATGGACTGCCACCCTTGTTGCTGCTGTTCGATAGGATTTTCCGATTCGGCATCAAACACAACACGAACCGTCACGCCCGTTGCTCCTGTTATGAACTCGACCGATGCAGCGCGGTCGCCAAACGAGAACTCCAGCAATTCATGAGGCACCACCTTGGTGTAGGTTCCTTCGAAATCAAAGCCGAAGCTGCCGTCCTTGGCCTCCATGCGTGATGAGAAAATGCCGCCGACGCGCAGATCGACAGTAGATTTGGTCGTGTGCCAATCGTCAGAAGCTGTGTTCCACTGCTTGATATCGCTCGGCGTTGTGTAAGCACTCCAGACCTTGGCGACGGGAGCATTGATGAGAGTTTCGACGGTGATTTTCGTGGTCATGATTCCTCCTGTCATTTATTGTTAAGAGCTTGAGTGTATAAAACTTTCAGATAACTCCGCAACTCCATTCGCAGTTGACCTGATGTCGATTTTTTCAGGGAGTTACCATCGATCAGGCGATGGAATAACCGCCGTCAATGAGCAGGCCGTGACCGGAAACGAACGAGGCGTCATCCGAAGCAAGGAAGGCGACGACGCTAGCAATCTCTTCGGACCTGCCGGCGCGAGCGGGAACGGTCGAGGCTGCGAAGGCGTCCTTCGCCTCGGTGCTCGGCCAGATGCGCACCTGGAACGGGGTATCGATGATACCGGGATTGACGGCGTTGACGCGCACGCCCTGCTTGAACAATTCAATCGACGCCGTCTTGGTCAGGCCGAGAACCGCGTGCTTGCTGGCGATATACAGGCCCGCATTGGCGAAGCCGATTACGCCGCCCATCGATGCATTGTTGATGATGGCGCCGCCGCCTTGCGCCAGCATTGCCTTCGCTTCGTGCTTCATCGACCAGAAGACGCCGCGGACATTGGCGTTAAAAATCGTGTCATAGGTTTCATTCGATTGCTCCACGAAGGGGGTGAACTCACCTTCGGTACCCGCATTGTTGAAGGCAACGTCGATCCGACCATAGATCGAGATCGTCTTTGCAACCAGATCGATCACATCTTGTTCGATATTGATGTCGGCGACGACAGCCGACGCTTCGTAACCGTCGTTCTTGATTTCGGCGACGAGCGCATCGATTTCGGCCCGGCGGCGTGCGCTGGCGACCACTTTGGCGCCACGGCGGGCCAGTTCGATGGCCGTGGCGCGGCCGATGCCGGAACTGGCGCCGGTGACCAGTGCGACTTTTCCGGAAAGAGTTTGGGGTGAGACGGAAGCATTCATTTGTTTCTCCATGATCAATAAGTTGAGGGCTAAGGAAGGGAAAAAGAAAATTCCGTTGCCTCCTTGGACGCTATTCTGCAACTTGGCATTGATATGATAAAGTGGTCAATGTTTCGTACACTACTGAATGGTGTTCATCAATGGAAAATGCCGAGCTAGCCGAACTTGCTGTATTTGCCTTGGTGGCGAAGTATTTAAGCTTTCGCCAGGCAGCCACCGAAAGAGGCGCATCTGCGTCCGCGATCAGTCATTCGATACGCAGCCTGGAAACCCGGGTGGGAGTACGCCTTTTTCATCGCACCACACGCAGTGTTTCGCTGACCGAAGCCGGGGAGATGTTGTTTGCTCGGTTGAGGCCGGCATTTTCGGATATGCGGGCAGCCGTGGATGAGTTGAACTCCTTCCGTGCCACGCCTTTCGGTACAGTCAGGATCAATGTTCCCAACTCGATTGCTCCTTTTGTACTCGGCGACGCGATGGAGCTGCTGCTAAAGCGCAATCCCGGACTAAAGCTGGAGATCGTGGCCACTGACACGCTGGTCGATATCGTGGAACAAGGTTTCGATGCTGGAATCCGCTTCGGTGAACGTCTGTCGCAGGACATGATTGCGGTCCGGATCAAATCGAAGTTCCGCTTCACCGTCGTCGGTTCGCCAAGCTATTTCGAAGGCAAGCAGCCGCCCTTGACCCCCCATGATCTGCATAGCCACACTTGCATCCGATATGCATTTCCCAGCGGAACGATCTTTAATTGGGAATTCTTCAAGAACGGTGAGAACGTTCCGGTCGAGGTCGGGGGCGCGTTAACCGTCGATAGCCAAGAATTAATGGCGGATGCTGCAGCGCGAGGTTTGGGCCTGGCGTACGTCTGGGAAGACCGAGCAGCGCCTTACCTGCGCGATGGCCGGCTCAGACGCTGTCTCGATGATTGGTGCATCGTCGATGAAGGATTATTTCTTTATTTCCCAAGCCGCAGGCACCAGTCTGCCGGACTCAGAGCATTGATTGAGGCGATGAAGGCATAGGCTGAGCAGGCAACTTAACTGGCCAAGGATCGGCCCACGCCGGAATGCCCGTCAACACGTCAATCCAGCGCACGATATTGGGAAACGCCTGCAGCGGCATTTCCGATTCCCGCCAGTAGGTCGCCATTGAGGCGAGATGGAAGTCTGCGATGGTAAGCCTTTCACACGCAACAAAGGTACGGCCCGCCAGGTGGCCGTCCAAGACTTTTGCGAATTTCACAAAATCCGCTACGCAGGTCTTCAGCGACGCGCTGTCCGGCGCCCCGAGTCCGAATGTCGCCTTGACGATATGCTCGAAATAAAACGGCGCGACGGCGGGCGACCAGTGGCAATCGCTCCAGGACAACCAGCGCAGCACCTCGACTTGCTCGGCCGGATTGTGAGCTGGCCACATGTCCGACCCTGTCTTGATGCAAAGATGGGCCATGATGGCCTGAGACTCCCACAGCACAAGATCGCCATCGACCAGCGTGGGCGCCTTCATGTTGGGATTAAGCGCTGCATAGTCAGCCGTCTTAAGCCCGCCAGCCTTGACGTCAACTTCAATAAACTCGGCCTTGACGCCGAGATGCTTAGCCAGCGCCAGCACGCGCCGCGGCGCCTGGGCCTTGATCCAGTAGATTTTCATGTCGATTTTTCAGTTTGAAGATTGGCAAACGCCTTGGCAATCCGCAGCGGAGCAGTGGGGCGCGCGTACATCCTGTCCAGGTAAGCGCGCAACTGAGGGTGCTGGTCGATCAAATGATATTCGTTGGCCCAATCCATCAGATACGCCGTCACGCAATCGGCTACGCTGATGGTGTCGCCGACGATGAATTGCCGTCCCTCCATGTGCTTATCCAATATGGCCGCCATGGCAACAAACTCCTGGCTCGCGCGCGGGATTTCTTGGGGCAAACGCTGGTCTTCCGGGTACAGCCAGCTGTGGCGTGTGATGCGCCACAACGGCTGCTCAAGTTCAGTCATGGCAAACATCACCCAGCGATACGCTTGGGCTAACTGTTTACGATCAGCAGGAAGCAGCCCTTTATCAGGGTATTTTTCAGCCAGATAGACGACAATCGCTGCCGATTCGGTGAGTACCATATCGCCGTCGACCAGCACCGGCACCTTGCCAGCGGGGTTGAGACGGAGGAATTCGGGACGATGCTGTTCCCCGGCCAAGAGGTCGACCGGCACGAATTCGAATTCGGCGCCGAGCTCGTTTAATGCCCACAGCACGCGAATTGAGCGGGTGGCGGCAAATCCATAGAGTTTCATCATGATATTTCCTTTCGGAATTAAGTTAATTGTTGATAACCAGACGAATGGAGAACCGTAAATCAAAATGGCTCGGGTCAATTTTTTCGGCAGCCGACGCAGCGCCGGCCTACAGTAGCTAGTCGAATGGTGAAACGCCGAATCGACACGGTCGCTAATTATTTCTTGGCTACCCACGACAACTCTGCGTCTGCGGCGACATAGCGAACATGGTGGTAGTCGCGGATGAAGGTGATTCGGCCGTCGCGCCACTCGAGCCACATCATGTAGCTGGGCTTTGGATCGGCGCGGTCGTCGAAGACTGCAATTACATCCCGGCCCTCGAGCCAGCCTGGGGCAAGCCACACGCCGCTGCTCTTGGCGTAGTTTGTGAAGAACATGCCAACGTCTGCCGCGCCGACACGAAGCGGGTACGCGGACTGTTGAAGTTTCACGTCATCGGCCAGGAGCGCACGTAGGCCGTCCCAGTCGCGCTGGTTGAAGAGCGCGACATAACGCGCCGTCTCAGCGGACACCGAGCGCGCCTCCGGAACCGGGCCGGCTTGTGCGTTGATCTCCCGAAGATGCGCGCGCCCCCGCGCCAGATGGCCCTTCACGGCGTCGACCGTGAGGTCGAGGAGGGCGGCGATCTCTAGCAGCGACTCGTCGAGCACATCCTTCAGGATGACGACGCTCCTTTGCAGGATGGGTAGCTCCGCAAAGCGCGAAACCGCGGTTTTGACAGCTTCCTGGCGCATCAGCATCTCCAAGGGGTCAGGGGTGGTCGAGTCGGCGATGTCCGAGGCGGCGTCGATCGGTTCGGCCATGCGCACCGCCCGGCCGCGTAGCAGGTCGAGGGCGCGGTTGTGGGCGATTCGGAATAACCAGGGTCGAAGCGGTGGCGTCTCGTCCAGATCTTGCAGTGCCGCCAAAGCCCGGATGAGTGTGTCTTGCACGACGTCCTCGCCGTCGATGACCGATCCCATCAGACGCGCGCAATAGCGGTGCAGCTCTGGCCGCAGCTGGTCGGCCAGGGCGAGGAGTTCCGCCCGGTTGTCTTTGAGGTTCATCAGTCTGCTCCGTTGTCCAGGTATAGCTAAGACGATCGAGGCACGGAAAAGGAGTCAATCAAGGCCGCTAGGCAATGAATGTCCCAATGCCGGTTGAAATAAGCACAGAATCCTTCAAGCCCCTGCGCCCAGCGACGCAGTTCGGCCTCGGTGGTCTTTCGCACCGGTGTTTACAGGATAAGGATAAGTATAGACACAGCATCAAATCTTCCACGCCAGGATGAAAATTTGAAGGTGTACCGATCAAGTTTTGGCGAGCTTGGGAACGGCAGGCTTGCAATCCTTTTTTGTCATGCGCCCTGATTCGCCGCCAAGCGCCAACTCCTTCAGTTTCGTGAGATCGAGGATCTGCAAATCCCGTTTGTCTACAGCAATCCATCCATGGGTTCTGAAATGGGACAAGAGCCGGCTGATGCTTTCGATGGTCAGTCCAAGGTAGTTGCCGATATCGTCGCGCGACATGCGCAGCTGGAAGCTGGTGGAGGAGTAGCCGCGCGCCAGGTAGCGCGAAGAAAGATTGACCAGGAAAGCCGCAAACCGTTGCTCGGCACGCATATTTCCCAGCAAGAGCATGACACTTTGGTCACGCGTGATTTCCTGGCTCATGATCCGGTGGAAATGATGCAGCAGGGTCGGGATATGGCTGAATAATTCTTCCAGCCGCGTAAATGGAATCTCGCATACTTCGCTGTCTTCCAGCGCCACGGCGTCGCAGTGGTGATGATCGGCACTGATGGCGTCCATGCCAAGTAATTCGCCGGCCATCTGGAAACCGGTAATCTGCTGTTCGCCACCGTTGTTTATATGGCAGGTTTTGAAATGTCCGAAACGAATCGCGTAAAGATTTTTAAACGGATCCCCCATCCGGTACAGACGCTGGTCGCGCAAGATGCGTTGTCCGCGTCCGATGATCTGGTCGAGACGAGTCATGTCGGCACTTTCCAGACCCATCGGCAGGCATAGCTGGTGCAGGCTGCAACTGGCGCAGCTGGCTTTTAATATGGGGATATTCAGGAGTGGCGAAGCCACTCTGGGAAACGGCGTGCTCATGGAAGTGGGGTACCCGAGGTTCGTTGCTGGTTGACTATCGATGCCGCATGCGGACCCGCGGGATGTGGTTCTGGCAATAACCGAGGCCGGGTGCAGCGGACCCTGGCGGTATCTTGCAGTTGAATCTACCCCCTGACTGTACTCCCTATGCGGGGGATGTACAAACCAGGGCCGGTCCGGACATGTCGCAATGGCCATGCGTTGGCAATTTATCCGGCCTTTCGCCGATCAGGCCTGTCAATCGTGATAGTTATCCGTTGTTCTTGATGTGCATCAAATCCTTATTTCCTGCGGCACCTAAGATGGTTGCCAGAGCGTGCAGTCAAGCGCGGCACGCAATCTGAATGAAACCGAGTTTACAACCGATAACGGAGAGTCGAAATGAAAAGCGATCGTCAGTTAAAGCAGGATGTCATGGATGAGTTGGAATGGGATCCGTCTGTCAAGGATGTCGAGATCGGCGTCGAGGTGAAGGACGGGGTGGTGACCCTGGCCGGGCATTTAGGCAGTTATGCCGAGAAATATGCTGCTGAACGCGCGGCGTTGCGTGTCGCCGGCGTCAAGGGAGTTGCGGTGGAAATCGATGTGTGGCTACCCGGTACAAGTGAACGTAAGGATGCCGATATCGTGCACGCCTCTGAATTCGCATTGGAATGGAACGTGCTGATCCCCAAGGGCAAGGTCAAGGTGATGGTTGAGGGCGGATGGGTGACGCTGAGCGGCGAACTGGAGCGCAATTATCAGCGCCTGGCCGCGGAAAAGGCCCTGCGCAACCTGATGGGAGTCGTCGGCATCAGCAATCAGATCGTGGTCAAGCCGGCCGTGTTGCCCGGCGATGTCAAGCTCAAGATCGAGGCCGCATTGCAGCGCCGCGCTCACATGGAAACACAAGGCATCTCGGTGCTGGTCAGCGGCGACCAGGTGACTCTTACCGGCCCGGTGCGTTCGTGGTCGGAACGCTACGCCGCATTGCAGGCGGCAGCGGCGGCCTCGGGTGTGGTGCGTGTCGTCGATAAAATGGTAATTGCCTAGGGCCTGTTGCCATTCAATTTGGGAGATGCGTTCAAAGCAAAACGTGTGGTGGCAAGGCGCATGGCTTGCTGGGGCTGGTGCCCCAGCAAGCCATGCAACGCGGCCAGCGCACGTTTTGCTTTGAACCCTCCGGGAACGGCTGCAGGCGTCGCATGCCGTTGTTGCGGCTCCATGTCGTAACATTCGGTAGCACCGCTACGTCGCGTCACCGCGCCTAGGCACGCAACGCCTGCCGCGCGTTCGCACTCCCAAATTGAACGGCAACAGGCCCTAGGCGTTGCGGGCAGGGCGGATGACGGCATCCGTCTTCTTTTGATATGCCGCCTGATCTGGTTTCGTCATAAAGCGCGTTGTCAGCCATCCCTGGCCGGCAACGCGCTTTTTCTTTCAGTGCGACATCAGCACCGGCACCGTCATCGAAGCCAGGACGGTGCGGGTCACTCCTCCCAGCAAGACTTCGCGGAAGCGGGTGTGACCATAACCGCCCATGACGATCAGATCGGCGCCGAAGTCCGCAGCGTGCGATAACAGCGCATTGCCGACATCAATATCGGCTGGTATTTTCTGTTCCGATACCTCCAGCTTGACGCCGTGACGCGCCAGGAAAAGAGCGATGTCGGCTCCCGGTTGTTCGCCGTGGGCATCGGACGGCCTGCCGCGGTCAAGCACCAGTACCTGAACCAGATCGGCCCGTTGCAGCAATGGAATCGATGCACTGACGGCGCGTGTCGCCTCCATGCTGCCGTCCCAGGCAAGCAGCACTTTTTTGCCAACTTGAGGGAAATGACCTGCGTAAGGGATGATTAGCACCGGCTTGCCCGAATTCATCAGTACGTACTCCTGAAAATCGGCACGCAGTACGGGTGAGTAATCAACCGGATTGACCTGGCCGATTACCACCAGGTCGCTGTAGCGCGCCTGCAGCGCCAGGCCGGCGCCGGCGTCGTCGTCGATCAGACGTTTTTCGAAAGACTTGACGTCCATCTTCCAGGCAACAGATTCAAATTCCGTCAGCAGACTTGCAGCATGTTCACGCAGCTCGGCCAGCGCCGGGCCGATTAAAGACAGATTGCTTTCTCCGATCACGCCCGGCATAAGAAATTGCGGCGCAACCCCGGTCGCTGCGGCGCCGATCAAATGCGCATTGTATTTTTGCGCAAGGAAAGCGGCAATTCTGATCGGTTCGTGCGCGCGCCTGGACTCATCCACGTGCACGAGTATGGTTTTATATTCCATGTGATACCCCTCTGGTTGATCAACGCAGAAGATCTGCTTTGATAAAATATTTGCGGGCAAACGCCAGCAATTGCGCGTCGCTCGGATGATCTACGGTTTCCACGCTGACGATGTTTTCTGCCAGTTCGTGTTCGTGCCTCAACAAATGTTTGACGAACGCCATCTTTTCCAGGCCCGGCCCGACAATCAGGATTTCAAGAGAATGCTTCAACGCATTCGCAATGTCGGTGAAATAGGGCAGTTGTTCTACCGGATCAGCCATCCCGGATTTTCCTGCCGATGCACGTCGATTTGCATGCTTCGAATGCGTCTTGATGATTTCATGCTGTTCCGCATCCTGGTTGAACTGGATGACGTGTGCTTCCGTATGATCCAGCCATACGACGACGTGATTAAATGACATTTTTTCTCCGTTAGAAAATAGGGAACCGGTTATGAGCTTAATTCGATGCAGGACCAAGGTTTTGATGTATGTCAAAAAACCAGTTGGTTTTCTGGACGCCTGCCGGACGTTTACCGGATTGCCCCGGCGATTGGGATAAAGCTATGGAAACCTTGGCTGACTAGCCGAGAAATACCTTCATTGCATGTCGTGCAGCGATCCACTCTTCATTCGTCGCCTCCACAGCAACGGCGACCCGGCTGTCTGCTGTCGATATCAAGCAATCGTTGCGTTGGTTGGCATCGAGGTCCAGGTGCAATCCCAGGAACCCCAAGTCGCGGCAGACCCGGCTACGGATTTCTGCGCTGTGCTCGCCGACGCCGGCCGTAAATACCAGCAGGTCGAGACCGCCTAACACCGCAACCAGCGCACCGATTTCGCGGACGATGCGGCGCACGTACAGCGCGAGCGCAGCGCGCACCTGCTCACCAATGGCGTCGTCCCGTGCCTCTTGCGCGAAGAGTAGCGGCGGATCGGCGGAAACTCCAGAAACGCCAAGCAAGCCTGACTCGTGGTACAGCAGGTGAGCCACTTGCGCCAGGCTCAGTTTTTCGATTTCCATCAGGTAAATCACTGCACCCGGATCGAGTGCGCCGCAGCGGGTGCCCATCATCAATCCGTCCAGGGCGGAAAACCCCATTGTGGTGGCAACGCTGCGCAGATCCTGCATTGCACACAGGCTGGCGCCGCTGCCCAGATGAGCAGCAATGACGCGACCGCGGGCGGCTGTGCCGAATCGTTGGTCCAGCGCCACTGACAGATATTCATAAGACAAGCCATGAAATCCATAGCGGCGCAGGCCGCGTTCCCATAGTGAATGGGGCAGCGGCAGCATTTGCTCGACCTGCGGCAGCGTGTGATGGAAGGCGGTATCGAAGCAGGCGACCTGCAACAGGCCGGGCTGGCTGGCCAGCAGCACTTCGATTGCTTCCAGCGCAAACGGCTGATGCAAAGGCGCCAGTGGAATGTAATTCTTCAAGTCCGCCAGCACTGCTGCATCAATTTTGGTCGGTGCGGAATACTTGCTGCCGCCGTGCACCACGCGATGCGCAACGGCGCACAAGCGGCGTGCGCCGAGATGCGCGCCGGCGCGCTCGCGGATACGCATCAGCGCGGTGTGATAGGGCTGCTTTGGATCCAGCGTCAGTGCTTCGGATTCACCGCCAGTCTCGACGTAACTTGGCTTGGCGCCGCCTATGCCCTCGACCTTGCCTTTCCACTCAGCCTGCCGCGGCCGGGCGGCATGAGTAGCATCAAACAAAGCGAACTTGATGCTGGATGAACCGCAGTTGAGCACCAGGATGAATTTTTCATCGTGGCCGGACGGAGTCGCGGACTGAATCTCGGGCTCAACCTCGGACTGAATCTCGGACTTGATGCGGGTAGTCATTGAGGATGGTCACGGTAATGGTGCGCCAGCATCAGCGCGATGGCGCAAGAGGCGATGCGGGTTGCGCGCGAATCGGAGCGGCTGGTGAGGATGATCGGCACTTTGGCGCCAAGCACGATGCCGGCGCTGGCGGCGTCGCTCAGATATTCGAGTTGTTTGGCCAGCATGTTGCCGCTTTCCAGATCCGGTACTACCAGGATATCGGCGCGCCCGGCAACTTCCGATACGATGCCCTTGATGCGCGCGGCGGCTGCCGAGACTGCATTGTCGAAAGCTAGAGGGCCATCCAGGATAGCGCCGGAAATCTGACCGCGATCAGCCATCTTGCACAGTACCGCAGCATCCAGCGTCGCTTGCATGCGCGGATTGACCGTTTCCACCGCGGCCAGGATCGCTACGCGCGGGCAGGCGACGCCGATCACATGCGCCAGGTCGATGGCATTGCGCACGATGTCGACTTTTTCATCCAATGTAGGGGCGATATTGATGGCCGCATCGGTGATGATGAAAGGGCGCGGATAGGCCGCAGTTTGCATCAGATAACAATGGCTGATGCGGCGCTTGGTGCGCAGTCCGGCTGCGGCCGCCAGTACCGCTTGCATCAACTCGTCTGTATGCAGACTGCCTTTCATCAATGCCTCAACTTCGCCTTTGGCCGCCATTTCGGCGGCGCGTGCGGCCGCCGCATGGCTGTGCGGAACATCTTCAATGGTAATCCCGGTCAAGTCCAGGCCGGCAGCAGCTGCCACTGCTTCGAGCTTGGCGCGCGGCGCCACCAGCAACGGTTCGATCAAACGCGCCTGGCGCGCGTCTAGCGCAGCTGAGAGACTCAGTTCGTCGCAGGGATGCACCACCGCCACGCGGATGGCGCTGAGCGGGCGCACGTGTTCCAGCAAACGCTGGACCTTGTCGCCGGAACCGAGGCGCACTTCCAGCAAGGTCATTCTGGGCCACGCGATCTTTTCGCTCGGCGCGATTACCTCGGCCTCACCTTCGATCACGATCTTGCCATCCTGGTTGACGCATGAGCATCTCAAACGGAGTTGTTTCGTCTCAGGCTCACGCGCAGTCACTGTGACGCTGATGGACAGGGTGTCGCCAACCCGCACCGGATGCAAGAAGCGCAAAGTCTGGTCCAGATACACGGTACCCGGCCCGGGCAGGCGCGTGCCCAGCACTGCTGAAATCAGCGACGCTCCCCACATGCCGTGGGCGATCACGCCATGGAAGCGGCTGGCAGCGGCGAACTCTGGATCGAGATGCTGCGGATTGATGTCGCCAGACATGACTGCAAACAGCTGGATGTCCTGGGTGCTCAACATGCGTTCCATGCTGGCGCTGTCGCCGACTGCGATTTCATCGAAAGTCAGATTGCGGATCAGCCGTAAATCATCGTGGAAGGCAGGGTGGACGGTGTCAGTCATCGGTGTCAGTCATGTTAGTCAAGAGTAGATTGAACGGGAGCCAGGCTGCGGACCCGGCAGCGGCGCTGCGGCATATTCTAAGAATAACAATGATGCACAAAAAATATTTGATGCAAATCAACTATACAGGACAGCGCTGCGAACAGCCTGGCTGTCACAGCTGGCATGACGAAAATCCCGATGTCGGCGGGAAATTTGATTCAGATCAAGAAGCCTGCTTGCCGGCACGGTTACGCTGAAGCCCATCTTCTGTACAAAAAGGAATGATCATGACAAACAAAATGCAAGCCGCCGTGGTTGAACAATTCGGCAAGCCATTGGTGATTCAGGAGTGGGATATTCCTGCTCCCGGCCCTGGCCAGATTCTGGTCAAGACTGAGGCCTGCGGCGTCTGTCATACCGATCTGCATGCGGCGCATGGCGATTGGCCGCTGAAACCCGCACTGCCGTTCATTCCAGGTCATGAAGGGATTGGTTTGGTCGTCGCAATAGGCGCTGGCGTAACGATGGTGAAGGAGGGCGATCGCGTCGGCGTGCCTTGGCTCTACTCGGCATGCGGCCATTGCGAATATTGTTTGTCGGCCAAGGAAACAGTATGTGCGGACGCGCAGTTTGGCGGTTACACCAAAAACGGCGGTTTTGCCGAATATATCCTGGCTGACGCCAATTATGTCGCGCATATACCGGCCGGCCTGGCGGCAGTGGATGCGGCGCCGATTATCTGTGCCGGAGTCACTTCTTACAAAGGTATCAAGGAGACCGGGGTGAAACCGGGCGACTGGATTGCAATTTCCGGCATCGGCGGACTCGGGCATCTCGCGATTCAATATGCCAAAGTCATGGGACTGCATGTCTGCGCGATCGATATCGACGACGGCAAACTGGCGCATGCCAAGTCTCTGGGTGCCGATCTGACGATCAACGCCAGGATCGGCGACCCGATAGCGGCCATGAGAAAGGCCACCGGGGGCGGCGCGCACGGCGTCTTGATTACGGCTCCTTCGCTCAGCGCATTCCAGCAAGGAGTGGCCATGACTCGGAAATGCGGAACCTGCGTTCTGGTCGGTCTGCCGCCCGGTGAATTCCCGGTGCCGCTGTTTGATGTGGTGGCGAATTGCATCACGGTGCGCGGTTCGTTCGTCGGCACCCGCCAGGATATGGCCGAGGCGCTTGCCTTCGCCGCCGAAGGCAAGGTCAAGGCCGATATCGAACTGCAACCCTTGTCCGCCATCAACCGTATTCTCGACCGGCTTGAACATGGCAACGTCGCCTCCCGTGTGGTGATTGATTTCGGGAAGCATTAACCAACACTAAGCAGCATTAACCCGTGGCCGGGAAAATACATCGTTCGACATCTCGTTGGTTCGCTAAGGAATCTGAAAAAATGAACGAAAAAAGAAAAGCCTATCTGGTAGGCGGCGGCATCGGTTCCCTGGCCGCCGCCGCTTTCATGATCCGCGACGGCAGGATGGCGGGAAGCGATATTTCGATCCTCGAAGCGGCTGCCGTCCTGGGCGGCAGCCTGGACGGCGGCGGCAATCCGGAACATGGTTATTCCATGCGCGGCGGGCGTATGTTGACGACCGATAACTACGAATGTACCTGGGATCTTTTCAAATCGATTCCATCGTTGCGTTTAAAGAATCAAACAGTGTTTGAGGAAACTCTCGAGTTCAACGAAAAATACAAGTCCAACTCGAAGGCACGTTTGATTGATCGCTGGCGCGGCAAGGTCCCGGTGACATCCATGGGTTTCTCGATGCAAGACCGGATGGAATTGCTGAAGCTCAGTAATACCGACGAAGATGTTCTGGGTAACAGCACTATCACCGATTGGCTGTCGCCGGCTTTTTTTGAAACCGAATTTTGGTATATGTGGTCCACCACCTTCGCATTCCAGCCTTGGCATAGTGCGATCGAATTCAAGCGCTATCTGCACCGGTTCATGCTTGAATTCTCCCGTATCGAAACGCTGGGCGGCGTCAAACGGACCGTCTACAACCAATACGATTCCCTGGTGCGGCCATTGCAAAGCTGGCTGGAAGAAAAAGGCGTTCGCTTTGTCACGGCATGCATGGTGACGGATTTTGAGCACAAGCTAGCCGACGGCATGTTTATCGTCACCGGCATCCATTGCAGGCGGCATGGCGTCAACCAGATCATTGACGTTAAGAATGGCGACCTGGTCTTCTTTCAAAATGGCTCGATGACTGATGCATCCAGCCTGGGTTCCATGACGGCTGCGCCTGCAGCCTTGAACAAGCTGGACAGTCATGGCTGGATGCTCTGGGAAAAACTGGCGCTGGGCCGGCCTGAGTTCGGAAATCCTGCGGCTTTCAACAGCTGTATTGCGCAGTCTTCCTGGGAGTCGTTCACGATAACACTGAAGAATCCGGCATTCTTCAGGAACATGACCGAATTGAGCGGCAACCAGGCGGGGACGGGCGGTTTGGTGACATTCAAGGATTCCAACTGGTTGCTGTCGGTAGTGCTTCCGCATCAACCGCATTTTGCCAATCAGCCGCAAGACGTGCAGGTATTCTGGGGCTACGCTCTGTTCCCGGACAGGGTGGGGAATTTTGTTGCGAAGCCGATGGCGGCATGCAATGGCGAGGAAATTCTGCGCGAACTGTGCGGACATCTCCGCTTCGATCTGGATACGGTTGCAACGGCGATCTGCGTTCCTTGCAGAATGCCGTACATCACCAGCATGTTCATGCCGCGCGCACGTGGTGATCGGCCGCTTCCCGTGCCGCTGGTTTCCAAAAATCTGGCTTTCGTCAGCCAGTTCGTCGAAATTGACGACGATGTCGTCTTTACTGTGGAATATTCGGTGCGTGCTGCACAAATGGCGGTCTACCAACTGCTCGGGGTCGATCGCCAGGTGCCTGCCGTGACACCGCATGACAAATCGCTTTTGGTCCAATTTGAGGCCTTGCTCAAGTCGCTGCATTGATTGCATGCCGTTGGGGCGCGGATAGATTGACAAGTTGCAAAAATTTTCCTACTGTCAATTCATCCGAGTCTGGTTCGGACCTTGCGACAATAGTTTCAAAAACTATGAGAGGGGCAGCTTGAGATGGATTCATTTATATGCCTATATCGGGGAATGAAGTATTCCCGGCTGCTAGCCATTATTCTCGTGATACAAGCTCTGTTGAGCCCGTTGGTGGCCGATGCGCTACCGGTTTTCGCGAGACAAACGGGACAAAATTGTGTCGCCTGTCATGCAGGTGGACAATTTCCGGAGCTGACTTCCTATGGCAGACTGTTTAAACTGACCGGTTACACGATCGGGACCCGGACCGTTCCGCTATCGGTGATGGGAGTAGCAAGCTTCACCAAGAGCGCGAATCCTGATAGCGATGTGGCGTTCGCCAAAGATGCTGTTGCCTTGTTCCAGACCGGTAGCATATTCCTGGCCGGAAAAGTCACTGACAATGTCGGTGTGTTCTCACAATGGACCTACAATAACTACGACCACCAGGATCTGGGCAGCGGCAAATGGAAAGGGAAATGGGCTTCCGACAATTTTGATTTGCGCTATGCCGACCGGTTTATTGGCCCAACCGAAGACTTCATCTTCGGATTTAGCCTGAACAACAATCCATCCCTCACCGATCCTTGGAGTACCGCTCCTGCGTGGATTCAATATGTCCCGACGAAATTCGGGGTCACCGCACCTGACGCCAGTCCCATCATTAGCCAGCTGGGCACCCAGGTCGCGGGGCTGACAGCCTATACCTTCTGGCAGCAGACCTTGTATGCAGAGGTGTCTGCGTATCAGACCAGCAACGGCGCCTGGTCATTTTTAAGCCAGGGCACGAAATCGCAGGACCAGACAAATCTCAAGGGCGTCAATCCCTATGTACGACTAGCGCTCAGCCACGACTGGGGCCCGCATAGCGCGATGATCGGGGTGCTTGCCATGAATGCGCAAATCTATCCCGATAGCACGAATCCGGTGGGGCCGACGACACGCTATCGTGACCGAGGCATAGACGCGCAATATCAATATCTGCTGGATCCGCATACCGTCACGGCGCAGTTCAGCTTTATCAGGGAAACCATCACCAACGGCGACGTGACCGGCGTTGCCAGCAATGCCTCCAATACCCTTAATCAGCTGAGACTCAAGGCCAGTTATGTATATCGAGCGAAATACGGCGCGAGCTTGAGTTATTTCAGCACGACAGGAAGCTCGGATGCGACCCTGTATCCGGATGTCGCAGCCAATCCCGGAACACGCGGCTGGGTGCCAGAAGTATTCTGGACGCCGGTGCAATACCTTCGAATCGGCGTTCAATACTATGCCTACACCCAGTTCCACGGAGCCTCCAGCAACTACGATGGTTCAGGTCGCAATGCCAAAGATAACAACACCTTGTTTTTGTATGTGTGGGGAGCGTACTAAATGAATAGTTACGACGACTGTATGCCTGCGCACCGCATGGTAACGGAAACGCGAACGGACACGCGAATCGGGCATTTGAAACGGCAGGGATTTCATTTTTCTTTGAGTTTAATCGTCGTAGCAGGTCTTGCTGCTTGCAATTTGCCGGAAAGATCTCGCTCTCTGGGGGATCCCAATGTCGCGGCGAAAACGCTCGCATTGCAAGTTTGTTCCAATTGCCACGGCGTGCAGGGTATTTCCGTGTCGCCTAATTTCCCGAAACTGGCGGCGCAAGCGGAGCCGTATCTCGTGGCACAGCTGAAATCCTTTAAGAGTCATGGTCGTTCAGATCCAGCTGGGTTCGAGTATATGTGGGGCATCAGTGCCCGTCTCACCGACGATCAGATCAACGGACTTGCGGCTTATTTTTCTTCGCAAGCTCCGCCTCCGGGGAAACCTGGAAATCTGACATTGCTCAAAGAGGGGCAGAAGATTTTTGAGCAAGGCATTGCTGCAAACAACACGCCTGCTTGCACCGGCTGCCATGGCGCCCACGGTGAGGGTATTCAGCAGTTTCCACGTTTGGCCGGCCAGCATGCTGACTACATCGTCAAACAGCTGATGGTTTTTCAAAGGACGGACGAAAGACCGGAGGGAGTCATGATGAAAGGTATTGCACACGAACTCACGCCGGAGAACATGAAAAATGTCGCGGCCTATCTGGAGGCCATGCCGTCTAGCCCGTGAGGCCTATCAAGACTTGAAAATCAGGACTTGAAAAACGGTGAAAGAGTCATCAATAGTCCAATAGGGCATCACGTATTGCTGATGATGACCTTCAGGGCTTGCTCTTTCTCCGCATGGCCAAAGACATCGTAAGCGAGCAGAAATTGATCGAACGTGAAGCGATGGGTAATCAAATTCTCCGGCTTCAATTTTTTCGATTCAACATTCTTGAGCAGCATCAACGTGGTATTGGTATTCACCAGGCCGGTGGTCAGAGTGATATTCTGCGCCCACAGTTTCTGAATCTGGAAATCAACGCTTTTGCCGTGCACCCCGACATTGGCGATGTGACCGCCGGGACGGACGATCTGCTGACAGATGTCGAACGTCTGCGGCAGGCCGGCAGCCTCAATCGCTACGTCGACGCCATCCTTTGTGCTCGCCATGATCTTTTCTGCCGCATTAAGCCTGGCGCTGTTGATGGTTTCCGTTGCGCCGAATTTCTTGGCCATCGCTAAACGCGACTCGTCGATATCTATCATGATGATTCTGCCCGGCGAGAAAAACTGCGCAGTCAGCAGGGCGGCCATGCCAACCGGTCCGGCGCCGACGATGGCAACCGTATCACCGGGCTTCACGGCGCCGTACAGCACGCCGATCTCAAAACCGGTAGGCAGGATATCGCTAAGCATGACCAGCGCTTCTTCGTCCATGCCAGCCGGGACCGGATACAGGCTGTTGTCGGCATGCGGAATCAGGACATATTCAGCCTGGGTGCCATCGATCAGATGTCCCAATATCCATCCGCCGTCTTCGCAATGAGAATACATTTGTCTTTTACAGTATTCGCATTTGCCGCAGGAGGTGATGCAGGAGATGAGGACATGGTCACCCTTTTTGAAATTGCTGACAGCATCACCGGTTTGTTCCACGACGCCGACCCCTTCATGCCCCAGTATCCTGCCGCGGGTCACTTCCGGCACGTCACCTTTCAAGATGTGCAGATCGGTGCCGCAAATCGTGGTTTTGAGTATCTTGACGAGAGCGTCAGTAGGCTTGGAGATTTTTGGGACAGGGACCGAGTCCCATGACTTTTCCCCTGGTCCGTGATAGACCAGGGCTTGCATGCTGGATGGGCGCGTCATTCAAATCTCCTTGCTTAGTTGTTGGGCTTACCTTTTGCTGGACTTACCTTTCCTTTGTACTCTAAGCCGCTTTGATTTTTCTGCTGGCATCGGCCACATGCACCGAGGCGACCCTGGCGATCTCTGCATGGGTGCCAGAGACGATATCGGCCATATGATGGCAATAATGGAAAGCATTTTCAACCGCTGGCTGTGCCTGAGCCGATCGCAACGACATCCATTCCTGCGGGGTCGTGGCCGACATCATTTGTTGTGACGAATTTGCCGATGCTTGCAGGGATGCTTTGATCGTATTCAGGTTCAGGTTTATCATTTTTTCCATGCCCTCAACTGCAGTTCCAGTCAGTTCGGTCATTGCTGCGAGTTGCGCGCCGTAGCCGGCCTTCATCAGTATCGAAATCGAGTCCAAGAGCGGAAACATGGTTTTCTCCTTGTAGGAAATGGAATTGCGAGGCGCCAGGGTGGCTGGCGTATGTCATATTGGGTTTTAGTGTGACGTTTACCCGCCTGCCAGTATTGATCCACATCAAATTTGTTTAACAAATCCCGGACGAGATGACCGCAACCTGTTAAAAATACCAGTACCTTGAACAAGCCTTGTTCATTAAATTTTTTTTACAATAGAGTCAAAAAAGAAGGATAGTTATCGTCAAACCAAAGTAGCGCTGCATTATTTGCTCACAAAATCACCAATAAAAAGGGAGACAAAATGAAACAGGGCAGGCTTTATAAATTTCATTATTTCGCGCTGGCGGCGATTGCCGGTCCATTGAGCGCCTGCGGCGGTGGCGGGGGCAGCGGTTTGGAAAGTATCAATAGCAAGCCTGCCTATATCGCTACGATTTCTGCGATGACCTATGATGGCAGCACCGATGACCTGCTCACCGGCGGTCTCGGAAAAACCGGTCTGACTTCTGCTACAGCCCCTAATCCAGTTGATGCAACGGCCCCAACGGCCGCCGAATTACGCAAAATCGCGATTTACACGAATTACCGCGCGGTTCTCGATGCGACCCCCAATGGCGGATTCGGTGTTCTGTACGGGCCGAATATCGACATCTCCGGCAAAGACACATTAGGCGAGGGGAAAATTGCGGGTACCGAATATATCGCTTATTCGGACGACGGTAGCGGCAGGCAGAACGTTACGATGATGGTGCAAATACCAGATTCCTTCAATCCGGCCAGCCCTTGCATCGTCACCGGAACCTCAAGCGGTTCACGCGGCGTGTACGGTGCGCTCGGCACTTCAGGCGAATGGGGCTTGAAACATGGATGTGCGGTTGCCTATAACGACAAGGGAACAGGGAATGGCATCGACGATTTGCAAAACAACACGGTCAACCTGCAGAATGGCGTGCGTAGTTCTGCCACTGCGGCGGGTATGAATTCAAATTTCACGGCAAATGTGACAGATACGCAACGTACCGCATTCAATGCATCCACGCCTAACCGCTTTGCTGTCAAGCACGCCCATTCTCAACAGAATCCAGAAAAGGACTGGGGTAAATTTACCTTGCAGTCCATCGAATTTGCCTATTACGTATTGAACCAAAAATACGGCGACATCGCGAAGGACGGCAAGTCGCATCTGATCAAATTATCACCAAACAACACGATTGTGATCGCCTCCAGCATTTCCAATGGGGCAGGGGCTGCCTTGGCAGCAGCAGAGCAGGATAGCAAAGGACTGATTAGTGGCGTTGCGGTAAGCGAGCCGAACGTGCAAATGGCGCCTGACAGCAGCTTGACCGTGATCCGCGGCGCAACCATTGCCAGCGGTACCGGCAGACCGCTATACGACTATTTCACCTTGGCGAATTTATTACAGCCGTGTGCGGCATTGGCGCCCGCAGCGGTCAACGCCCCCTTCCTTTCCAGTATCGTAAAAGCAACAGCGAGCAACCGTTGCGCCGCGCTCAAGACACAGGGACTGGTGAGTGGAAACACCACCGACGACTTGGCGGCTAGCGCGATGAACGCTTTGCTCGCTCTAGGCTGGCAACCAGAAAGCCGTGATTTGCATGCAGCGATGTATGCATTTGCCACCCCATCGATTGCCATGACCTACAGCAATGCATACGGCCGTTTCAGCGTCCTGGACAATCTATGCGGATTTAGCTTTTCCGGTACGACGGCGCAATTGGCGACCTCGTTTGGCAAGGGCAACGGCGTTCCGCCAACTGCAGGCATCAGCATTTTCAACAATAACAGTGTCGGTGGCGCGGTAACTGACGCGCTGTCCATTTCCCCCAGCACCGGTGTCTTGGACTACAACATCGATGGCGCACTATGCCAACGTGAATTGGCAATGGGCGGCAGCGCTAATGCAAACCGCGTGCAGCAGGGAATCCGCGAAACTTTTCGTACGGGTAATTTACAGGGCAAACCTGCTGTGATTGTGCATGGCCGCTCGGATACGCTGATCCCGGTGGGATTTTCATCGCGCCCATACTTTGGCGTCAATCACATGGTTGAGGGCAACAACAGCAAGTTGTCGTATATCGAAGTCACCAACGGCCAGCATTTCGACAGCTTTTTGCCTCTGGCCGGATTCGATTCTCGTTTCATCCCACTGCATGTGTACTATATACAGGCGATGAACATGATGTATGCCAACCTGAAGAGCGGCGCTGCGCTGCCGCCAAGTCAGGTGGTACGTACGACGCCACGCGGGGTTGACGCCAGCGGCAAAGCCAATCCGATCAGTGCCGCAAATGTACCGCCGATCCTGGCAACGCCCGCCGGCGGCGATCGGATTACATTCTCCAATAACGTCGTGACTATTCCTGACTGAGCTTAAGCGGTTCGCCCGGACAATCAGGAAAGCCCCGGAACATTCCTGACGCAGGAATTGTTCTGGGTTGATGTCTTGTCGTGCAATGCTTAAGCATTGCCGTAAAGCGCACGCGGGCGGTCATTCAGCGTTTCCACGAGTATCTTCAGCGCCACGATCAGATCTTCCCGCGACGAGGCACTGGAAAGATTAATGCGTACGCCGTGTTCGCTTTCTGAGCGATCGACTGCAAATGCTGAAGCCGGCATCACGCTGACGCCACGCGCCTTTGCATTGGCTGCGAAGTCGTCGGCACGCCAGGGTGCGGGCAGAATCAGCCAGATGAACATGCATGCAGGATCGCTGCTGATCTGTGCGCCCTTAAGTAAGCCGCGCGCCAGATCGTGGCGATATTTCAGTTCTTTGCGTTGCGCTGCGAGCAACTGGGCAGTGACGCCATCCTCGATCCAGAGAGAGGCGATCAGCATTGAAATCGGCGCCGGCATCCAGCTGGTGGTGCGCACCGCTTCAGCGGCAATCGCAGCGCGGTGCGGCGGCGTCGCTAAAAAGCCGAGACGCAAGCCAGGGGCCAGCAGTTTTGAAGTCGATGAAATGTGATAGGTGCGTTCAGGACACAGGCTTGCCAGCGGCGGCAGGCGCTGGTCGAGCAACGGCCCGTAGACATCATCCTCAATGATCTGAACATCGTGGCGGCGCGCAATTTCCGCCAGCGCGGCGCGGCGCTCCAGGCTCATGACAACCACCGTAGGATTCTGGAAATTCGGTACGGTAAAGATTGCCTTCACCTTGCGCGTTGCACATTCGCGCTCAAGCACTTCTGGCAACATGCCCTGAGCATCGCTGGTTACGCCGACGATCTCAAAATGAAACACTGGCGCCAGCGCCTTCAGGCCGTAGTAAGTCAAGCGATCTGCCAGTATTACGCCGTCGATTCCCATCAAGCTATTCATTACCGCGTACAGCGCGTGTTGCGCGCCGCTGGTGACGACGACATTATCAGGATTCGGTTCAAAGCCGGGCGCCGCCATCCATTTCGCACCCGCGACTCTGGCCCAAAGCGGGCCTTGCGGCGGTTGATATTCCTGCAATTCGACAAAACGCGGATCTTTCGGCAAATCGGCCATGGTCAGTGCCAGCTGGTTTAGATAATCGCGCGTCGCCGGGCGGTTCACGGTCAGGTCAATCCCGTTGGGTTGGGATGGGCCAGCTACCGCCACATGCGGCATGGCGCCGCCGGTCACCATCGAGCCGCGCCGCTTGCTGCCGATCACTAATCCACTTAGCTGTAATTCGCGATAGCTGCGCGATACAGTAGACACATTGATTCCCATTTCTTCAGCCAGCTGCCGCTGCGCCGGCAGGCAACTGCCCGGCGGATAGACGCCGCTACGGATATCAGCTTCCAGCTTGTTGGCCAGCTCCTGATAGGTGAACGGTTTCGCTGGTCCAGTGCTACGCAGGGGAAGGGCGGAGTGATGGTCTTCGTGCTTGGACAAGAGAATGTCTCCATACAAAAATAATTTGAATCGTACAAACATCTGCATTGTAACTCAGTCTTGTTCAGCTAATCATTGGCAATGTTGCTGATGGATAACGACTTGTGATCGTACAAATGGGTATGTAAAAATATCTTGTACCCATACAAAACTTATGTAAATATATGAATAATAGTTTTTGTGTGGGTACTAAAATTATTTGTGCTGCCATCTAAAACAGAAGAGCGGAACCTGGTGCGGACGGTCCGCAGCGGAAATCGCGGCGCATTTAGACATTCACTTCACTTATCTACGGGCGGGCCGGTCATGGCAAAAGTAGCAGTCCTCGGTGCTGGCTTTGTGGGTCTGTCCGCAGCGTATTGGCTGATGCGAGACGGCCATCAGGTCACCGTTTATGATCCGGCCGGTGTCGCCGGCGGCGCCTCGTATGGGAATGCAGGCACCTTTGCCAACTATGCGTGCATCCCGGTGAATAATCCGTCGGTATTCCGCGATCTGCCGCGCTTCTTGCTATCTTCTAATAGCCCGTTTCGCTTGCGCTGGCGTTATTTGCCGCACCTGGCGCCATGGCTGACGCGGTTTCTGCTGAGTTCGACAGAACGACGCTATGTTGCTTCCGCCGCTGCGCTGTCGGTGCTGCTGAGCCGCGCACATGACGGCTATCGTGAAATGATCGAGCAGGCGCGCCTGGAGCAGTTCATCCGTCGCAGTGAGTGTCTGTATCTGTATTCGGGGGCGGCGGCCTTCCGTGCCTCGGAGCCGACTTTAACCTTGCGGCGCTCGCTTGGAGTCGACTTCAGCATTGTCAGCCGCGAGCAAGTGCAGCAAATGGAACCGCAATTGAGTCCTCTTTTCGATCGTGGCGTCCTGTTTGCCGGCTCCTGGTTTTTGTCTGATCCGGAAGCTTTTTTGAAAGCCTTGGCAAGCTGGTTAAGGCAGTCTGGACTGCATATGGAGGTCCGCGCCGTAAGTACCATCAAACCACAGTCCAATGGCGTGCTGCTGGAAACTGCCGCAGGCAGCGCAGCCTACGACTATGTTGCGGTCTGTGCCGGCGCACACTCGCGCTCCTTCGCCAGGCAGTGCGGCGACCGCATTCCGCTGGATACCGAACGCGGCTACCACATCATGTATCCCGGCAGCAGCAATCTCATCTCGCGCCCGGTCGGCTGGGCCGAGCGGGGCTTTTACATGACGCCGATGGAAAAAGGAATCCGCGTCGCCGGTACGGTCGAACTGGCTGGCTTGAACCCGCATAAACATCAGGGATTGCTGGATTTGCTGCAGTTTTCGTCGCGACGAGCATTGCCGGCGCTGACCACGCCGACCGAGTCGTGGCTGGGTTTTCGACCGAGCTTGCCGGATGGTCTTCCGGTGATGGGACGATCACGCGCATCTGAGCGCGTGATTTATGCGTTTGGTCACCAGCATATCGGCCTGACCTTAGGCGGCCTGAGCGGTGCCGTGGTCGCAGACCTGGTCGCCGGGCGAGCTTCGCCGTTTAACCTGGCGCCGTATGCAGCAGATCGTTTTTACTGAAAAGAGTAAATGGAGTAGGGCGTACCGGAATACAGATCTGAATTTAAGTAATGCAGTGGCTTGATCGTGGCTTAAATCGGATTTGTTATCTCAGCAATCAACTTGGAGATGGTCATGAATAAGGTATCTTTTCAACAAACCCTGGCAAGCTTTGGCGTTATAGCAGCGTTCACGCCGGCATTGTGTTTTGGTGCTGGAGAGCAAATCGTCAAAATCGGCATGACCAGCCCATTATCGGGAGCGCAGGCTGCGATCGGGAAGGACAACGCAAACGGTGCGCAAATGGCGATTGATCAGCTCAACCAGCAGGGATTGGTGATTGGCGGCTCGAAAATCAAGTTTGAGCTACTCAACGAGGACGATCAAGCCGATCCGAAAATCGGCGTGCAAGTAGCGCAGAAACTGGTTGATGCAGGCGTCAAAGCGGTGATAGGGCCGTACAACTCAGGGGTCGCGGTGCCTGCCTCCAGGGTGTACAACGATGCGCAAATTGTTCTCGCAGTGATCGCTTCCAATCCAAAAATTACCATGCAAGGTTACCCCTACGTGTTCAGGGTTACACCCACCGACAACGCGCTGGGCGGCACGATGGGTGTCTACGCAGCAAAGGAAATTGCCCTGAAAAGAGTAGCAGTTATCGATGATCGCAGTGCCTACGGCGTCGGCGTTGCGGACGAATTCATAAAGAAGGCCAAGGCCAACGGCATTGAAATCGTCGGACGTGATTACACCAACGACAAGGCCACCGATTTCAACGCCATCATTACTTCCATCAAGAGCAAAAAACCCGACGGCATATTCTATGGCGGCATGTACAGCCAAGGTTCTGGAATGAAGCGCCAGATGAAACAATTAGGATTAAATGTTTACCTGATGGGAGGTGATGGCATCTGCAATGCAGAAATGGGGAAACTCGGTGGCGATGCGGTTGATGAAAAAGTCTTGTGTACGGTCGGCGGCATTATTCTTGACCAGAATCCACTCGGGAAAGATTTTTCTGCCCGTTATGAAAAGCGCTTCAACCTGAAGCCGTTGATGTATTCAATTTCGTTCTATGACGGGGTGATGGTGGTTGCCGAGGCAATGAAAAAAGCCAATTCGGTGGATCCGAAAAAATTTGCCCCGGCGATGGCGGCCGTCAGTTATAAAGGGATTGCAGGTTCTTACGAATTCGATCAAAACAGGGATTTGAAGAATTCCCCGGTGACCGTCTATCACTTCACTAATAGCGTGCCGGTCCCGGTGAAGACTTATTGATGTATTTGTCTGTGCGCGCGATTGTCGTCCGCAAAAGAGCGGGCAGGTAAGGGGCTGAACAGGCCCTAGCACTCAAGTTTTTTGTTTTCCTTGAGGGCGGACGTCAATCAGCACCCAGGCGCTTAAGGCGCTGCCCAATGCCAGCAACGCAGAGAGCAACATCACCCAACGAAAGCCCGATACGTACGACTGGCTGATTGCGCTTTTCAGGGCTCCCCGCTCCTGTCCGCTGGCTTCTGCCGGCAACTCGATTGCAGCAAGTTTGGCACGCTGCAGCTCTACCGTGTGTAACTTGTCCGGGGCTATATTCAAGGGTTTGAGATGCCGGTCCAGACTGGCGTTGAACGCCAGGTTCATCACAATTCCGAAGATCGCAATGGCCAACAGGGCGGCTGTACGCGAGATAGCGTTGTTGACGCCTGACGCCGCGCCGGCGAGCGCCTGGTCGACCGCATTCATGACCGTGGTGGTCAGCGGCGCGACACTGATCGACATGCCGAATCCCAATATCAGCACCGCCGGGAAATAATTAGCCCAGTAACTGCCGCCCACGCCGGGAATGGCGAACCAGGCAAATCCGATTGCCGCGATCGCCGGGCCAATCACTAGCGGTCTCTTGGCGCCGTATCGGTCAACCAGTCCACCGCTCCACCTCGACAGGGAAAACATCAGTAGCACGAACGGCAGCAAGGAAGCGCCAGCGGCGACCGCGGAATATTCCTGCACCAGAATCAGGTTCAGCGGAAGAAAATACAGGCCGCCGCCGAGCGCAGCATAGAGCAGGAGCGTCAGCAAATTTGCTCCACTGAAATTGCGGGAATGGAATAGGCCAAGTGGCAGCATGGGAGTTGGATGCCGTAACTCGACGCCAATGAAAATGGCGGTCATCAGCGCCGCCAGAACCAGCGTTGCAATCACTGTCACGTTGCCCCATCCTTTGTTCGAGGATTCAATCAAGCCGTAGACCAGGCATCCCAGCCCGATGCTGGCCAGCGCAGCGCCTGTCCAGTCCAGGCTGCCTGAGGCGCGCTGGTCGCGGCTTTCAGGCACGTACCTGAAGGTGAGAGCCAAGACCAGCAAGGCGAGTGGAACGTTGATCAGAAATGCCAGGCGCCATGAAACATGTTCAATGAGGAAGCCTCCGATTACAGGTCCAATCGCGGCGGTGATGGCGGTGTAACCGGACCAGGTGCCGATCGCTTTGCCGCGCTCGCTTTCGGGAAACGAAGCACTGATAAGGGCGAGGCTGCCCGGGACCAGCAAGGCGCCGCCGATTCCCTGTACCGCTCGGGCGAAAATCAATTGCATGATGCTGCCAGTCATCCCGCACCAGATGGAGGCGGCGGCAAATAGCGCGACGCCAAGGGCAAACACGCGGCGCCGTCCGAAGCGGTCGCCGGCGGCGCCGCCAGCCAGCAGCAGCGCCGCAAGGAATAGGGCGTAGGATTCAACTACCCACTGCACATCGGAAGCACTGGCGCCGAACGCTCGTTGCAAGGCAGGCAAAGCTACGTTGACCACGGTGCCGTCAATAAACACCATGCTTGAGGCGAGTATCGTGGCCGCCAGCACCCACGGGCGCGCGCTGCGCTTGCACAGCGAATCCGCCGCCGCGTCGGCAATTGCGCCCTCGTCGCGAGGGCGGGCAGGCGATACAGTCATAGCAGTGCTCTAACGTAAAGTTGCGACTGGAAAAAATCTATCTAACTCGTTGATTTATATAAGTCAAAAGTGAACTGATTTGTCACGCACGACTTTAGATAATAGATAAAAAACTGTTTGCGTAAAGACATGCGGGAAAAGCCGAAGTTACGTAATTGTATGCGGGAAAAGGAAGTAAAAAATACTTGCACAAAAAGGTCAGCCGGAAAAGCATTTCTTGCGCGCTGCAATTTGACCGCAAATCAAATCAGCCGACGACGGGAACGATCGGAGGTGGTTCCGATGAATGCTGGGCGCCAGACCTTTGCGATGGCAAGGCCGGCCGTCAAACAATCAATTTTCGGCGCAGTTGTGCATTCTTTTTGAAAATAATATATGATGGCCATCATGCATATCAAATCAAGCCATCCAAGCGCCAAGCCAGGCGCCAAGCGTGCCACCCAGAATCGCAAGGAAGCGACGCACGAGCGCATCGTCGAGGTGGCCGCACGCGCGATCCGGCGCAGCGGTTATGCGGGCACCGGGGTGGCGGATATCATGAAGGAAGCGGGGCTCACGCATGGCGGCTTTTACGCACACTTCGCCTCGCGCGAGGCACTGCTGGCTGAAGCGGCCGACCGCGCCGGCGCCGAAGCGGTCAACTTGTCGGCTGACATCGCCGCTGCTGCGGCGCCAGGGCAGGCCTTGCAGGCGGTGATGCGCGCCTATTTGTCGCAGCAGCACCTGGAAGCCGTTGAGAATGGCTGCCCGGTGGCCGCGCTTGGCTCCGAGATGCACCGCCAGGCGCCGGAGGTGCGGCATGCGGCCACGCGCCGCATCAAGGAGATGATTGATGTGGTGGCCCGCCAGTTGCCCGACTGGGGAACGCCCGGTGCGCACGAGCAGGCCATGTTCATGGTCAGTTCGATGATCGGCACGATGGTGATGGCGCGCGCGGTCGACGATCCCAGGCTATCCGAGGCGTTGCGCGAAGCGGCGCTCAAGCATTTTTCAGAGGTTGGCAAATAAGGCCGGTTTGGCAGCCCGTGTTCCGGGCTTTTTTTTGATAATAAATATGATGATCGTCATATTAAATATGAACATTGAGAGGAAACACAATGAACAGCAAGATCGCAATCGTGACCGGAGCGTCCTCGGGTATCGGCGAAGTCACTGCCGAGCAACTCGTCAAGGCAGGTTACAAGGTGTATGGCAGCAGTCGCCGTGGCGCGCACGGGCAAAGCCGCAAGCGCACGTTTGAGATGCTGGCGCTGGATGTGACCAGCGACGAATCTGTGGCAGCCGCCGTCAGCGAAGTGCTGCGGCTTGACGGGCGTATCGATCTGCTGGTCAACAACGCCGGCTTTGGCGTCGCGCCTGCCGCAGCCGAAGAGAGTTCGATCCAGCAGGCGCAGGCGATCTTCGATACCAACTTCTTCGGCATCGTCCGGATGATCCGCGCCGTGGTGCCGCACATGCGGCAGCGCGGGAGCGGGCGTATCATCAACATCAGCTCGGTATTGGGTTTTGTGCCGATGCCATACATGGCGCTGTACTCGGCCACCAAACATGCGGTGGAAGGCTATTCGGAATCGCTGGACCATGAGCTGCGCACTCAGGGGATTCGTGTTTCGCTGGTCGAACCGGCCTACATCAAGTCGGCGTTCGACGCCAACCAGTTGCAGCCCGATGAGGCGCTCGACGAGTATCGCGACCTGCGCGCGGGACTGGATCTGCGCGTGAAGGAAGCGCTGGAAGGCGCGGATGGTCCGGGCGTGGTGGCCGAGACGGTGGTGCACGTGGCGCTGGCGGCGACGCCGAAAGTGCGCTACACCTCGGGCGCACTGGCACGCCGCCTGCGCTTCCTGCGCCGATTCGCGCCCGCCGCGCTGGTCGAAGCCGGCGTGCGCAAAGACTTGAGGCTTGACTCCCAGCCAGCGGTGCGCAAACGCGCAACAGCCCTGTCACAATAATTTACGATAAAACAGGAGCAATAGATGAAAGCTTACTATATCAACCGCTACGGCAAATCGGAGGTGCTCAGGTCGGGCGATCTGCCCGAGCCGGCACTGCGCGACGATGACGTCCTGGTGCAGATTCACGCTGCCGGCGTCAATCCGCTGGACAATAAAATCCGGAACGGCGAATTCAAGCTGCTGTTGCCATATAAAATGCCGCTGATTCTGGGCAATGATCTGGCCGGCGTGGTAGTGCGCGTCGGTGCGCGCGTGCGCCGTTTCAAGGTAGGCGACGAGGTCTACGCGCGGCCGGACGACGACCGCATCGGCACGTTTGCCGAATTCATCGCGATTAAAGAAGACTCGCTGGCCCTCAAGCCGACCAACCTGACGATGGAGGACGCCTCGTCCATTCCATTGGTGGCGCTAACCGCATGGCAAACACTGGTCGAAAAAGGCAAGCTGAAGAAGGGCCAGAAAGTGCTGATTCACGCCGGTTCGGGCGGCGTCGGCACGATCGCGATTCAACTGGCCAGGCATATCGGTGCCACGGTCGCCACTACCGCCAGCGCGGCCAACGCCGATATGCTGAAGGGCCTGGGCGCAGACATCGTCATTGATTACAAGAAGGACGATTTCTCGATCAAGCTCAAAGGTTACGACCTGGTGATCGACACGCAGGGCGGGGACACGCTGAAGAAATCCCTGGGCGTGCTCAAGTCAGGTGGCAAGCTGATCGGCATCGCCGGCCCGCCCGATCCCGATTTCGGCAAGCTGCGTGGCATGAACGGTTTGGTCCGCCTGGTGATGCGGCTGCTCAGTTACAGCATCCGGAAAACGGCTAGGCGCAGCGGTGCCAGCTACTCCTTCCACTTCATGACTGCCAACGGCCAGCAGCTGGGCGAGATCACCAAATTGATCGAAGCTGGCTACATCCGGCCGGTGGTCGACCGGGTCTTCCCGTTCGAGGAAACCAAACAGGCGCTCGACTATGTCGAAACCGGACGCACGAAGGGGAAGGTCGTGATCAAAGTGCGCTAGCGGGCATCCAAGCACCCGGATGCGTTTTTGCTTTGTTTGATCTGTTCCACAGCCGTGGCGTCCGCAGTCGGTCCACTGCTTATGAAGGCATGGAATCGAGAAACACATAGAGTGCTGCGATCCTGCCATCGCGTACGATGATCACATCTAGGCCAGTATATTCTGGCTCCTCGCCGCGCGGACCGGATCCCCAAGCCAGCCGACCGGCATTATGGAGAGCCTGGGGTTCGCCGTGCGGGGTGTAAGCGAAATTCGGGTGAGTCGCACGGAGATCGCCAGCGAATTTGTCGAGGGCTTCACGCCCGACAAATACGCCTGGTGGCACATACAGTGCGCAGTCCTCCGTAAAGAGTTCGTTGATCGCCGCACGCCGGCGAGCCGCGTCGCCCTCGCCGAAAACTTCCTGAAGGTTGCGGTGAAGCAGTTCGTGAATATGGTCACTCATGAGATTTCTCCTTGGTCAGTGACTGGGTGTCGAGTCCCAGTCGGATGGTTTTAGACATGACAGACTTCTTTTAACGTTTCCGGCGAGGCCGGAGGAAATTAGGCCAATCCATGCTCAGTTCGCGCTCAGGGTTGACTTAGGTGAGGTTGAACGCGCAGAACGAGCGTCCAGGCTCCACGCGCCGGCGCCAAAGTAAGTGATCTGGAGAAGGCCGCCTGCCATCATCACATTCTTGAGGAAGTGAATCATTTGGTTCTGGTCTGCGAAGTTATTGTGGAAAAAGAACGCCGTCGCCAGGCTGAACAGCGCCATGACCAATGACGCCAGGCGGACACGGTAGCCCAAAACCAGCAGCATGCCGCCGCCCACTTCGATCACCACGGCGACGATGTACGCGAGCGTTGCCGCTGGCAGGCCGACGGTCGAAATATAGCCAACCGTCGCGGCGTAGGCGCCCAACTTACTCAGCCCGCTCATTAGAAAAGGCACGCCAATCAAGATGCGGCCCAGCAGAGGAAGATACTTATTGCTTTCCATGACAATCTCCTTAAATGAAAATGTTTCGGTGGGTTGAGAATGTAACTTTCAGCCGGCTTCCACCAACACCAGCTCAGAGTCTTCGAGGGCAGATACATCAACAGCAGCCAGGTTCGTGATTGCAGCCCCGTCCTGCGGCCCCATAGGCTCGCCCTTAATTTCGATTCGTCCCGAGGCAACAGCGAGATAGGCTTGGCGAGACGGGTCAAGATGATGGCGGAAATTTTCGCCGGCGGTTAGCGTGGCGCCGAGCAGACGAGCATTCGCCCGAATCGGCAAGGCTCCTTTGTCGTCGGCGAATCCGCTGGCAAGCACGGCAAAACGCCCTGACCGATCACTCTTTGGGAACGCTCTGGTACTCCACTGAGGCGCACCACCGTTGTCACGAGGCAGCAACCAAATCTGGTAAAGCCTGAGCGGCACCTCGCCTTTGTTGAACTCGGCGTGGCGGATGCCGGTTCCGGCACTCATTACTTGAACATCACCCGCCTGGATCGTTCCTTCGGAGCCCTGGTTGTCACGGTGCCCGAGCACGCCTTGGCGCACGTAAGTGATAATTTCCACGTTGCGGTGCCCATGCATGGGAAACCCACTGCCGATGGCGATCTCATCGTCGTTCCAGACAATCAGGCCCGCCAGTGCCTGATGTGCAGGGTTGCCCTCAGGGCTGACCTGAAAGTGGTATCTGGCACGCAACCAGCCGAAGTCAGCTCTGTCCAGCGATTCCCAGCGCCGATGCGAAATCATGTTCTTCTCCTATGTAGCCAGCCCCATGGACCGGTGAAACGGACGGTGCTGCTTATTGAGCAAGCGCCATGGTTTTTTCGATTGCGGTGACGACTGCCGGTCGCGCCAAAATCTCGGCGTACCAGTGCGAGACGAATGGGAACTTGTCGAGAGATGCACCGACTGCCTGGTGGCGCCAAATCCAACCGAAGTGAGCGATGTCCGCAATGCTGTACGTGTCGCCTGCGACGTATCGGTGAGACTTCAGGCCATGATCGAGTACGCCTAACACCCTATCGACCTCCGACAGCGCTCTTGCTTGAGCTTCAGCTTGCGGCGACGATTGGATAGCGATCAGGAATGCTTGCAGAAACGCTGGGCTAACACCCGACGCATGGAAGAAGAGCTGTTCGAAGACCTTGCCGCGCAGGGAAGCATCCTTCGGAACAAGTTGCCCGGTTTTCTCGGCGAGGTAGACCAGAATCGCTGCGGACTCACTCAGTACTACGTTGGCGCTCCCGGAAACTGGACGGTCGATGAGAACCGGCACCTTTGCATTGGGATTCATGGCCTTGAATGCATCGGTCTTCTGCGCAGCTTGGCGCAGATTGACCGGTACCAGCCGATAGTCTAGGCCCATCTCTTCCAGCGCGATCGGCACTTTGAGGCTGTTGGGCGTGGCATATGCATGAACTTCAAGCATTTTTTATTTCCTTTAAAGGTTGCGAAATTGATGAAGGCCTGAGCCTGTGGAGACCATATTAGGATCGCAACGATCAATTGCATATGTCCTGTTTTGCAAAGAATCGTTGCTCCAGATAGAATGATCTGAGCAAATTTTGAGCGAGCGAACTCATGGACCAAATCTCTGATTTAAACGATCTCCGTCTTTTCGCCGAGGTGGTCGAGCGCGGCAGCTTTACCGCGGCCGCGCGCGGTCTCGGCTTGCAGACGTCGAAATTGAGCCGACGCGTCCGGGCATTGGAAGAGGAACTCGGGGTACGTCTGCTTAATCGCACCAGCCGCAGCCTGTCCTTGACGGAAACCGGGCGTCAGTTTCATCAGCATTGCCTGGCATTGGTGGCTGAATCTAAAGCTGCCAAGGAGATCGTGGATCAGACGCGGGCGAAACCACAGGGCACTGTTCGTATCAGCTGCCCAATAGGGCTGCTGAACTCTGGCATCGCCGAGATCATTTCCCAATACATCCTGGACAACCCACAGGTCCAGGTTCTGCTTGATGCAACGAACCGCCGCGTGGATGTGATTGAGGAAGGCCTGGACTTCGCGATACGCGCGAGACAACCGCCGTTGGAGGACACTGACCTCGCGCTCCGGCAGTTGGGATTATCGACCTTGGTTCTGGTTGCCAGCCCGGCTTTGATAGCTCGACATGCAGATCCGACATCGCTCGATTCTTTGAAGAACTGGCCGACTCTGGCCCTGGCCAACAACAGTGAGCGGTATGTCTGGAAGTTGATCGATGCTAGTGGACAAGAATTCTCGTTAGTGCATCGGCCTCGATTGGCGACCGACGATATGTCCAGTCTGCGAGTTGCCGCAACGTTCGGTGCCGGCGTTGCAATGCTGCCCAGAGAACTCGTGGACGAGGATTTACAGACTGGCAGACTGCGGATAGTGCTGCCGACCCTGTCATCGAGGGCAGGTCTGGTCCATGCTATCTTCCCCACGCGCCGGGGAATGGTGCCTGCTGTGCGCCACTTGCTCGATGCACTGGTTGCCGGCTACGAGAATCTAAGCCGAAAGTGGCCGCACCACCCGGATCGCAGGTAGAGTGCAGGCAACGTGGGTTCTGGAGACGCTTGCGTTGGACACGCTATATGCCCGTGCCAAAAGTACTGAAGTACCAGAATGCAGATGTAAACCACAACCCCAGGAGAATGCAGAACAGCGCACTTCCCGCGAGCGGCAGCACCCAGCCTCGAAAGCCGTTTGAGCGGACAATCAGAACCTTTGCGAAAACGGTCCCGTAGAGCAATGACCCCAGCAATGAGTGAATATAGGCGCGGGTATCGTATGTCCCGAAGCCGAGCAGGAAGATGCAGTGATAGGCCACTGGCAGTGTCAGCAGGATGGCTGTTCGCCCAGACCAGCGATGCACCACATGGTAGAAGCGCCCCTTCGGCGGGAAGCGTAGCACTTCATAGATGCGCGACGCCGTCAGCAACTGGCCCAATCCCAGCAGCAGCGCAGCCGTTATCAGCCATGCCTTCATATGCAGGGTGTCGCTGAAGAAGAGGTGAAAAAAGGGAGTTTCGTAGGGCTGCCTGACGGTCTTGCTTGCTATAAAACCGACGGTGATTGCGACGAATGCGACGAGCACCAGGGGCAGCACAAGGAACACTCGACCGAGAACGGTTCGCCTGGTGGGATAGGCATTATCGCCCATTGATCTATTAAACATGATCGGCACCTCATTTAAGCTGACGCAAGAAGTCGAAGTGATCGCGCCACCGAGCGCTGCGATCAATTTGTCGATTCAGTTCTTGTCGCTGAACCCGATCGACGCATGCGTGCCATCGCAGAAAGGCTTGTTCTTCGACGCACCGCAGCGGCACAAGGTCACGCGATTGCGTACTTCGTATTCGAAACCATCGGCCCCGATCAGCTGCACCCCACCGCGTAACCATAGCGGCCCGGAGCACCCCTTGGCGGGGTCTTCGATCAGGCATATGGATGGCTCATACATCGGCTCGATCGGTTTGCCGGTCTGGTTGTCCCAAGCCACCAGCCGGCCCGAAGGGCAGTCGCAGACCTGGCTTACGAACTGCTTGCTCGTTGCAGGGTTGTCCGTTGCGTTGACGAGATTCCACACCCCTCCACGCGGATCGCAAAAGCGCGCGAACGCGCACAAGCTCTCGACGTCTGTCAACGACATCGTCGGGCCCTGTATTACTTTGGCCTGATCGAGATACGGTTGGCGGCTCGCGGTTTCGCTGCCGTCAAATCCAACTTTCGTATGCGAGCCGTCGCAAAATGGTTTGTTCGCGCTGTGGCCGCAGCGGCATAACGCGTATTGCCCCTGAGATGAATATTTCTGTTTCTGCTCCCACTTTACCGACTCGCCATCTTGGTTCGCGCCGATGATCTCCTTACTTAGAGGTACATCGCCCGAGACGATATACGGGCCGTTCTTCGAAATTTGGACTTTCGCGCCTGCGCGTTTCTGCTGGTTCATCTGAGGCCTCCGATTGGGTAGGGTAGGGTGGATATCCTGGCCGCGGGTCTCCACCATTTTCAACGCACCTTGATTAATTAGTCTAATTAGTCCCGCATCGATTCCCTTGCAATGACAGAAAATGCATCAGCCCGTTACGGTTATTTTGCCACTCATTTCCTCATGGCCGCTGCCACAGAAATTGTCACATAAAAAATCGTATTCACCGGCCTTGTCAGGTGTCAGCCTGACTTGAGTGACCTTGCCTGGCGGCAGGTCGGCGCGGATATTCATGTCCGGAATCTTAAATCCATGCATGAAATCCACGGAGGTGAACTCCAGCACGACTGGCTCACCCTGTTTCAGGACAATCTGGTTCGGCGTATAGACGAATTTTTTGGCTTGAATTTTTATTACCCTTTCTTTTGCAACAGTCTTTGCCTTCCCCTGGACGTTGATGACCGCCCCCGATAGAAGCGCCCCGATGCCGTAGACGGCGCTTAAACATATCTGCCTTCTTGAATGATCCATGGCTTAGGTCCTTGTCACAGGAAATTCAGTGATCTTGAGTTCACTATCCTTGCGTTCAGCTTCCACCTCGCGAAAACCGAGTCCTTTATTCGGCGCAGCAGCATCCCACGGTAAGGGGGTGCGCTTATCTTGCGAGCCTGGCGCCGGCAATGGGAAAATCAGTGACTTGGCTGCGTGGTGCGCGATCTGCCCCGTCATATGGTGATTTTCCTGGTGAATGTGGCCATAGAACACAGTTACATTGCTGTATGGCGTCAATAACGCAATCGCTTTGTCACCGTCGCGGGTGGCCCAATCCCACTTGGGTACCAGATCGAACAGGGGACGATGCGTGAAGACAACAATCCTTGCATCTTTTGCTTGTTTGGCAAGATCGTTTTTAAGCCAATCCAGTTGGGCATCACCAATACTTGCACCGGGATCGGAGACGTTATCCAAAGCGATGAAATGCACCCCCTTATGATCAAACACGTAATTCGTCGGGCCAAAGTTTTCCTTGAACGCCGCGCCGTTATCGAGCGAAGCGTCATGCTCTCCCGGGATGAAACGCACAGTTTTCACTTTTAATCCGGCAGCAATCTCTTTGAACTCGGTCATACGTTTCCGACGTTCCTTCGGATCATCCGTCGTATGGGTCAGATCCCCGGTAAAGATAATAAAGTCCGGTTGCACTTCAAGTGCATTGACAGTGGCAACCGTCTGCTTGAATGTGTTGAGCGCATCTGGATTGGCCGCACCGCTATACCCCCAATGGGTGTCGGACAACTGAACGAAATAGAAATCGTCGTAAGCGGATGCCACCGCCGTCTTGTCGGTCGTTGCAGCTTGCGTCTGGCCATATAGCCCGGAAATAAATACCGCGCCGCCGCCGACAGCGGTCAGTTTCAAAAAACTTCTGCGATCAATCATGATTTTCTCCTTTAAATGGTTGGAATAGCTGTAGGGCAGACTGTTACAGAACGCGTGTTCAAGAGGGCGCTCGAGTAGGTCGAGTAGTTAGGGCTTCTCTGCTCGTCCCGCCTCCTTCTTCAAATAGGCAATCAAGTCGGCGCGATCTTTTGCCTCAGGCACCGAGAAACCCATTTTTTGCCCCGGAATCAGTTTTTCGGGATTGGTCAACCATTTATCCAGCGTCTTGTCGGTCCAGACAATGTTGGATGACTTCACAGCTGGTGAGTAAAGGTAATCAGCGTGACTGCCAGCCTTCCTGCCAAACAGCCCCTTGTGTGCCGGCCCAACGCCGTTGTAGTCAATCGAGTGACAGGACATGCACATGCTTTGGTAGAGCTCCTGGCCGCGGAGTGCGTTGCCGGCAGCGGCTGCGGCGCCGCTGAAGCCCATCAGCATGGCCAAGCCTAGACCAAGGACTAAGTAATCTTGTTTCATGTCGAAATCCTTTCGATTTGCAAATTTGTTGGTATTCGATCGATGTCATCCATTCCTGTAAACGGTATAACCAGGAACGGGAGGGAAATATTCCCGTAAATTTCGATTTATTCTTCCTGGCCGCCTTATTCCCGCAACGGGTTTTCTTCATGATCTTCTTCTGCCTGAGCCGCTTGCTCGAACGCATGCAGGTGGCTGGATTGGGCATCGGTGATGGCCCAGTAAGCCATGCCGTTGCGCCGCCAGTGAGCCATCGCGTAGCCATCCGAGGCCCGTGCGGCGGGAGCCGGCGTAGCGCCGGCATCGGGAAATACGTACAGGTCAATGGGATGCTTTTGGTAGCGATAGATCAGTACCGCGACGGTGCGGTGACCCACGTAGTCGATTCGGCCGCCGACCAGCGGAAAACCTTGAGCGGCAAGATCGACCACTGGCGGCGTATAGTCGAGCCTGCCGTTGAACCACGGCTTGACGGTATGCTGATCGGTCGACACGACGTCGATCGGGTGCTGCGACAACAACGCGCGCACGTGGCTCGACACAATCTCCTGGTCGATCGAGCCGGTTGGCGCCGGCCGCTGGATCAAGGTGGCCGCGCTCAATGCCAGCGCACAGACCGCGATCCCGGTGAGGCCGCCGCTAAGCCATGCCCGCACGCCATCCGTAGTGAAGCCGCCCCATGCGAAGACGGTCCGGCGGGGAGACTCGTGTGGCAACTGGGCGAGCACGCGCGCGCGCAGATGGGGTGGTGCGCGATGATAGAGTGAGCCGTCGCGCAGCACACTGTCCAGCGAGCTTAAGGTTTCTTTCTTGTCCATTATTTAACTCCTTTTTGTGAACCCGGCACAGGCATCCTGACCAGGTTGCCGTCTGCATTGCCGCGCACGGGCGCAAGCTCCGAAGGCAGCACCCCCTGCGCCTTGCGCACTGCAGCACAAAGCAGGCGACGGCCACGCGCCAGCCGCGACATCACGGTGCCGATCGGAACCCCGGCGACGGTTGCAATGTCGCGGTAGCTCATGTCTTCTAACTCGCGCAGGACCAGCACCTCGCGATATTCGACCGGTAATAGGCCGAGTGCGCGATGTATCAAGTCCACATCGTCGCGCCGCACAGCTAGCGTTTCGGGATCGTTGCCGATCTCGTCGACCCATCCTGGCAGTCGCTCATCGTCGTGCAGCGCGGCGTCATAGGGTGTGTCGTCAGCGGCGTCGCTCCGCCTGCGCCATTCGGTAAACCAGGTATTCCGAACGATCGCGAGTAGCCATGCGCGCGCGTTGTCGCCATGGAAGCCGTCGAAGAAACGGAAGGCGCGCAGGTACGCATCCTGCACGACGTCGTCAGCATCGCTGGCGCTGCCGGTCAGCCAGCGTGCCAGGTTGTAGGCTGCGTCCAGATGCGGCAACGCCAGCTCTTCGAATCGGCGTGACTTGTCGGCCGCGATCACGATGATCTCCCGCTTTCCCAGATTTGCGCCTTGCCTGCCTGGCGACTGCTACGCCAACCATATGGGGATGTCTTGCGATCGTTACTCATGAGTTCCTCCATTGCCGGTCCGGTCGGGCGATGCTCGCAGCATCCGAGCGCCGCAAATGCCGACGCTCACATACCCATAACCGTCAGTGACCGGGATTTATTCCTGCGATATTTTTCGATTCCCGCGACAAATCCGGGAATAAAACGAAGAGCGCGGCGGTAGGTGGGGAGGGGGAGGTGGGGTATAAGCGCGGAGATCCTCACGCCACTTACCTCACGGAATCATATGAATGGGATCACGGCTGCCAGGAAAAATAACCGGGCAGCCGTCGTCGGACCTAGCCAACGGGCTGTTGCAGCTCGCGTCACTGTCCGGAGTACATGTTGCCCGGATCTGGCGACATGCCCGAAGCTGTACTCATGGGATCAAGCTGTGCACATCCGGCAGCGGCAAGAGTGAGGAGCGTGATGCCAATGGCGAGAATGGTTTTTGCGAATTTCATGATGACCTCCTATAAGATCGCAGTACATGACAAACCGGGAAAAACGTCGGTTTGCCAATCAAATGAACACCAGAGTATTATCTGGCGCCAACCGGCGGCGGCACTGCGCCGTAGCACCTCTTTTGCGCTGTGGAGCCTATTCATGTTCCCTGTTCTGGAAACACTGGTGCGTGTCGTCACTTGTATAACTGCTGGCGGCCGGAAGTTATTCTCGCTATATTTTTCTGTCTGCTCCCCATGGCGGGGGAATAAAATGAAGCGCACGCACGTATACTGGCGCCAGGAACACGCAGGATCTCAAAGACTGGGGAACGCCGGTATGTAGAGAGGTACGCGTATGGGCTCGAATGGCGCTTTGACGCGTCTGGATTATTGAACCGTTCGTGGTTTGGCAAAGGGCAGCGCGTTCGTCGTCGCGGCGAAATTGGTGGTGTCGGAAACCGAGATGGCACTTCAAAGTGCGCCATTATGCCGAAAACGCGTGGCGTCTTACTGCCGAAATTTGACTTCCCTCGACCAGCCCCCAATCTCGGAAGGCAATACCGGTGAGTATTTCGAAAAGCAAAATAGTTCCATCAATTCCGCTTGAATTGATGTAAGCGTGTTCGGGCGCCATGTTGCAGATTGAAATTTCAGCTGGTTGGGGTCTGAGCGGGAGCAATTCATCAATACGACTGTAGGGCCAGGCCGGCAGTTTTTCCAGCGTGTCCTTGAGCCAGGCATGCGATTCCAAGCCATTGAGCTTGACCGTGGCCAGCATGCTCTGGATAGCGGCGGCACGACATCCGGCGCGGCTGGAACGGTTCAGTGTAGAAATCTTGAATCCGTAGCGAAATCGTTATTTTTCTTTGCTATGATGCAATCTCTTGACCTAGGGGAGGCGACATGTTGAGGAGCGACGTGAAAATGACAATCGAACTATCGCCGGAAGAGGTGGACGCCGCTGTAATTGGCTTAACGGAAAGGATTGCCTGCCTCTCAGGCATCATGGCGACGCGCTCACGGGGTGCTTACGACGCCCAGCATGCGAATTTTTTACGGGACGCCATCAACGCCAGATCGGCGCTCATCACTGGTGTGTCGAAGCAAGCGAAATAAAAAAGGCCCAGATCGGGCCGTTTTCTTTTTGGCGCGGGAAGCAACGCAACTTGTTCGCGACACTGAGTCCGACTTGTTGTTTCATCACTCGACCTGTGTGTATTTATCGTCCGTAGAGCTCTAACGTAAATTATCTGGTGATTAATAGAGAGATCCTAGCTCTGAGCCGCCTGCCGATGCTGCCCAATAGCCGCATCGGCGAATTGCTGCCGCATCACTGGATATCGGCCGACTATTCTTAGCCATCATGGGAAGGTCAAGTCCAAACCGAGCATCCTGGCAAGGACGAAGGTGACGAGCACCAGGCCCAGGAGCGATAGCACGAAGACTGCGGCCACCTTGCCGCCCGCGCGTAGCACCGCGCGCTTCTCCTTCTCCTTCTTCCCTTGATCGTAATGCCACTTGATGGCGAAGAACATGCCCGTGCCGAGCACGAGAACCTTGAACGTAACGAAGACTATAGGGATCCAATCCATCATTTTGAGTATTTCCAGGCTATTACTTGACACTATCTATTGTGAGGAGCACTACCTCAAAACGCTGCTTCAGCAGCTTCATTTTTTGTTCAAACCATCCCCCCAGGCATCCTGTTTGAATCTTTCGTTATATCTACCTATGAAATAACAATGGCATCCAGCGGAGTGATTTGCCGAATGCAGATGAGAGAGGAGAAAACGTCAGCGACTGCCATGCAAGGATGGTGTTGCTGCACGTTCTGAGACATACTACTTAAAAACAATTTCCATACATTGAGACAAAATGTCCCAGTTGAAAACCATGCAAGATGAAAATTTGCCAATCTGGTTGCCGCGATTGGCCGTGCACGGCGGGCCACGTTTTTTGCAGATTGCGGATGCGTTGCAGGCGGCGGTGGTAGACGGATCGCTGAAACCGGGTGACCGTCTACCTCCGCAGCGCCAGTTGGCAGCACAGCTGGACGTCGACCTGACGACGATCACGCGCGCATACGACGAAGCCAGACGCCGCAACTTGTTGGAGGGCCGCGGCGCTCGAGGCACTTATGTCGCGGCGCCGAAAGTCGAATTGACCTCGATCCTCGACCTGAGCATGAATACCCCACCACCGCCGGATGGCGTGGACTTCGACGACATGTTGAAACAAGGTTTGTCTCAAGTATTGATGAGGGCAGATAATCAATTGCTGATGACTTACCACTTGGGCGGGGGAAGCGACTCCGACCGTAAGGCTGGAGCCAAATGGCTCGAACCGATGTTTGGACAACTGGATTCTCGACAGGTTGTTGTCTGTCCGGGTGCGCAAGCGGCGATTGCCGCATTGATCCTTGCGCTGACGGAGCCTGGCGATGTTATCCTGGCAGAGCCAACGAGTTATCCCGGCTTGCGTGCCGCAGCGACCCAATTCGGCCGGCACATCATTGCGGTGGAAGCGGACAAGCACGGGATGGTGCCTGAGATGCTTGAGGAAGCGTGCCGCCAGCACAAGCCTGGGCTGGTCTACCTCAATCCGACATTACAGAACCCGACCGCCATCACCATTCCGGAACGCCGGCGCAAGGAGCTCGCCAGCATCGCGAAGCGCTGCAATGTACGCATCGTCGAGGACGATCCCTACTGGCTCCTTGCCGATGCCCCGCCACCACCTATTGCCACGTTTGCCCCGGAACAGGTGTACTACATCTCAACCCTGTCAAAATGCCTGACGCCCGGCTTGCGTGTCGCTTTCGTGCTAATACGCGACCCGCACGAACGCGAACGTTTCCTGGTCGCGCTAAGATCATTTGCGCTGATGGTCGCTCCTCTGACGGCCGCACTGGCCACTCAGTGGATCCTCGACGGTTCGGCTGACGGATTGATGGAAGGTGTACGCAACGAGGCGCGCCTGCGCCACCGGATGGCTCGGGATATTCTGGCGGGGCGCTACAGCGGCGCCGGAGACGGCCTGCATGTATGGCTCGAGTTGCCGGCGTATTGGAACTCCTCACAGCTTGCACGTGCAGCCGACAGCGAGGGCATCGCAGTCACGCCGGCGGAGGCATTCGCAACTGGCAGCGGATCCGTGAATGCAATTCGGATCTCTTTGGGTAGCATCAAGGACCGTGGACGCTTACAGGCGGGTCTTCAACGACTGTCTCATCTGCTTGCGCGGCGGCCCGAGCCGTTCAGCGCTGCTGTGGTTTAACTGTATTGAGTAGGATTGTGTTCTATACGTGGACGGCTAGATGATTATCAATTTTCGATGCAAATCAACACCGGATAGTCCGTTTGTTCAGATGGGGCTGGCGTAGGAAACGCAAGGGCGCATTTACTCGCCGGGAAAATATGTTTTGAATTTTTGAATGGCCTTTATTTTTTGCAATAAACGATGTTTTTTCGTTGCCGAAGGGGGGGTAACATCGAGCGGTTAGGAGTGTTTGCACTCTATTATTCTCAAACGGTCGCGTACAGAGAATTGTCCGTGAAACCTGATAGAGCAAATCAGCGCAGGCATTTAATTGCCGCTGCTATGTCTCAAGTTTTTAGTTTGATGTTTTTCTGTTTTGGAGCACTCATAGCGTTTGGAGGTCTCCAGTCCTGAAGTTACTTCCGCATCAACCGACGATCATGAAAGAGGGCGCATGGATAACGCAATCGTAACGCTGGTGATACAGCACCATGTGATAGCCGGAGTGGAGCCTCAATACGAAGCCTGGCTCAATGAGATCGTACCAACCGCCCAGCGTTTCGCCGGACATCTTGGGGTCAATATCATCCGACCCCACGGCGGTGTCGGTGTCTATACGATTGTGCTGCGCTTCGATACTCATGGGCACCTGCGAGACTGGGTAGAGTCGGATACGCGCAAACGCCTCACCGAGCAAGTCGCGTCGTTGCTCGTCAGCGGTGAACGGATCGAGATCAAAACCGGCCTTGAATATTGGTTTACGCCAGCGGACTCGGCGCAGAAACAAGCGAAACGCGTCAAGCAATTCCTGGTCACGCTTTCCGCAATTTTTCCACTCACAGTCATAGTGCCACGGGTATTGCGTCCGCTATTTGAAGCGGTGCCGGTGCTTGGATGGCCGATCGTCAGCAATTTTGTGATCGCGGTAATAATCGTGTTCCTGATGGTTTACCTGATCATGCCGCATTACACCAAGTTGATATCGCGTTGGCTATTTAGCTGACCGGGCAATCTTGCTTCAACCGACGGCTGACTAGCCAGACGGAGATTTCGTCTGGCTAAGCCGTGCAAGCACTGTAGATAGACACCGTTTCCTGCGAATGCGATTTGACATAATACAAAGTTGTCGCGTCGTTATGTTTGAGTACTGGCGCGGCTTCCGAGGGTGTTGGTGTCGCAAATAAAGTGACAATGCCCGTAATGAGGGCAGCGCTAGCCAGTGTCGCTGTCCTCCGTGAAAAAACTTCCCATAGCGAATGTTGACCGGCGCGTTCTGCACGGTCGATGTCTGCTGCCATGATGACTTTTAGCGGGTCTATCCCAAGTTCAAGAGCTATTGCCAAGCAGGCTTCGTTGTCCATGATCCGTTTGCCTGTCATGTATTGGCTGATTGTCGCTGTTCCCATGTGCAGCTTTATCGCGAGCTGTCGATCACTTTTCAATCCTTGTTTTTCTTTCAACTCTTCCAAATATTTAACGCTTTTCATATCGTTTCCTCTTGACAAGTGTATTCACGTGAGAGCATATTCTCACCTGAATACATTCTCAGGTGAATATTTGTACGAATCATAGCAGTTTGGTCGAAAAGGTAAACCGCTTGTCAGGTGTCGGCTTTTTCCAGTTTGCGGGCCATGTTGAAAAGCTGCTGCTCAAGAATTTTGATCTTTTTATCTTGAGTGCTTTCGATGGGGGGTTTTTCTGCGACAGGCGCGTCAACGGCGGGGAAGTTTTCTTGAATTTGTTCGATGGAGGGTAGGGGAGTGGCAGGCCAGCGAATTAGTTTTATGCCTGCAATTTCCATGGCGTTGTTTTTCGTGGCATCGCGTTTTTGTGCTGCTGGAGTTGCGTGTGACTTGTCATCAATTTCGATGGCTGCAACTACTTCAAGGGCTTTATTGCAGATGACGAAATCCAGACTTTTGCCATTGATTGTGTTGAATGCCGCGCCTTTTGCGGAAATGCAGCGTGACAGTTCTACCTGAGCCAGCACCACGTAGCCGGGCAGAGTGTCAATCAGTTTCCAGTACATCGCTTGTTCGTTTTTTGTCAGCGGTGTTTTGCTTTTGTAGTCGTAGTCTTTTTTTGTGTTGTTAGACCTGCCTTTGTTTTTCGCCGCAGTTGCGAAAACAGCCAGGACGATTAGCACAATGATGATTGCACCCAAGATTTTCAGCATTAATTGCTCCTGATAAATTTTTTGCAACTTTACCACTTCTAGCCAAAAGGTAAACCGTCCGTGAAGCGCACCAAGTCACATATCACTGCTGAAGAGTACGTTCGTCGTTACGGTGGCTCTGCGAGTGCTGCTGGTTTCGTCAAGGCGCAGATCTACGCGATGGGCAAGGTGGAAGCAGTCGCGGCGGTGCCGGGCCGAGGCACGAGGCACGAGGCCGCCGCGACAGCGCACCCCCCAGTTCAGCCGGAGGGGCGGCTTGAAGATGCACCCATTAATAACATGGGTCAAACGGTAGTCGCGGAGCTGCAAACGGTCGATTTAGTGATGGCGGCTGGAGGTGTGAAGCAGGTGATGGTGCGTGGTCGTGCTGAGGGTGAGTGCGCAATTATTGACTGGGTGAATTTCAGTGTTCTTGAAGATACGTGGTTTCGTACTGCGCGGGAAACCTTGATTGGTGATGAGCAGATCGTGACGGAAGCCAGTCGTCAGTTGGAAAAGATTTTTGGTTTTGGTGTAACGGCGCATCGTGAGAAGGGACTGAATTTCTTCCGTGATTCGTGGGTGTTGGGCGATGACATGGGCTTTGTGTGCTTCGGTGGTCAGCGTCAAAAGATGGGCGTTACGTTGAATGGTTTGGGTTGTGCGAATGCTGCTGCCGGATGGGAAAAACGGCTTTTTGATTTTCTGGCTACGACAGCGGTGCAACCTCAAATCTCGCGTATCGATTTGGCACATGACGATTTCACCGGCGGCTATCTGTCGGTGGATTGGGCTGAGGAACAATGGAAGCAGGGCGGTTTTACTGCGCGTACTGGTGGCTTGCCTCCGGAAATTCAACGGGTTGGTAACTGGCATCGGCCATCAGGCAAAGGTCGTACCTTGACTATCGGGCGTAGAACGTCCGGTAAGTTCCTGCGGTTCTATGAAAAGGGTAGGAAAGAGGGCGATAAAAACAGCCTGTGGTGCCGTGCCGAATTTGAATTTAAGTCTTCGGATCGTGTGATCCCATTCGATGTTTTGTTGCACCCGTCTGACTATTTTTGTGACGGTTATCCGTGCATTGCTCAGTTCGCTAAAACTGACACGCCGAAACGTATCAAGTTGAAAGTTGAAACAGCGCACATCGTTGTCGAGGCTTGTGAAGAAAATCTAAAAGGTTCGTACGGCAAGCATCTGCGCGCCTTTCGCAATATGTACGGTGATAAGGAAACGTTGGATCGCCTTTGTCATCCAGATTTGAACGCGTGGCCTAAACGCATGAAACCACTCGGCGCGTCACTGGATACGATTCCTGTGCCGATGCATCGCCAGGTTAAGCCATATGGACCGTCCTATTTCAACCTCCCATCGCATGGGCTGCATGGGGCATAAGGTTTTTCAAGCCTTTTACATATTGGAGAAGCTGCAATGAGCATTCAACAGACATCAGAAACATCGACTATTGCCAAGCTGAAAATTACTGGCTTTAAGGCAAACAAGGGGCAGATGGATAACGGCCAGAAATTCGACAGCACCAAGGTGTTTGCCGAAACGCGACTGGATGAAAGCAAGGGCAACATGCGCGGTACGGCATCGACTGAATACACCATCGGCCTGTCTGATGAGTACGCGAAATATGCGCATTTGCCGCTGCCGTTTATCGCTGAGGTTGAACTTGAAACGGTGACGAATGGTAAGACGCGTTCGCAAGTCATTCTGCAATTGATCCCTGTCAAGGTTGCTGCGCCAGCACCGAAACCGAATGGCGCAACAGCTTAATTTCGTTGTCCTGTTTATTGTGCAGGACAGTGAGAGTAAGTGTTTTTTGATGCCGGAAGATGGTGATGTCGGCTTCACTTCTTGGGCGCACGAAGCGGGGCGATTTGCTGATTACGGTGAGGCGGTAGATACGGCGGAGTTGCATTGTCACGAAGGGTTTCACGTGACAAAGGTGGTGGATCAAGCGGCGTCGTTTATCTCTGGTTAATCGGTTTTAAATAAACGTGACTTGTCACGATAAATAGTGAGGTGGTCATGGCGTCGCTGATTCGCTTGACGTTGTGGGCTTGGGTAATGGGCGCTGTGATCGGTACGGCGGTGTATTTTTTGTTGCTTTATTTGGGGTAGGAATGATGGGGCCAGAACTTCAATTTGCATATCTGATGTCGGGGTTGCTGGCCTCTTTTCCTTTGAGCGTGTGGGCTGTGCACGCGCTTCATAACTGGTTGTGCGGATTGGAGTTCTGAGTGATCTGTGCAACTGGTGTTAATCAATCTGACGGGACGGTATTGCTGGTCTTGAACCCGTCGGTAACAGATGTATCCACGTGTCAGTACGTGGTGCAAAGCGGGTCTGATGTGGCGGGGTCGTTACTCACCATGTCGGCTCAAACAGGGGGGCTGTATGCGGCGGCGATGGTGTCGGTTTGGCTGATCGCATGGAGCTTCAAAGCGTTGTATAAAACTCTCGGAGTAAATTCAAATGAATCTGATTAAAAAAGTTGGTACTGGTGTTGCGTTGGCTGTTTCGTCCGTTGCTGCAATGGCGCAAACGGCTCCTACTGTCGATACCACTGCGATCAGCGGTGCGGGTACGCAGATTGCGCTGGTTGGTGCTGCCGTTTTCGCGGTGTATGTCGGCATCAAGCTGTACAAGTGGATCAAGTCGGCGCTGTAATTTTTCATGTGCAAAGCACGGGGACCATGTGTCCCCGTTTTTAGTTAACCGAGGAGAAAACTATGGGCCTGCTTGTGATTATCACCTTCCTTGGTGCGTTCTGGATTTTGCTGACATGAGATACCTGGCGAAAAGGATTTTGGTTGGTGTTTGCATCGCGTTGGTGATGATGCTGGTGCACAAGGTGAGCCGTGCTGGTGATTTTGGTTGGACTGGCAACGGTAATAATAACTATCCGAGCGCCTTTGCAGCTTGCCAGAGTTTTGCTAATCCGGGTGAGACCGTCACTATCCAGTTTTTTGGAAAATATAACGCAAGTTGCTTTTTTAATGGCGTCCCTCGTATTGACACGAATACTAGTGGCGGCGTTTGCAGTCCGCCAAATACACTGGATCTGAATGGTGCTTGTGTGGCTCCGGTTAGTCCGGTTTGTACGGCAGGTGCGGAAACTAAATTTACTACGCAGTGGGGCCATAACACGTCGTCGTTTACGCCGCCTTTGCCTAAGGGTGATGGTAAGTGTAATGTTTTGGGTGGCGCTGACGCTCCTTCTGCCGATAAGTGTTATTCGAAGCCTAATTCCGCTGATCCGACAATCGTATATTGTGATTGGGTTGCTAAGCAAAGTGGTACTGCTTCGGGGCAGTCTGATGCTTTTTCTCCACCTGTTGGCGGTCCTACGCTTCCAGCTATACCTCTATTTCAGGGTGATCAGGGTGGTGGTTGTGGTGGCGGCATGAGTAACGTGGGTACTGATGCTACTGGGTCGCCTGTATGCGCTGCAACGGGAACAAATCCGGTTGCTCCTGATAAGACCTCTACAACTTCTCCAACTGTTACTTCAACAAATCCTGATGGTTCGACTACAACTAAGAGTAATACGTCTAGTTCAAATTCCGATGGTAGTACGACGACGAATGCAACCACGTGCACAACAGCCACTGATGGCGGTAAGACCTGCACCACTTCTCAGAGTACTGGCAATACTCCTTCGGGTGCTGCTGGCAAGTCCGATGGTTCTGGTGTTAAGGCAGACGGCACGCCGGACGATAAGAAAAATGATTTGTGTACTTTGCATCCAGAATTGAATGTCTGTAAGAACTCTGATGTGCAGGGCAATGGTTGTTCGGGTGCGTCCGATGCCACTGCGTGTACTGGTGATGCTATTCAATGCGCGATTTTGCGTCAGCAGAGAAAAGAGTATTGTGAAAATTCGCAGGTTACGCCAGCTAAGACTCTCTACGATCAGATGGCTGGCGGCTCTGATCCGCTGGCTAGTACATTGCCTTCCAAGGCTAATGCGCAAGTCGTTAACGGTACAAATTCAATCGATCAATCTGGTTTTCTCGGTGGCGGTAGCTGCTATGCCGATTACCAATTTCAATATAACGGCGGGTCGTTGGCGATACCGTTTTCTGATGTCTGCCCGTATCTGATTCCACTGCGCATTGCCATCATGCTTTCGGCGCTGGTGGCTGCGTATTTCATGCTGTCCGGCGCGATTTTGAGGGAGTAGCAAACATGCCATTAGCTTTTTTGATTCCGATGATTTGGGGTGCGTTGGCGCCGGTTCTTGGCTCTCTGGTGGGGCGTGTGTTGTTGGCGTTGGGGATTGGCTTTGTAACGTATCAGGGCTTGAGTGTTGGGACTGATGCTTTGTATTCGGCGGTGCAAAGTTCGTTCGGTGGCTTGCCGTCTGCTGCGTTGGGCCTGATGGCTTACTTGTGGGTTGATAAGGCGCTGAGCACGGTTTTCTCTGCTTTCACGGCATCGCTGATCATTAAGCTTGCGACTGGTTCGTCGCTGACCAAGATGGTGTTGAAATGATTAACCTGTTCACTGGTCTTCCAGGTAACGGCAAAACGCTCTATACGCTGTGGTACGTGAAAGCGTGGATCGAAAAGGAAAATGCCGATCGTGAAAAAGCTGGTGAACCGGCACGTGAGATTTTCTATCATGGCATTAATAACCTGATGCTGCCGTGGACCAAGATCGATCCGCAAAAATGGATGGACTGTCCACCTGGCTCCGTGATCGTCATTGATGAATCGCAGTTCGTGTTTGAGCGGAAGCCTAACGGTTCCAAGCTGCCGATTTTTTACGAACAGTTGGCGGTGCATCGGCACAACGGTTTCGACATCGTGCTGATCACGCAAAATCCTTCCCTGGTCGATAACTTCGTTCGCAAGTTGGTTGGTCGTCACATGCACATTGTGCGTACTTTCGGCATGGAACGTGCTGTTGTGCATGAGTGGGCTGCGGTGCGTGAAAGTCCGGAAAAGCCGTCCAGTCGCAAGGATTCAATCAAGCATCACTGGCGCTATCCGAAAGAGGTTTATAGCTATTACAAGAGCGCTGAGCAACATACGGTCAAGCGGACTATCCCAATGAAGTTGTTTATGCTCATTTTTTTCGTGGTGGCGTTGATCGTGCTGGTGTATGTGATTTACCAGCGTATACAGGACAGCATTCATCCTGAGCGTACGCAAAAGGGCCAGGTGAGTGCTTCGCAGACGCAGAGCCAGCAAGCCGCGCAAGGGCATGTCAGTTATAAAAATGCGCAAGAGGATGCGAAGCAATTCATGTTTGATCGTACGCCGCGTGTCCAGGGGTTGCCTCAGACTGCGCCGCGATACGACGATGTGGTAAAGCCGACTACTGCGCCGGTGCCGGTTGCGTGTGTGTCGAATCAGTATCGATGTGATTGTTTTACTCAGCAAGCCACGCCGATTAATGTTCCTGAGGTGCTTTGTCGTGACATTGTGAAGCGTGGTTACTTTGTGGATTTTGACGACAAGGGCGGCAATAACAGGTCGCAAGAGGCTCCGCTGGCTCGTGGTGACATTCGCGCTAATGACAGGGTGGAAAAAGTCGCTACAGTCGCTTCTAGTGGTTCTGTGAGTGTGCTTGGCGATGAGGAAGGTTACGGTGTTCTCGGTAAGCGTACTGGTCGTTCGGCGGGGTCTAGGTGATTTCGGAGTGGTTTTTTCCATTTCCATCAGAGCGTCATTTTTTTAAATGGGATGGCAAACGCATGTTTGTGTTCCATCGCAGGATCTGGCGCTTGCGGTTGGGACTGAATAATCGTGTCTTGTCACGATAATTAGTTGCGGCGAGAAATGCGTTTTCGGCATGCTGGAATTGCGTAGGTGGCTTTGCCTGTGACGGGTCGTCCACAACCGCATCCGCATAACCTGACATCATTCGGAGATTGAGCATTTAGGATCGCACGTGCCAGGGCGCGGGACATCGGTATAGGTACACCGTTGCCAACAGCACGATATCTGGCTGATAGCGTCAGCTGGTCCAGGTTAATGCCTTCTTTCAAGCCTTGTAGGCGACAGAACTTATCCCAATCACGCCGTCCTAGCTGAGTGCCTTCCGATGCTGTACAGCACGGTTCAAACAGTGTTGATTTCGCGCCTCTGTCGATAGAGATCAGCAGGCCGTCACGGTGTCCGAATTGAAAATGTCTGTGCCGGTTTTGATCTAGTCCGACTTCACGCGCATTGAGGTCGATACGTTGGTGTGAGTAGCCGTCGATGCGTACATCAGGTACACCAGGGACGTTTTCCATGAGCCACCATAGCGGCTGGCCTTCACTCACGATACGAACGTATTCATCAATCATTTCTCGACCGTAGCCAGTCGGCGCGGATCTGCGTGCCTTCGAAAAATCCGGGCAGGGTGGACCGCCGATCATGCCGTCGAATTTACCGGCCGGAATGGTGAAGGATCGTATATCTCCACCGAACAACGGGTCCGGTCCGCGTACAACAGGAAAGCCCTCTTGCTCAAAGCCGAGGCCGAATAGATCGATGCCAGGGAAGATCGACAGGACTAGCTGTGACCCGGCGCCTGTGACTCGGCCGGCACGTGTCACGATCGATGAGTCACAGTCATCAGGTGTGACTCGCCGCGGTTGATTCGCGGTCGCCGGGTCACAGTTGTGTGACCGACCAGGTGTGACCTGTCCTGGACCGGTCACACCTGGTCGGTCACGGAAAAGGGACATTCCCTCGCCTGGTTTGCCGTAATAGAAGGTGATCGCCATGATCAACGCTTCCGCAAGAGCTGAGAGCGAATCAGTTTTTCAATGACGGCGCTTTTGGTCAGATCCTTGAATCGCAGGAACTCGTTGAACTGCTCGACCAGATCCTCGGGCAGCTCGACGGTGAACGTAACGAGTCCAGCTCGCTCACGTTGCAGGCGTTTCCGTTCTGCGGCTGTCATTGCGCATCCGGTGGGTGGTTGACCGCGAGGGCGCTTGGCGCCGAGCAGGTCGATAGTTACTGTTTCGGTGTGATCTTTCATCGCTTTGCCTTTCCGCTGATCGGGTCCCAAGATTTGGAGCCCATTGTTAAATTCGGCGATTTTGGTTATTTCTCTGAAACCTCCTGCCGTCGTTTCCCTGAGTTCTTCGCCCGATGAAAAGAGGCCATGCGCAATAGGGTTTTGCGACAAGGGGAAGGTTTGTAAAAATCGGTTATGGCCGGAGGCGCATGATTTTTATGAATACCCCTTGTAGTGCGAGTGCGAGTGCCGGAGTGCCGTAGGACACGCAGGACACGGAGACACGTAGACACGGTGCAAAGCACGCGCGTGGGATCGTTCATCGACTAGGCGAGGAACTCTGGGAAATGATGGCTGGTACTACGGAGAGAGAACCGAAATTGGCAAATTAGTGCGTAGCACTAACTGAATAGGTTGTTCTGCTGGAGTGGCGAAGCACACGCAAGACAGGCATTGGCGGCTGTTTTTGATGTTGTCTCAACGCGTCTTTTGTTTCCAAATTACAATCGCTGCATTTTATGCAACTGGAACTGTTTGAGCGTGAGCAGATCGGCGAGGCCGAGCTGGAGGTGATGATGTCTGAGATTCGCCAGGCGTACTGGCATCTGCGGAATTTGCGCAAGGTCGCCTGGAACAATGCGCGACGGCGGCGGGAGTATCGAAAAGTGGCCGTGCATAAAAAACGCCTGCAATTGGCAGGCGTGGAAAAGAGGCGGATATTGGATTTGTTAGCTTGCTGCCGGCTGAAGTGTGGTGCTCATAAACAGCCTCGAAAACCTTGCGAATATTGTCGCCAATAGTCGACGTTGCCACTTTGTTAATTTGACATAATACAAATTATGCGAAGTTGGGAAGCGCGCAGATCAACAGGGTCAAGCGTTATGCTTGGCCCTTTTTTATTGTCACAGGGAAAAGAAAATGAGATATCCAAATACACGATACGCACCTTCTTACAAAAATCTGCGTACATTCGTTACCTAATGTGCTTACAAACGGTACAAAAGTTTACGTACATGTTGGAAAATGACTCCAAACAGTGACAATAATCTACGTACATGTTGGTTATTTTCCCCGATTGGTGACCAAATTTTGCGTACATGTTGGTATCAACATGAATCAGAATTCATTGCTTGAAGCCGTTCGGCTCGAATAGGCTCGGCTCTTCGCTGGCGTCACCTTCAATCAATGCGGCGCGAATTGCCTCTACTCGATGTTATGTTCCTGATCGCGCCAGATGAGATCGCCATTTTGCTTGTCAGCTCATCGCGATTCAACGGATCTAGCA
>NZ_DATMRK010000044.1:0-5287 GCF_035566375.1 Collimonas sp.
CCGAGGACCGACTACCTCGTAAATACAATCGGAATAGATCTAACTGCAAACGATAACTCGTACGCACTAGCCGCTTAATAACCGGTTAGCTCTACACCATCTCGTCCCTGGGGTGGGCTGGTAAAACAGCAGTAGAGTCATATACAGGGAATCGCTGTTGGTCGGGTTACTTGGCTAACAGTTAAATTTAGGTGACTCGCCTGAACGAAGCGTGTGCGTCCGCGTCGGCTGGGTTAAATCAAATGACAGCACTAAGTATGTAGAACTGTCTGTAGAGGACTTGCGGACGCGGGTTCGATTCCCGCCGCCTCCACCACCAATAACAAAGGTCATCCTTCAGGATGGCCTTTTTTATTGGTATTGATGCTTCGGAGATCGATCCCGTGTCCGGAACGGACGCGGGGCGAAGACAGGGTTTCGGCAAGCATGCTTGCTGCTGTCTGAGCGGTTTTGCGCATGCAGGCGCAAAACCCGGGAGATTCCCGCCGCCTCCACCACCAATACAAGAGGTCACCCGTCGGGGTGGCCTTTTGTATTGGTATTCGAACTCAAACCAGCACGATGGAGAGGCAACGGCTCGTGTCGGATTTGATGTGCCCTTGATGATTTTTCACGCGGCGTACCAGCAATTTCTGCATCAATTTGCAGGAAAGTAACAACACGAAACAATTCCCGATTATTCCGTATACAAACTTTCTGCGTGGACATAGAATCCTGTGCGTATGTTGCGGCCGTGTCTCTAGCCATTGAAAAATGGATGTGGGTTCGTTCAATTAATTCTGGGAGTCTTCTTGTGAAGCGTTATGCCGGTGTATTTGCATGCATTCTTGTCTATTCCATCGCCTTGGCTGGCACCCTGCTGCCGGTCAAGGAAAGCCGCGCCGATGCACTGGAAGATGTGCAAAACCGCCGCGCAATCCGCATCGCCGTGCCTAAAGATACGCCGCCTTTCGGCTCGGCAAATCAATACAAGGCGCTGGAAGGATTTGATGTATCAATCGCCAGAATGGTATCGCTGGAACTGGGCGTCAAGCTGGATATGGTGCCGCTGGCTAGCGGCGATCGCATCCCGGCCCTGTTGAACCGGCATGTCGACCTGGTAATTTCCAGCCTCGGTAAAAATCCGGAACGTCAAAAGCAGATCGATTTTTCACAGGCTTACGCGCCGTTTTATCTTGGGGTCTTCGGTGCTCCGAATCTTGATGTCAAGAATGCTGCGGGATTGGCTGGCAAGACGATCGCCGTACTCAAAGGCTCGATCGAAGATGGAGAGTTGAGCAAGATTGCACCGGCGTCGGCCAGCATCAAACGCTTCGACACCGAACCGGAGGCCGTCAAATCCTATTTGCAGGGTGAGTCCAAGTTGCTGGCGGCGGGCAATGTCTTGATTTCTGCCTTCACCAAGGAACAAGTGGAAACAACCCAGCTGAAAATAGTGCTGAAGGACTCTCCCTGTTTTATCGGTATTAACAAAAACGAAACTGCCTTGCTCAACAAGATCAACGCCATGTTGAGCCGCATCAAACAAAACGGCATGCTCAACGTCAATGCTCAACGTTGGTTCAAGGCGCCGTTGCCCGACAGCGTGTTGCGCAGCACCGAATAAGGCGACAGCGCTGCCCCGCATCGAATTAAAAAGGGATTCCATGGAATCCCTTTTTCTTTGCAGAATCAGTTTGCGCAAAACCCTGTTCCCCCAGTACCACGCAAGAGAGAGACGGCTTTTATATGCGCAATGTGCTGTAATGGGCGTAGATACTTTATATGCGATCATGCCCATTGCCACTGCCTCTAACAATGTTTATACGAATCTGACATTTCAATGAGCCAGCCAAAGGTTCAATCGGCTAAACCGGCCGCATCCCCTCCACCTCCCGTCAGCTTTCGGGAGGCATTTATGTTCTGGCTCAAACTAGGCTTTATCAGTTTCGGCGGGCCTGCCGGACAAATTTCCATCATGCATCAGGAACTGGTCGAGAATCGACGCTGGATTTCAGAGCGACGTTTTCTGCATGCTCTGAACTACTGCATGGTCTTGCCTGGCCCCGAGGCACAACAGCTTGCTACTTATATCGGCTGGCTGATGCATCGCTCATGGGGAGGTGTCGTGGCCGGCGCCTTGTTTGTGCTGCCTTCGTTGCTGATTCTGATTACCTTGTCCTGGATGTACATCGCCTTTGGCAATCTACCACTGGTCGCGGGCCTGTTCTATGGCATCAAACCGGCGGTGACAGCCATCGTGCTGCAAGCGGCACACAGGATCGGCTCGCGCGCACTGAAGAACAATACATTATGGGCGATTGCAGCGGCATCATTTGTCGCCATCTTCGCCTTGAACCTGCCCTTCCCTGCTATCGTCGCGACTGCAGCCCTGATCGGCTACATCGGCGGCCGGATCGCACCGGATCTGTTTAAGACCGGCGGCGCGCATAACAAGAAAGATCAATCGTTCGGACCGGCGCTGATCGACAACGACACGCCGACACCGGAGCATGCGCGATTTCGTTGGCGCAGTTTGTTACGCATAAGCGCCGTCTTCGGCTTATTGTGGTCGATCCCGATGGGCCTGCTGGCGATATTCTACGGCTGGCATAACACCTTGACGCAAATGAGCTGGTTCTTCACCAAAGCCGCCATGCTGACTTTTGGCGGCGCTTATGCCGTACTGCCGTATGTGTATCAAGGTGCGATCGAGCATTACGGCTGGTTGACGCCAACGCAAATGATCGACGGTCTGGCGCTAGGTGAAACCACGCCTGGGCCGTTGATCATGGTGGTCGCTTTTGTCGGCTTCGTGGGTGGCTATGTGAAAGCCATATTCGGACCGGACAGCCTGTTTTTTGCCGGCGCTGTCGCCGCTTCGCTGGTGACCTGGTTCACCTTCTTGCCGTCGTTCCTGTTTATCCTGGCGGGCGGCCCCTTGATCGAAGCCACCCATAGCGAGCTCCAATTTACCGCGCCTCTCACTGCGATCACCGCCGCCGTTGTGGGCGTGATCTTGAACCTGGCGGTGTTCTTCGGTTACCACGTACTCTGGCCGCACGGTTTTAAGGGTACCTTTGATTGGCTATCGGCGTTGATCGCATTGGGTGCGGCTATAGCGCTGTTCCGCTTCAGGTGGAACGTGATTCACGTCATTGCGGCGTGCGCCGTATCCGGTTTGATCCTGAAGATGTGGGTACTGTGAAATGAATCGCGCAACTTGTCGCGGCAGATGTGATAAGTTCAGCACACGATTTGGAATTTAAGCAGGAGAAAACATTATGCCAAGCGCCCGCCTGAATGGCGAAATCATCACCGACTGGGACAGCTTTCATACTGAATGCGCACAGGTATTCGGCTTCCCCGAGTTCTATGGCCGCAATATGAATGCCTGGATCGATTGCCTCAGCTATTTGCGCGATGAAGACGGCATGAGCAAGTTCCGGCTGCAGGAAAACGAGGTGCTGGACATCGAAGTATTGCACAGTGAAAAACTGCGTCAGCAAGCTGCTGAGATTATCGAAGAGCTGGAATTTTGCGTCACGGCCATCAATGAACGCTACGAAGACTATGGCGAAAAGCCGGCTCTGAAACTGACGCTGCGTTAAAGTCCGGCTTGATCTTCGCTGGTTTTGATAGACAGCATGAGCGCTGAGGTAGGACTATCGTGATGGACGAAGGTAGTAAATATCCCATTCCTCTTCTGCAAGAAATTCAAAGCCATTGCGTTGATAGAAACGATTGGCGTCACTTTCTCTCAAGGCCCCTACGCGCAACGGCAATGCCTGCTCATCCGCTTCTTTAAAAACTTGCGTTAGCACCGCTGCTCCGATCCCCTGCCCTTGGCTGCCAGGGCGAATATAGAGATGATCCAGCAGCAGCTGATCCTGAGCAGGTTTGACGACAACAAAACCGACCTTCTGCCCGTTGACTGCCACATGTCGTGTATGTGAGGCTGAAAAGCCGGAGCGAAACCGCTCTCGTGCCCGAACCGGATTAAAACGACCTATGCGTTCCAGGCTCTCGCGCATGGCAGCTATGCGCAATGCGACCAGCTCTTCGAAATCCGTTTCAACCGCTTGGATCAAAGCGACAAGCGGTGCGTTCGATACGGACATGTGTGCTTTCAGAGTTTTCTTTCAATTGATCGGGCAATTTTATCTGAATCCCCGAACTCACGGCTGACCGCTAGCATATCGACGCGTGCTGGAGTAGGCTAGATACGTTGCCATGTACGCCCTTTGGCCGTTCGCAGGTTACCACTATGGAAAAGACCGCATTTGTATTCGCCGGTGGCGGCAGTCTTGGCGCCATTGAAGCCGGCATGCTGCGAGAGCTGATTGCTTCCGGAGTACGTCCGGACTTCCTGGTCGGCGCCTCCGCCGGTGCGATCAATAGCGTGTTTTTTGCTTATCAACCGCATGCGGCCGGTACGATGCGCCTGGAATTCTTGTGGCGTGGCATCCGCCGCCAACAGATCCTGCCGTGGTCTATTCTTTCAGTGCTTGGCGCGGCCCGTGGCACGCATCTGGTCAGTCCGGCGAAATTGCGCGCCCTTCTTTATGAACATTTTGGCAGTCGTACGCTGGAGGACGCAGATCTTCCGGTACATGTTGTCGCCACTGAAATGAGCAGCGGCAACGAGATAGTTATTTCTTCCGGATCGGCAGTAGATGCTGTGCTGGCGAGCACGGCGATTCCGGGTGTTTTCCCACCCGTTTCGCTGGCAGGAAACATGTTGATTGACGGCGGCGTGGCCAACAATACGCCAATCTCTACTGCTATACGACTTGGCGCTACGCGCCTCATTGTGCTTACCACCGGCTTTAGCTGTGCCGACAGGCGACAGCCCAAAGGCGCTCTTGAGCATGCCATGAGTGCGCTCAATTTATTGGTAGCACGTCAGTTGGTATCAGATCTGGAACGATGGGCATCACACGCCGCGATAGCCGTGGTTGCGCCGCTGTGTCCGCTGGACGTCTCGCCATATGACTATAGTCAGTGCGGTTTGTTGATAGACCGCGCGGCAGCAGAAACCCGCCGTTGGCTGGACGCTGGCGGACTGAATAATCACGACATTCCCGGTGCGCTCAGACCCCATTCTCACACCGAGGCGGATTAAGAAACAAAGGTAGGAATGACAGTTGCGTAAATTTGTTTTCGTAAACCGTCCGCGCAAAGCAAAAACCCTCTGTACGAGAGTACAGAGGGTTTTTTAATAAAAGCCTGACGATGACCTACTTTCACACTGGTTGCAGCACTATCATCGGCGCAAAGTCGTTTCACGGTCCTGTTCGGGATGGGA
>NZ_DATMRK010000045.1:0-69199 GCF_035566375.1 Collimonas sp.
ATTTGAAAGACGCTATTTTATGGCAACAGGTACAGTCAAGTGGTTCAACGATTCTAAGGGCTTCGGCTTTATCACTCCGGATGACGGCGGTGAAGATTTGTTTGCACACTTTTCCGCAATCCAGATGAACGGCTTCAAGACTCTCAAAGAAGGTCAAAAAGTCCAGTTCGAAGTCACGCAAGGCCCTAAAGGCAAGCAAGCTTCTAACATCCAAGCACCTTAATTTCGCTTTGCGTTATTAAGCGGTTTTTGTAAAAAACCTCACTGCGGTGAGGTTTTTTTATTCGTGTGGTCAGAATCTAGCAAAACAGCGCGAAAAAAAAGCCAGAACAAGTTCTGGCTTTTTCTTATAAAAACAACAAAACTTACATGTTTTCGATCAGGACTTCGCCGAAACCGGAGCAGGAAACCTGAGTTGCACCTTCCATCAAGCGTGCAAAGTCGTAGGTGACCTTTTTCGATGTGATCGATTTTTGCATCGATTCAATGATCAGGTCAGCAGCTTCGACCCAGCCCATGTGGCGCAACATCATTTCCGCCGACAGGATCAGCGAACCCGGGTTGACATAGTCCTTGCCGGCATATTTTGGTGCAGTACCGTGGGTCGCCTCAAACATGGCCACCGAATCCGACAGGTTGGCGCCTGGAGCGATGCCGATGCCGCCGACTTGTGCTGCCAGTGCGTCGGAAATGTAATCGCCGTTCAGGTTCAGGGTGGCGATTACGCTGTATTCGTTCGGACGCAACAGGATTTGTTGCAAGAACGCATCAGCGATCGAATCCTTGACGATGATTTCACGGCCGGTTTTCGGGTTCTTGAATTTCGCCCATGGACCGCCATCGATCAATTCAGCGCCGAATTCTTTTTGCGCCAGTGCATACGCCCAATCACGGAAGCCACCTTCGGTGAACTTCATGATGTTGCCCTTGTGGACGATGGTAACGGATGGCTTGTCGTTGTCGATCGCGTATTGGATCGCCTTGCGTACCAGACGCTCGGTGCCTTCACGCGAGACTGGCTTGACGCCGATACCGGAAGTATTCGGGAAACGGATCTTCTTGACGCCCATTTCCTTGATCAGGAAATCGATCAGTTTCTTGGCGCCGTCGCTGCCCTCTTGCCACTCGATGCCAGCATAGATGTCTTCCGAATTTTCACGGAAAATCACCATGTCGGTCTTTTCCGGCTCACGCACCGGTGAAGGCACGCCCTTGAAATAACGCACAGGACGCAAGCAGACATACAGATCCAGCTCTTGGCGCAGCGCCACGTTGAGCGAACGGATGCCACCGCCGACCGGCGTTGTCAAAGGGCCCTTGATCGATACGACATAATCCTTGATCGCTGCCAAAGTCTCTTCCGGCAACCAGACATCAGGACCATACACTTGCGTCGATTTTTCACCGGCAAACACTTCCATCCAGCTGATCTTGCGCTTGCCTGCATAAGCCTTGGAGACAGCGGCGTCCACTACCTTGATCATGACCGGGTTGATATCCACACCGGTGCCATCGCCTTCGATGTATGGAATGATTGGATTGTCAGGAACGTTGATCGAAAAATCGGCGTTGACGGTGATTTTTTTGCCTTCAGCAGGCACTTTGATATGTTGGGACATCAGTGTATCTCCGGAGTTGAGGAGGTAAAAACTACCAGTGCGGTTGGATTTGAAACACGGTTGGTCTTATATAAGACATAAGACAAGAATTCCATATTATGCACTAGTATTTTACTAGACGCTATGTTTTTGCGACACCGGTCGAGTGCCTAGGGCGTGTTGACATATGATTTGGGAGATGCGTTCCAACCAAAACGTGTGGTGGCAAGGCGCGTGGCGCAGCTGGGGCTGGTGCCCCAGCAAGCCATGCAACGCGGCCAGCGCACGTTTTGGTTGGAACCCTCCGGGAACGGCTGCAGGCGTCGCATGCCGCGCGTTCGCACTCCCAAGTCATATGTCAACACGCCCTAGCCAATCATGAAGCACTATACTAGCGGCATGCCCCTGATTTTATTCAACAAACCATTTCAAGTGATGTGCCAGTTTTCGGCCCATCCCAGCCGCCCTACCCTCGCTGACTATATAACCATTCCCGACATCTATCCGGCAGGACGTCTCGATGCCGATAGTGAAGGATTATTGCTGCTCACCGATGACGGCCAACTGCAGCACAATATCAGCCACCCTGCACTGAAACAGCCAAAGACTTACATGGCGCAAGTGGAAGGCACGCCAACCCAGGCGTTGCTGGCGCGCTTACGGAACGGCGTCGATCTCGGCGATTTCCGCAGCCAGCCGTGCCAGGCGCGCGAGATCGAGGCGCCAGACTGGCTGTGGCCGCGCGATCCGCCGATACGCCAGCGCCAGGACAAGCCCACCAGCTGGCTGGCGCTGACCCTGACCGAGGGTAAGAATCGCCAGGTGCGGCGCATGACGGCTGCGGTGGGATTGCCGACCCTGCGGCTGGTGCGGGTGGCGATTGGCCAGGTGTCACTGCAGAGCCATCCGTTATGGCCGGGCGAGTCAATGGAAATCAACCCGGCAGATCTGACAGACTTAAAAAAGTAACAGGAAGTAGGCCCAGATACAAATTGATGCAGATTTTCGATCTTTTTAAAAAAAGATGTCAACCATCGCTTTCCGAGCCTCGTTAATTGCAGTGATTCAAGTGAATCATCGATTGATTAACTCGCTAACTGACTGGATTTAAAAATGAAAAAACTGATCGCTGTTCTGATTGCTGGCCTGTTCGCTTCTTCCGTTTTCGCTGCTGACGCTGCTCCTGCTGCACCAGCCGCACCTGCAGCCGCTTCTGCAGAAGCTTCGGCTCCTGTCGCTAAGAAGGCAACTCACAAAGTCAAGAAGGCTAAAAAAGCCGCTAAAGCTAAAGCTGAAGCTCCAGCAGCTGAAGCCGCTCCTGCTGCGAAGTAATTCCAGCATCAGCTTCAATAGAAAGGCAGGTGCGTCCTGCCTTTTTTTACGTCCTGAAACAAATAAAATCCAGCACCGACGCCCCTCCGCCGATTTAGCTCTCTGTATAATCTCCCGATCCTAAAGGAGCTTTATCAACATGAGAAAAATTCGCGCCACTTACCTTGCAGCAGCGACTGCATGCATCGCAACCTTCGCTGTCGTCGCCGCTGTTGCCACAGCCCCCGCAGCCGCGCAAGAAAGCCAGCAACTCCCGGTAACGTCCCTGAATATTGGCATCCACGTGATCAAGGCTGAAGTTGCGCGCTCGGAGCCGCAACGCGAGCAAGGCCTCATGTTCCGCAAGAAAATGGGCAGCAACGAAGGCATGGTATTTGTGTTCGATACACCGGCAGGCATCTGCATGTGGATGAAAAATACCCTGATTCCGCTGTCAGTCGCGTTCATCGACGCCAAAGGCACAATCCTGAATGTCGAGGAAATGAAGGCGCAGACGCTGGATTCCCATTGCGCCCAGGGAGCAGCATCTTATGCGCTGGAGATGAACAAGAGCTGGTTCAAGGACAAGAACATCAAACCCGGCACTGTGATCCAAGGTTTGCCACAATTATAAACACCGCCGGCGGCAGTAGCTTGAGCACTTGCCGCCGAGATAGCAAAAACAAAACAGAAAAACCCTGCATAACATATGTCATGCAGGGTTTTTCTTAATCCACTAACAAGCTAGTACGACAGGCAGCTGAGCTGCCAGTCAAATACTCAAGCTCAATTAAGCAGCCAGCGCTTTCAGAGCGGCGTTCAAACGGCTCTTATGGCGTGCAGCCTTGTTCTTGTGGATGATTTTCTTGTCCGCGATACGGTCGATAACCGATACGGAGTTTTGCAGAACCAGGGCTGCTGCAGCTTTGTCGCCGCCAGTGATTGCCTTACGTGCAGCTTTGATTGCTGTGCGCAGGGTCGAACGCTGACTGGAATTGTGCAGGTTTTGCTGAACTGCTTGACGAGCACGCTTACGTGCTTGTGCGGTATTTGCCATTTATATTTCCTAAAACGAGGTCGGGAATGCTTACGCGGCATAAACAAACCAGACCGCGACGCAGAATTCTGTAAAGCCACGGATTATAACCAGTTTTTGAAAAACAGGCAAACACCTCTTGCTTCGCAGGCAATTCTGTCGCAAGAAAGCACATTTGCCAGAGTGACAAGCCGATATTATGTTCGCCACGGGAACATTCCGACCCGGACGTTATCACAGTCAGTGTTTGCCGGCAGCAAGTAAAATCCGGCTGGCGAATCCGCTACGAACTCCGCTTTTTCACCCTCCGAGAAAGCTGCGGCAGGCGATCTGCTCCAGCTATAATGCCGCTCCATGAACTTGCATAAAACGCTTGCCACCGTCTCTGGCATGACAATGGTGTCGCGTGTGACGGGCCTGATTCGAGAAATCTTGTACGCGCGCGCTTTCGGCGCCGACGGCTATACAGACGCCTTCGCCATCGCTTTCCGTATTCCCAATCTGTTGCGCCGGTTGTTTGCCGAAGGCGCTTTTTCGCAAGCCTTTGTGCCGATCCTGGGCGAATACAAGAACCAGAAAGGCGAAGCTGCGACCAAACAACTGGTCGATCACGTCGCCACTGTGCTGACCTGGGCCATGCTGTTTACCTGCATCATCGGCATTCTGGCCACGCCGGTGCTGGTGTATTTCATCGCCACCGGCCTCAAAGACAACAAAGAAATATTCGACGCCTCGGTGTTCATGACCAGAATCATGTTTCCCTACATCGGCTTCATGTCTTTTGTGGCCCTGGCTGGCGGCATTTTAAATACCTGGCAGGAATTCAAGATTCCCGCCTTCACCTCAGTGCTGCTGAACCTGGCCTTTATTGTCGCTTCGCTATTCGTTGCCCCCTATCTGCAACACCCTATTTATGCGATGGCGTTTGCAGTGCTGGTCGGCGGCGTGCTGCAGGTGGCGCTCCAGGTGCCGGCGCTGATCAAGATCGGCATGCTGCCACGGCTTGCGCTCAATCCCATGATCGGCATGCGCGACCAGGGCGTGCAACGGGTGCTGAAAAAAATGGGGCCGGCGGTATTTGCAGTGTCTGCCGCTCAACTCAGCCTGCTCATCAACACCAATATCGCCTCACGGCTAGGGCACGGCAGCGTGTCTTTATTGACCTACGGCGATCGCCTGATGGAATTCCCGACGGCATTACTGGGCGTCGCCCTCGGCACCATTTTGTTGCCTAGCTTGTCCAAAGCCAACGCGGATAAAGATCACGGCGAGTACTCATCGCTGCTGGACTGGGGTTTGCGCCTCACCTTTTTGCTGGCACTGCCGTCCGCAGTCGGCCTGGCAACCTTGTCGGTGCCGTTGACGGCGACCTTGTTCCAGCACGGAAAATTCGATGCCGCCTCGGTCGCGGTCACCAGCCAGGTCTTGATTGCCTACGGCGTAGGCTTGATCGGTCTGATCGTGGTGAAGATCCTGGCGCCGGGCTTTTATGCCAAGCAAGATATCAGGACACCGGTCAAGATTGCGATCGGCGTGCTGATCGCCACCCAATTGATGAATTACCTCTTTGTACCGGTTTTTGCGGTGGCCGGCCTGGCGCTATCGATCAGCGTCGGCGCTTGCCTGAACGCTGGCTTCTTGCTGTGGAGCCTGATGCGGCGCGGCATCTACAAGCCGGAAGCAGGCTGGATTCGCTATTTCATGCGCCTGCTCGGCGCCCTGTTCCTGATGGCGGCGGTGGCATTGTGGAGCAGCCAGCAATTCGACTGGACCGGCCCGCATACCAGCTCTCTGGCGCGCATCGCGGCCTTGTGCGTAGTGATGGCGGCCTGTGGTGCTACTTACTTTGGAGCATTACTGGCGATGGGGTTCCGTTTCCGCGATTTCAAACGTATCGCACGCTAAGCCAATCGCGCAGGAGAAAATAGTTTGCTAGGATAGAGTCATGACGATCACATCACTAGACTACTTTACCTCGCTGGTGCAACAAGCCAACGATGTTCCTTTGTTCGAGGCAGCACTGGCGATCGCGCAGGACGTCTATCCCCAGCTGGATTTCGACGTGCCCCAGAACGAGCTGGACCGGCTGGCCAATACCTTGCGCCAGCGCCTGCCTTCGGACTCTTCGGCGATCCAGAAATTACGCCAGCTGAATCACTTCTTCTACCAGGAGCTAGGATTCGCGATCAACGTCAATCATTATTACGACACCGACAACAGCTATCTGCAGCGGGTGATCGCTAAACGGCGCGGTATTCCGATTTCACTGGCGCTGATCTACATGGAACTGGCGCAACAGGTCGGCTTGCCGGTAAAAGGGGTGTCCTTCCCCGGCCATTTTCTGATGAAACTCACTGTGCCGTCCGGCGACATCATGATCGATCCGGCCAACGGCGCCAGCCTCTCACGCGAAGAACTGGAAGAGCGGCTGGAACCTTATCTGCCGACAAATACCGACGAGGAAAAAGCCGCCAGCCGGCTATCGCTGATCAGTTACCTGCAAATCGCCCACCCGCACGACATCCTGGTTCGCATGTTGCGCAATCTGAAAGCCATCTACCAGCAAGGCAATCACTGGCAACGGCTGCTGGAAGTACAACAACGGCTGTTGATCCTGTTGCCGGGCGACGCCGTGGAACGGCGCGATCGCGGACTGGCGTTCGCGCAGCTGGATTGCCCGCAAGCGGCCTTGGAAGATTTGGAAAATTATCTGGCGCAACGGCCGCAGGCTTCGGATGCTGCAGTCTTGCTGCAGCAAATTGCAGAGTTGCGTGAGGCCTGCCGGCGTTTGAATTAATCGGGTTCGAATTAATCGGGTTCGAATTAATCGGATTTGAATTAATCAGTACTAGCGGCTGGCCACTCGCTACGCAGCAACGAGAGCTGCAACATGTCGTGGTACTGTCCGCCCCCAGTAACCAACCTGGCGCAAACGCCCCTCGTCGACGAAACCGAGTTGACGCAGCAATTTGAGAGACCCCAGGTTATCCGGATGGACCATGGCCTCGATACGATTCAAGGCCATCTGCGCAAAACCCCAGGTCATGACGGCTGTCAGCGTCTCCCGCATGAAACCCTGCTTCTGAGCATGCGATGCAAGTTCATAACCAATCATGCATTTGCGCCAGTTTCTATCCCACCTGAACAAGCCGCATGTGCCCAGTAACCCTGGCTGCTCTTTGACCTGAATTCCCCAGCGCGCTCCCGGATTTTCATCCAGCCGCCAGCTGGCAAACCGCTTGATCAAACCTTGTGCCTCCGCCAGGTCTGTTAACGGATCGGTGCCAAACCAGCGCATCAGTTCTGGATCGCCATGCATGGCAAGAATCTGCCCGGCATCGCGCGCGATTATTTCGCGTAGAACCAGGCGTTCGGTCTGGATGACTGGGAAAGCTGCTGTTTCACTCATTGCTTAACTATGTCCTTAAATGAAGAATAGCTAAATATTAAATGAAGCCGCAGCATTCCGCCCGCAACAAGATTTTGCCGTGTTACGCCTTACTGCGCGCCTCGATCACTTCCCATTTCTCCAGGCTCTCCAGCAGCAAGCCGTCGATTTCAGCGAAGCGGTCGTTCAGGCGCTTCACTTCATCCGGTTTCTGCTTGTACAAATCGGGATCGGCCAGCTGGCTGGAAATGGTTTTCTGTTCAGCTTCCAGTTTGGCAATCAGCAGCGGCAATTCTTCCAGCTCACGCTGCTCTTTATAGCTGAGTTTTTTCTGCTTGACAGCAGCTTGCACCGGCTCGGCTTTCGCTTCTGCCTTGGCTTTGGCGATCACTGCCGATTGCGTCGGACGCACCCGTTCCCAGTCGGTGTAGCCGCCCACGTATTCGCGCCACATGCCGTCGCCTTCAGCGGCGATTACCTGCGTCACCACATTGTCGAGGAAGGTACGATCATGGCTGACCAGGAATACGGTGCCGCTATAGTCTTCGAGTAATTCTTCCAGCAGTTCCAGGGTATCGATATCCAGATCGTTGGTCGGCTCATCCAGCACCAGCACGTTGGCCGGCTTGGCGAACAAGCGCGCCAGCAGCAGACGGTTGCGTTCGCCGCCGGACAGCGATTTGACGGGCGAGCGCGCGCGCTCCGGAGCGAACAGGAAATCGTTCAGATAAGTCATCACGTGTTTGCGCTGGCCGTTGATTTCAACCCAGTCGCTACCCGGCGCGATGGTGTCGGCCAGGCTTGCGTCCTCGTTCAACTGCGCCCGCATCTGGTCGAAATACGCGATCTGCAATTTGGTGCCCTGCTTGACCGTGCCGCTGTCCGGCTGGTCTTCGCCCAGGATCAGTTTCAACAGCGTAGTCTTGCCGGCGCCGTTCTGGCCGATCAGGCCAACCTTGTCACCGCGCATGATGGTGGCGGTGAAGTCACGCACGATGACCTTGCTGCCATAAGCCTTGTTGACATCGGTCAGCTCGGCCACGATCTTGCCGGAACGTTCGCCCGACGATACATCCAGCTTAACCTGGCCTTGTTGATCGCGGCGTGCGCTACGCGCCAGGCGCAACGCTTCCAGGCGCCTGACACGGCCCTCGTCGCGGGTGCGGCGCGCTTGCACGCCCTTGCGGATCCAGACTTCTTCCTGCGCCAGGAACTTGTCGAACTTGGCATTTTCGACTTCTTCGATTTCCAGCTGCTCAGCCTTGCGCACCTGGTATGCCGTGAAATTACCCGGGAAGGACAGAATCCGGCCGCGATCCAGTTCGATGATGCGGGTGGCGACGTTATCCAGGAAACTGCGATCATGGGTAATGAACAGCACACTACCCTTGTAGTCGCGCAGCAAACCCTCAAGCCACATGATCGAACTGAAATCCAGATGGTTGGTCGGTTCATCAAGCAACAGGACATCGGGCGCGCTCACCAGCGCGCAAGCCAGCGCGACGCGCTTTTGCATACCGCCCGAGAGTTGTCCCATCAACAGGTTTTTATCCAGGTTCAAGCGATCCAGCGTGGTCTCAACCTTGTTGGTCAGGCTCCAGGCGTCAGCCGCGTCGAGCTTGCTCTGTATCTCGTGCATGCGCTCCATGATGGCGTCGTCGTTGTCGCCGCCAAACTGACCAGTCAGCGCATCGTATTCGTTCAGCAGGGCCTGCATCTCGCCCATGCCGGACGCCACTGCGTCAAAGACCGACATCTCTGATTCGAAATGCGGCTCCTGATCAACGTAAGCGATCTTGATCCCTTGCTGCATCACCATCAAGCCGTCGTCCAGCTTGGACACGCCGGCGATGGTTTTCAGCAGCGACGATTTGCCGGTGCCGTTACGACCGATCAGGCCGACCCGCTCCCCCGCTTCCAGGGAAAATTCAGCGCGATCCAGCAGCGCGACGTGACCAAATGCGAGTTGCGCATTGGTGATAGAGATGACAGCCATAATTTGGATAAAACCAGAAAAAGAAAGATCTGCGGAGCACTACAACGACAACACGCAGTCAATTGGATGAATGAACCGCACATTGTACCTATACTCGCGCACCTAGTCGTACATTTGTCGCAGCTGCCACCTTTGCCCGCCTTGCCCGGGCAACCGCCGGTGACGCGACCGTCTACTCCTGCCCACAGGCCTTTTGGCCCGCAACTTGGATTTACAAAATATTTCTGGAAATATATTGCTGCATAGAAATTTTAGCCATATATTATTTCTACATAGAAATATTTATCGCCGAGATCGATATGCGCCGTGGTGTAACTCATTAGCGTACTCAATTGCGTAACTTAGCTGACCTGATTCAAGTAACAATATCGCTGCAAAAAAACAATAACGAAGAGTGCACTGCCTTTGCCTCTCACGTTCATACAACAGGGAGAAAGCCATGGATCCATTGCTAGGCCATTTGTTAACGCCAAGATACGACGCCGCTCTGGTTTTGTTGTCGTACATGATTTCATTCTGGGGCGCGTTACTGGCTCTGCAATGCGCCAAATCCATGTTTCGCACGGACGGCACGCTGGACCTGCGCATGACCATCTGCGCCGCAGCCTCGCTCGGCGGCATCGGCATCTGGTCGATGCATTTCCTGGCCATGCAAGCATATCGCCTGACGGTGCCGATTGCCTACGATGCGGTGCTGACCGCAGCATCGTTGCTGGCTGCGATCCTGATTTCCGGCATTGCGCTGTACCTGGCCGGCGGTCACGGCAAATTCAAGGTATCCGGCTGGCTGGCTGGCAGCCTGCTGGCTGGACTGGGGGTGTGCGTGATGCACTACATGGGCATGTATGCGATGAATCTGCGCGCCACCATGTCACTCAATCCGACCACTGTCGTAATCTCGATCGTCATCGCGATTGCCGCCGCCTCTGCGGCGCTGTGGCTGGCCTTCAATCTGACCCGGCTGCTGCATAGAGTGGTCGCGGCGCTAGTGATGGCGCTGGCAGTGTGCAGCATGCACTACACCGGCATGTATGCCGCCGACATGATCTGCACCAGCGATGCGCCGCTGATCCCATTAAAAATCGGCGGCAACTATCTCGACGTCTCGGTCTACGCCGTCGCCGGCTTGCTGTCCTTGTGCATTTTCTGGGTGGTCCTGGGGCGCAGCATGGACGTACAAACAAGTAGTGAAGTAATTGAGTAGATAAGCAAGTTCGACAAAAATGGACGTCAATCAAGTAAAACGATTGGCGTTTTAATATAAAAGGCATCCAATTTCGGTGGGTGGGGTGGAGAAGCTTTGTTTGAATATCGTGACGGCCAGTTTCACGCCTTTGGTTTTCGGATCGGTAAGACGTTCTCACCATTCAACTGGGCTAATCTCTTTTTCGTTTCGTATAGCTCGGCTAAGAGGGAGATCTCCCGTGCAAGGGCCGCATCCAATTGTTCACGTAGAGTTTCTGAATTTTTCTTAATTTTACTTAGCAGATCAATCTGCTCCCGCTGCGGGCTTATCTGCTCACTGGCAGCAGCATCAATGGCAGCAATTAAATCCCGAAATATATCCCTCGATTTCTTGATACTGCCTTTCTTCCGCCCAGCTTCAAGGGACACGGCATCGTTTGTAATCTTTGCCCCCTTTTCCACGACAAAAGGCCGCCCCTTCTTCAGGCGTTCCAGTGCCTCGAAATACTCTATCAACGATTCAGAAATCATGCTATTAAGAACCCGCAACGCCATTGGAAATATTTGCAAGAGTAGCTTCAAGAATTGTAAGATTTTTCTTCTCGTGGCGATATTCCGGTGATTTCGGATTAACGCTATTCAACTTCTTAACCAGCTGTCTTTGAGCCGCAATAACTCGCTCCAGTTTTTTCTTATTGCCTACCATGTTCTTGCAATGACTCGTCAAACAATCAACGTTTAGAAGGTCCATGGGATTTTTGTTGCACTCCCCAACTTTCACACACCCACCCAGAAGTGTCTCTTGATAAGCCAATTCGCCCTTTTGGAATCGTTTCAGCGTTACGTCACGATCAAACACCAAAATTCCGTCATTATCGCGAAGCCGATTCGTAATCCAGTGCGGGTGAACTCCAAATAGTATGTCATCGGTCATCAGAACATGCGCAGCGTAGCTGAGGAATTGACTGACCGGTTGGGCATCTTGCCAATCTTTTCCGAAATGCCCCCCATTTTCCCCATCGTCGATAAAATTGGTCGCGAAAGCAGACCCACGAGCATAGTACGCGGCCATTTCCTGGGTGATATGTTGCAGCTGCCGCTTAAGCGATGGCAGTGTTACTAGGCCGGACCGTTGGGCATATAGCGCCAAAGACCGACGCAACTGATGACTCGTTAGCGTCCAAGGACGTCCGATCTGAAATCTCTCCTCGGAACGCCATGCCCGGTGCGGATCGATGTTCTCCAATTCGAGTAAGTCTTGTTCCTGAATGATTGGCTGCAACCGTGCCCGCAGAGCAGGAAAACGGCACAAAGGTAGAAGCTGAGGCGCTCTTCTTTTCCGTTCTTTGGAAGGAAAAAGGTTAAAAGAATTGATATTGACGTCACTACCCTCACACGTTTCACCGCGCGCTGCATAGATCGCTTTGGAGATACGCTGCCCAAGTCTAATAGCCGCACGCCCACTCTCACTGGTAACCCACTGCGCACGCTTTATTTTCCCGTGGGTATACTTGGTGACACGACCTCTAACAATATAGTGAATACTGTCATCCTCATCTCGTCTCACTTCATCCAGACAGTGGAGAGGAAGCGAATTTACTTCACTCAACCTCATACCGGTGAATGCCTGGATTTGCAAAGCGATGGTAGACATCGTGCTGCTCAAAGCAATTTCCAAACCGCTCAGGGCTTTCGCGTAATCCATTTCTACCCAATAGTTCTCTAGATCGTATTGCGTCAGCAAGTCTTGAAATGATGGGCGTTTCGCGACCTTCCCCAGTCTCAATTGCGCTCTCCTGATTCTTTGTGTCTTACGTGCTCGCCCCAACAACGTGTCCCTCGCGCATTCCTGTAAGAGATCAAGAACGCGCCCCGCGACATGTTCAAACCGATCCAGCTCCCGTGAAAGCGTCGAGAGAATAGATGAATACAGACGGGTTGGAATTGGCGGATGTTGTTTTTTACTCTCAACCCAGTCGCGAGCAATTTTTTGCAGATCTAGCACTGTTTTTTTGTTCACAACATCGTACCCAACCACATCGGGACCAAGGTTTTGTAGAATTCCAAGAAGAGAAGCTAGTTTCACAGTCCGCATCATCCCTGTCCCCTCCAAACCTTCGATAAGGAGGAGTGGGTTAGACAATACATCCTGCATTTTTTTAGAACGCGACTCACAAAATCGCGCCATCCAAGCCAATGCCGTTACATACGCCTGGAGTGTTCGATTACTAAGTCCATGTCCTGCACGCAAGTAAATCAACACAAATATCAACCAACGCATTTCACGTGCCAATAGATCACGCTTGGAAGTTATTTCACTCTCGCCCCAGAAATTAAAATGAAAGGTACAAGTGCGGTTATCTGGATCATACGGAGTCCGGTTCCAACTTAAATCACCGTACACAGACAATGCTCGCCCCTCTTTGTCTCTCGTCACTACAAAGTTATCGGGCGGGATACGTGCTCCCAATACGTTGTATACGTCAGGAGTACCAGCATCGGATACATGCTTGATTTTCGTCTGAGTTTTAATCACACAAGCTCCAACTCCATCAACATCTCCAATTTATTCGACCAGAAGACATCCAACTCTCCGTCCATATCCACCTCACGTTCTATTCGCTCGACCATCTTTAAATCGTGACGCTTGACTCCCATTAGGATGAAATCAATCCGCTGTAAAACCCCACCAAATAGCAAGTCAAAATGCTCTATGCTGCTTGCAAGGTGAGATATTTTCCTGATGCAGTATCGAGCACTCAAGAGCTTACGTGTATCAGTGTCATCGGCGTGGACACGACATTGATCGCAGAATAAACAACCTTCTGCCCCCTGGCATGAAGGAATCACCGGAGGATAATCCCCAATAGACTTCGGATTATTTGGGGATATACATACTCCTACCGAATTTGTCTCACTCCCCGGAATCTCCTCTCCTCGTTTGAGCACTACTTTTTCCACCTGGCTAAAGAAAGAACTTAGCTCTATTTGCTGGCTGACCTCTGACCCATTGCTATATTTCCTGAGGGCGGTCTCTTGAGAGTGCTGCATGATGCGTGCCGCCGTAGCAGGGTCGTAGTTGCGAATGACGTAATTTTGCTTTGCTGCACGCCATTCCTTTGGAGTGACCGTCCGCAGAGCTGGAATCATGCGTTTAAGCTTGCCTAATATCCGTTGTATAGTCCACGATGCTGCCGGCACTGGGCCAGTTTTCAATGCACGGAGATTTGGGCCGTAACTAAAGAAAAGATAGTTACTCCGCTTGCCCATGAGAAGATAGTTTCGTAGTTGTAGAAAGCGGCGCAAATACGGCATGTATTGGACGCCGATTTCAAAAGTCACCAGAAGATTGTTGGCCCTGTATTTGATCATGCGGAAATGCTGACGCTCCACCGATGGATTCAATATTACTTCCTCTAACTCTTCGCTCCAGGGAGTCTCGACGGCCGGTGTGGAGTTGCAAGCGGTGCAAGCGATGAAGAGAATCAAGAAAGCATTCATGGCCAGAATTCCCCGCTCAATTCTGTCTGCACTGTAGAAATCTTGATTGGATCTAGCTATCAATCTTTTTGCTTTCTTCACCGCTAATAAATTACCGCTATGTGAGTCAGATTTTCCGTACCGATGCTCAATTTCTTCGCCGGTACGAACAACCCCATTTTGAAAGTCATACGCCCTAAATTTGGCCTTACGCTTGGTATCAGGTGTTTCATACCAATTTTTCGTTGGAAATATCCACAGTCGATTGTCCGGCCAATTCATGTAGCCTGGAACGGTCAACGCAAAGGGGTAATATTTTTGATCAACAACAAGTTGGCAGAAACCTTCTAACAAGCATTTGCACCACGCCAAAAGTTTTTCTTGAGAATCATCGTCGGGTACAGGAGTAGGGTTATTTGCCCGATTGCTGCCCACCAACAAGTTTATGCCTTGCCCCAAATTTTCCACATTAAAATAGCTTTCCAGTCCTTTTTGTGAAAAGTCTTGATAATCTACTGCCGAATTTATACTGAGTTGGTTTTGATCGACCAATCGCCTCAAATCATCCACATAACTACCAAATGCAGCACGAGCCTGCATTTCATTCGCGAGGCAATCGCTACAGTGATGCAAATCACACCAATCAATAAAACGAGTAAACGTACGATCGCAACCGTGGAGCGTTATCGGTCGATTCCCGCTGTATTTCTGCCTTTCAGAAACGCATTCAATCAACACTCTGACTTGATGGCATCGTGTTTCATCGAAAGAAGAAAGATCCACCGGGCACCCATGCCCGGGTTTTCTTCGTTGGTCCGAACGCCGGAGGTAACATAGCGAACCGAAGTCTATGGAATAGCCTTTTTCATAAACTAACACTACCTTTTCAATAGATAGCATCGCGATATCCCCGGTGAGAGGGAGATCATAGTACGCAACCTTACGGTCAACAAATTCAGTCATCAGTTCGTTCCATCGCGCGACGCGCCATGCGCTCAAGTTTTTCCTCCCACCCATCCTGTACTGCGTGCACCATTCTCAAGCGACTACGAAAGCTCAAGTACAACTCGGTCGTAACCACTGAATTGTGTCCCATTCGAGCCTGTACGAAATCCATTACTTCCTTCAGAGTGGCCTTTTTTTCCTCCACTAGTTTTAATCTGTCGTCAACAAGATTCATGCCAAAAGTTGCCCGCGTGTCGTGGAATTTATAGTGAAAACGTGGGTGATACTTTCTTCGGATGAACGGAATAATGTAGTCGGTGATGTATTGACGTACCCCTTGACCGACTTTACTGTGCCGAAGCGCTGTTGCTTCTGCATGCGTCCGATCTGACTTTGCTACATATAGAGGCGCCCCACGGATACTTAAAAACACGTATTGATTCTCGGTATCACCGCCGATGGCCCTTAATCGTCTCTTTTTTGCACGTTCACTCAAAGCATAAGTGCGAAGCATTTCGTAGAACCAGACTGGAATGTGCAGTACTAATTGCTTGTTGTACTTTGTGTCAATCCCGGTTCCAGGTCCGACAGGGTAACGTAGGAAATTTTGAAGACTCTCGCCATTTTCTCGCAGCACGTCTCGTACCCGAAACGTCAAAATTGTCTGAATTCGCGCGCCAGTCACTAACCCAAAGAGATGGATCAGTGTCATCTCCGTGTTACCTAGAGAGATCAATGCATCCATCAACCATTCTTGTTCGTTCTGGGGCATTGGCCGCAATTTCCCGTCGTCATTGATGCAATCATCGTACGGATTGTCCTGTTTCTGAGCACGGATCGAAACGTCGGTCGTCTTTACTTTTCCAACGACTCTTTCGCCGTGATGTCCGGCAAAATTTACAAAGCGATCACCATCTTTCCACGCGGGGTACTCGGGCACAAATACATTTTCTGAAATAAGCCATCCATAGAAACGGATTACCACTCCCATTCGACGCTTGGCGGTGCTTGCAGCAATCTCTTGATTCTGAATCAAATGCTTCAGGTGCCCATTGAATCGGTAAGTAGGGCGTGCCAGCTTTTGGGAAGGGAAATTGAGCCAATCAATGTTGTACTCTTCGATATATCTTGCGTAGGCGGTCAGATCCTCTGACGTACTATGAAAACTCAAGATGTTGGGATTTACCTGGTCTTCCAAGCAAGCAAGTATCCAAAGATTGGCTTCCGCCCATGGGGTGCCGTCGCCGCAAAGAATGACAGGGTATTGATGGAATTCTATCGGCGCCCACCTAAAAGCCCCATCCCGACGATTGCTTTCTCCCGGGGTCATTTGTGGTCGGACGAAATAACTGGCGCAACTGTTGCAGGCAAGTTTTATATTGATCTGTGTCGCAAAAGAATCTCCTTCTTCAGCCAAATTAGTCTTAACAAATTTTGGAAGAATGGTTTTCCGAGCAAGCGTAGTCATTTGCATGTCTCAACGGAATTAATCGCCTCAAGAAGATCTTGGTGAAATGGAAATAGTACAGCTTACGACTCGCCAAACTAAATTATTCCCACCTCTCCCGCCTCCCCCTCAAAAAAATCGGTAACTGGACCACCGATTTTGGCGTACGGCCTATCACCTTCGACCACCCATTAGGACAAAGAGAATCGCCGATGTTTTAGTGCCCCGCTGACCACGCTATTTTCGTCGCGAGTGTTTTCCGATCAGACTGAAACGCTGTCTACCAGAATAGCTGACTGATTCAGAAAATGCGCCTAAAAAAAAAGAGAAAGATCCTGGATTTCAGGATTTCAGGATTTCAGGTTCACATTCTTGCTAAATTGTTGCCGATCGCCCAGTTACATGCAGAATTGATTTTTCTCCATTGAATTATTCGCCACTATGAAGCAAAAGCACAGTAGAGTAGTTACCCATTGACAATTCATATTGGGGTGTACATGTTCGTATGCACGCCGTTTAGCCGTTTCATCAGTCATCGGCTTCTCGTTGCGTCAGAAATAACTCCAACATCTTGTCGATGCGCCTATCGCAGCGCCTTCATTTTTTTGGCTCGCGTAGAAAAATGGCGTGATATGCGGCCTCGTCATAAATCGGCTCCGGCGTGGTGGCTTCGTTGCATAAGTCTGTGAGCTTCTTGACGGTCTGGTCGTAATCATGCCGATCTATCGCCACCGCCGCCCCTAACAACTTACTGATTTCCTGCGCATTGCCTCGATACTTCTTGAGTAAGCCTGCACCAATACTCGCTAAGGCGCGGACTTCTATATGCGATAAACGCTCGCTAGTGCCATTGAGAACTGAAGGTAGCGACATCACGCCCCGTTGATTTTTGAGCTTCTCTCTCTTTATTTTGAAAGGCGCTCGGATCGCATCTTCCATTTCCTCGCTCGGCAAACCATGCTGTGCCGCGTATTCTATGAAAGCCAACGTTTCATCGTCATCGCTAAGTGAATCACCTGCGGCAGCTTCTCCTATCATGTCCATCGCTTTAGCCGTCGCGTTGAAATAGTGACTGTCGAATGGGCGAGACAACACCAACAAAACCTTAATAGCCTCGACGTCGCCTAGATGCTTTCTGAGCAGACCAGCTCCAATCATCGCTAAAGCACGAATTTCGGAATGCGGCAATTCTTCATCAGAAACCCCCGTGCTGAAAAAAGCAGTTAAAGCTGTGGATTCTGGTTTCATCACAACCTAGTTAAGTGCTTTCAAGATCATTACTGTACCATCATAGTCAGTGGGTTCAGAGAGCAAACTATCTGCTCGATTGCCCTATGTGATGATCAATTGGCCCTCACTGCAGGGGGCAGAGATTTCCGCAGTCTTTGCCTTCTCATACCCTCCGATAAGCTGGCAAAGGAAAGGTAGCTTTGGCCGTCATGGTTTTTCCCTAACTAATACCGCTTAATCTGCCGATCTGATCAGTGCGCCCGTGCACAAATTTTGAGGTTCTGGTTAAGCGAACAAACAACTAAAAAATTCGCATCACTGCAAGTCTTTAACTTAGAGCGTTCTCGCACGTCGCATCAATCTCCTTCTGGCTTGATGTATTTCATGCCCATCCGAAATTTTTTACGACGATCTCCCATTAGAATTCGCAATTCCCCAATGGTCAGATCACTGACTTCATGCATTCGAATTAACAATACCGCACCTATTGGTTTACGGCGAGTTCGAATATTACTAATTACTGGAGGATCAACTTCTAGCAGATGAGAAAGTGCTGCATCGCTTTTCACGTGCAATTTTTGGGTCAGCGCGTCCAGCAATCGATTGGGATCATAGGTCGTCTGGTCATTGTTGTTTTCGATGACCGGTGCGCTCGAAAAAGTGTTAGTGCTCATAATCAAAGACCTAGGTTGGCTTCATCTCTTCAAAGCGGTGCGCCAGTTCCTGGCGCAACTGCTTGCGCAGGATGGCGCCTTCAAACCGCCGCTTTTCTTCGGCGCTGAACGGACGCAACGGCGGCACCGCAACTGGATGGCGTTCGCCGTCCACCGCGACCATCGTAAAAAAGCAACTATTGACATGGCGCACCACCTGGGTCCTGATATCCTCGGCCACCACCTTGATGCCGACTTCCATCGATGAGGTGCCGGTATGATTGACACTGGCAAGGAAACTGACCAGTTCGCCTACGTGGATTGGCTGGCGAAAGGTCACTTGGTCCACGCTCAGGGTCACCACGTATTGTGCTGCGTAGCGACTGGCGCAGGCATACGCTACCTGGTCGAGTAATTTGAGAATCGCGCCCCCATGCACATTACCGGAAAAATTAGCCATGTCGGGCGACATAAGCACGGTCATGGTGAGTTGGTGAGATGGCATATCCATAATTGACGGGTTGTCCCTTGGTTTTAGGGGAGATAAATATCAATTGGTCAGCCTTGATCGACAAGCGCTGTTAGCTCTTGCGATGGGCGACCACAAGTTGTAGTTGAAGGGCATTAAGGTAGGTACAAAAAATATTCCTGGCCACAATCCCATTGTCCATTTTTATGTATGTTCGTAAGAGACATGAGTGCGCCAGTTCGTTCGTATAATCAGCCATGACGAGCTGTAGGCAGCAACGTTTTCGAGTGTCGCTCAATTGGGTCGTACCAAATTTTCAATTGCATCTTTTGTTGCGCCAAGCGCTCGGCATCTCGCACGCTAAAACGTGAGTAACAGGCTGGGCAGGATAAATGGCGGCCTGCGACATGATCCCGACCTGAAAAACGTTTTTCTCCACCGACACCGCAACGCGGGCAGCGAATATGAGGCCGCGGCTTGATCCCCAAACGGACGCGAGCCTCCCATTTACCGGATGGGTCTAGCTTTAGCAACCATATCCGGAATCTCTTGGTCCTGTCTGCGACAAATTTGTGACCAACGCCAAGCCGCCTGCGAGCTTCTTCATATGGCAATTGCTGCGATAGCAAGCGAATAAATGCGGATATCACTATTAGGTCGTGTATGCCCGCCAACGGCGTATCCGTTAATCGAGTAAAAATTTTTTTGCATGCCTTGCACTCAAAATATGGGCTAGGATAACGATGTTTTGAAATCGGCACTTGGGACAAACTTGTTCTATCTGAATGACAACGCGGGCAATCCAACGGATCTAAACTTAAAGACAGTATTTCACTCAACACATTCTGCAGATAAGACGTCAACTCCAGGTCTTCAGAGTCAGACAAATCCTCGAGTTGGTCAATTAGAAAGCGATGGCCCGTCGTGACTATGGGAGATTCGGGTGGTTCAGGTAGAACGCCACCTCTAGCAATGATTTTTTTCAACGACTCCGGCCATCGCCGTATGGAGGGGACACCTAATTCCTTACGGCGAGCCCGCACCTGATATGCCTTGCAACCCAGTTTCTGTGCAATATCGGGATCAGAAATCTTTCCCAAAAATGCATCCATCTTTGGATTCCATTCAAACACGGCTCTACCGAAAAAAGGAATACCCAACTTGGTTCTGCGCTTACGGACGGATATCGTAGCAATATTTAATTGTGCGGCGATGACAACGTCCGGAACTGATCCCAACAGCGCGTCCGCTTCGGCAGTCCAAATCATTCGCTTACGCAAACGTGTGGCTCCAGCATTTACCAAGCGTTGCTCGATATCGGGGATCGACTCAGCGCTTGAATTTTGTGTTTTCCCAAACATTATTATTCAATCCAGATTTATTAAGGATGAAACGCACGATCACATTTCGACAAATCCGAATCTCGCAAACACAAAATGCCACTATTGATAGTCATTTTCATGATGCGTAGATCTATTGAACCACAGACCGCGACTGCGGTTCGAACGAAAGCGGTGTATGCGAAAACAGTCAATACGGTAAAAGCAGGGATCGTTTTTTTCATTGTCTAGTCTCCGGAGTTTTATATAAATATTTATGTACTACTTTCAACAAATCGAATTTTCAAATTGCTTAAATTTTTACTCGCTCCACCACGCGAGCTACCAAGCGTGCTGCTACCCGCGCGGTGCGTTGATCAATATCGTGTGTTGGATTGAGTTCAGCAATATCAGCAATTCTCAACTTGCTGCTAGCAGCAACCACATCGACAATCGCCTCAATCACGTCTAATGACACGCCACGCACAGCCGGTGCACTGACGCCGGGCGCCAATGAACTGGGAAGTACATCGAGGCAGATTGTGAAATAGATGTGATCCACTTCAGTTAGAAAATCGCCTAACGTTGTCAACGTTTCTGGCAGATGCCTAGATTCCATTTCTTCGTCCGAGCGCCAACGGACTCCTAGGCTATTGGCTCTTTCGAACAATGGTTCAGTGTTGGAAAACCTACTGACACCAAGACAGCAATAGTGGAACGTCCAGCCCTTCGCTTGGCAGTCTTCTGAAATCTGTCGAAACGGCGTACCAGAACTGGCACGCTCAGTTAAACGTAAATCAAAATGCGCATCGAGATTGATGATGCCAATACGAGGCCCCACCACCTCTGATGTCGTTACAAAAGATCGAGCTAAACCACTAAAGGAACCATAGGCCATTTCGTGGCCCCCTCCCATTACTATCGGCAAAAAGCCACGTTCCAGCAAATCCGCAACCACATCCGCCAATTCTTCTTGCGCTTGCTCCAGTCCGTCGCTGTTTCCAACGGTGGAACACACCACATCACCCGCATCAATAATCGCTGTGCTGCGATGCACCGGCATATTACCGAGCATCGAACGCAAGGCCGCGGGGCCATCGCTGGCACCAGGACGCCCATGATTTCGTGCAACACCGGCATCACAAGCAAAACCAATTAAAGCCGCGCCAGTGACCTCGTTAGTTGACTCCAGGGCCTGCACAACTTGGTGCCAACGTCGGCCTGATATTCCCTCCTCCTCGTCAACTCGACCTTTCCAGCGGCTCATATCTGCTGCCTGCCTCATTACTTACTCCTAATGCTTCTCTATATTCGCGTGACAAGACACGAAGATTCAGTAATATCGTTTACGCTACGCATATCGATCCCACGCCGTGGCCTATTGCCCATACAGAGCGCGCACGATGCACGTCGTTAGAAGCGCAAAGTAGCGCGTCAATCACCTGATCCTTTTTTGCGTCTGATGGTGATGCGTGTGATGGATTAACTACGTGGCACCATCGGTAAATTTAGACCATTGCGGCGGGCACAAGCAGCTGCCGTTTCGTATCCAGCATCAGCATGACGCATCACGCCTGAGCCGCAATCGTTGATCAGTACACGCTCCAGACGTTTTGCCGCAGCCTCGCTACCATCCGCCACGATCACCATTCCGGAATGCTGCGAGTAACCCATACCGACGCCGCCGCCATGATGCAGAGAAACCCAGGTTGCTCCACCCGAAGTATTTAACAGCGCATTCAGTAGTGGCCAGTCGGACACTGCATCAGTGCCATCCTTCATGCTTTCTGTTTCACGATTCGGACTGGCGACTGACCCGGTATCAAGATGATCGCGACCAATAACAATCGGCGCTTTCAGCTCGCCGCTACGGACCATTTCATTAAATGCCAGGCCGGCGAGATGACGTTCACCTAAACCAAGCCAGCAAATCCGAGCTGGCAAACCTTGAAAAGCGATGCGGTCATGCGCCATGTTCAGCCAATTGTGGACGTGCTTATTATCCGGAAACAACTCCTTAATCTTGGCATCCGTCTTGTAGATATCTTCTGGATCGCCGGATAGCGCCACCCAGCGAAACGGTCCTTTGCCTTCGCAGAACATTGGACGGATATAAGCTGGCACAAAGCCGGGGAAGGCGAACGCATCCTGTACGCCCTGATCGAAAGCGACCTGACGAATGTTGTTACCGTAATCGACGGTTGGAATACCCATTGCATGGAAATCCAGCATCGCCCGCACATGGTTTGCGCAAGAGGCTGCCGCGTCCTGTGTCAGACGGACATGTTGGTTAGCATCTTGTTGTGCCGTTTTCCATTCATCGACGCTCCAACCGGATGGCAAATAGCCGTTGATCAGATCATGTGCTGAAGTTTGGTCGGTCACTAGATCCGGTTTAATACCACCGGCCTTGGCGCGCTTCACCAGTTCCGGCAAGATATCTGCCGCATTGCCCAGCAAGCCAATCGATACAGCCTCCTTTCTCGCGCAATGGTATTGCACCAAGGCGATGGCTTCGTCGATATCCTTAGCTTGTTTATCAACATAGCGGGTACGCAAGCGGAAATCGATGCTGCTTTGCTGGCATTCGATGTTCAACGACACCGCGCCAGCCAACGTCGCAGCCAGTGGTTGCGCGCCGCCCATGCCGCCCAAACCTGCGGTCAGGATCCAGCGGCCACGCCAGTCGTCGTTAAAATGCTGTTTGCCCGCTTCGACGAAGGTTTCATACGTACCCTGCACAATACCTTGGCTGCCAATGTAGATCCAGCTGCCAGCGGTCATCTGCCCGTACATGAACAAACCTTTACGGTCGAGTTCGTTAAAATGCTCCCAATTCGCCCATTTTGGCACTAGATTGGAATTGGCGATCAGCACACGGGGGGCATCGGTATGGGTTTTGAAGACGCCTACCGGTTTTCCGGACTGCACCAGCAACGTTTCATCGTCGTTTAAATCCTTCAACACTTCGAGAATTTTGTCGTAGCATTTCCAATCGCGCGCGGCACGACCTATACCACCATACACCACTAAATGTTTCGGATTTTCTGCGACTTCTGGATCCAAATTATTCTGGATCATCCGATATGCAGCTTCGGTTTGCCAGCTTTTACAGGTTTTATTTGTTCCGCGAGGCGCGCGGATTTCACGACTAGCATCGAAGCGCGGGTCGTCAAGAAATTGGGGAAATTCAGATGCTGTGGACATATACTTTTTCCTTAAATGAATGCGGGTTGAGATTGAAGAGCAGCATGTGCTGAATAGCCACAGACAGCCGTCCGTCTCAACCCGCGCAGCAAGGAACTGCTTTAAAAAATGATAGATGCTCAGTTAAAACGACGTGACCATCCCGAGTGCAAAACTGTTCTTTTTGGCGGCCTTATCGTAAATCGCGGCGTTGTTATCCATGCCGCCATACAGCGCATAAAAACTTGTTCGCTTTGTGAGATAGTAGTTACTAAATAGCTCCCATGCAGTGGCCTTGGCGAGAGTGTTATGAGCAACCTGGGCACCAACATTAACTGATGCACCGATAGGTACCAAAACGCCAGCGCCATAACCTTTGCCATCAGTATTGAGGGCGTTGTCGTAGTAGTTAATGGAGGTGACGAAGCTACCGAAATTATATTTGGCACCGGCTCCCCAGTTAGCGCCTAATCCAGGAACATTTCCGTGCTTGGACTCATAGGCAGCACCAGCCGAAAACTGACCGGCAACATAGTTCGCACCAATTTGATAGACGTTATCCGGTTGTTTGAGGACGACGCTGTTAGGGCCAAGGACATCGTTTTTATCGATAAATCCCGTTTGAATTGAAAGGCCATAAATTGGCTGTGTCCAATATTGAAGTTGGGCACTGCGGCGGGTTCCATAGGCAGCATCATAAATCGCCTGAAGGCCTACGTTCCCGTATGCCGAGGTGGCATTGGCACCGTAGTTAAGATCATACTGGAGTAGCACTTGGTCTATTACCGAAGCCTGACGTCCCATTCGCACCTGGCCAAAGTCACCAGATAGTCCGACCCATGCTTGACGATCGAAACCAACAATACCACTGGCACCGCCGACACCAGTTAGCGGCTTGAATGTCTCTTCCAAAGCGAAGTTAGCTTTCATACCTCCGCCGAGGTCCTCACTGCCTTTTATACCCCACCGAGAAGAATTGTTGGCATTGTTAACTAGCGTAGGTGTAGTAATTCCCCCCTCATATCTCCCGCCATCTCGTTGCGCGAAGCCAACATCCATCAGGCCATAAATGACTACGTTGGACTGAGCTGCCGCGCCACCTGCACACGCCCCCAGTAGTACGGTCATAATTATTTTCTTCATTGCAAGTACCCTCCTAAAAGTAGATTCAATATTGCTCTATCGGACTAGTCGAGTTTCATATGAATTGATCGACGTCCTCCCGTTCTTAAATGCTCTTGAATTGCTGGCAATTTTTGAATCGGTAATCTATAGTATTTATAATTTCACTGATTTACAACATGAATTTATTCATGTAATCTAAAACATGAATAAAAAATCGTCATTTCGTAAAAAGTGTGGTGAACGCGGGACACTCGAAGTTCCTCGTCTTGCTAGCTAAGCGGGGTGTGCGCAAAAAAAGGAGCTAGCCGATTCTCGGCTTGCGCTGATTACACTGATATATAGTCAGGTTCAACCACAAAAGGAGATGTCATGAAGCGGTATCTTGTTATTTTCGCTCTATGTGTAGTAACAGCATCAACAGCAATCGCCCAAACTAAAGACCTAGTTGTCGCGGCTTTCGGAGGAGCCTACACCGAAGCGCTCAAGAAAAACATCGCGGGCTTTGAGGCAGCAAACAACGTTAAGGTCCGTTTTGTACCTGTCTCAGGTGCGGAAGCGCTGGCAAAAGCAAAGGCCGGCGAGGTCGATGTTATTCACGCAGATTTTGCTTGGGGCTTTCGGGGCGAGGCGCAAGGGCTGTTTGAGAAATTGGATCCGGCCATCGTAACTAATCTTGATTCGCTCTTTCTAAAGGCGAGATATTCAGACTACGGTGTTGTTGCCAACTTTGGTCAGTATGGAATTGCTTACAACCCAAAATTAGTAACGCCACCACCTACCTCTTGGTTCGACATGTTTAAGCCACAATATAAAGGCAAAGTGACGACGGCTCAATTCGACGATGCCAACGTCGAACTGCTTGTATTGTTTGCGAAATTGAATGGTGGAAGTGAAGATAACATCGATCCCGGCTTTAAGAAAATGGCAGAGCTAAGTCGAAATATCGATGTTTTTTATAGTCAGCATCCGCAATTATTGGACCTGTTTCGCTCGGGCGACATAGTGATGGCACGCTGGCTTCGTGGGCGCGTAACTTGGGCTAGCGGAAAGGGAGTGGATCTTAAATTCGTCGTACCTAAAGAAGGCGCACTTGGACTTGTTTCAACTGTCCACGTTGTAAAAGGACGACCTAACAAGGTGTTAGCGCTTAAATTTGTCAACTACCTCCTCAGCAAAGAATGTGAGATTGAATACGCTAGAGCACTAGGCTATACACCATCGCGAGCAGATCTCGATCTTCACAGCATGAACATTGATGTTCCATACGGCGCACAAGTTATCAATACGCTCCGCATAGCTGATTGGCGCAAGGTAACGCCAAAATTAGGCGAATGGAAAGAGCGCTGGGATAAAGAAATCGAACGTTGAAATCTTTGTTCATTAGTTATCTTGCTGCTCGAGCCTACTCGAGCAGCTCTGAAGAGGTAGATATGCATCAAATCACATTAAGCGGCATCAACAAGGTTTTCGACGACTCGAAGGTTCTGAACGAGGTTAATCTATCAGTCCATAGAGGCGAGTTTCTGTCCATTCTCGGCCCGAGCGGATGCGGAAAAAGCACACTTCTGCGTATCATCGCTGGCCTGGAGACGCCGACTAGCGGCGACATCGTAATAGCTGGGCGGACGGTTACACGTGATCCGGTTTGGAAGCGGAAAATTGGTTTTGTTTTTCAGAATTTTGCGCTGTGGCCGCATTTAACTGTACTGAGAAACGTTGCGATGGGCCTGGAATTGCGAGGCATGAATAAGCAGGAGTGTCGTGATCGAGCACTAGCTGCCTTAAGCCTGGTTCAGCTTGAATCGTTGGCAAATCGCATGCCAAGTCAATTGTCCGGCGGGCAGCAGCAACGAGTGGCAATCGCACGCGCTATCGTGCTTGAGCCAGAGGTACTCTTGCTTGATGAGCCTTTGAGTGCTCTCGACAAAAATCTTCGTCAAGATATGCAAGTAGAACTAAAGGCGCTCCAGCAGAAATTGAAATTGACCACTGTCTTCGTGACCCATGACCAAGAAGAAGCAATGTCATTGTCTGACAGAGTTGTTGTAATGAATAGCGGTGTCATTGAGCAAATCGACACGCCGGAACAAATATATAACAGACCAACGTCATTGTATGTAGCACGTTTTGTAGGGGAAACGACCTTCTTTGAAGGGCAACTTGAGCATTGCAATGGCCGTACCAATCTTCGAACACTCATTGGCGAGTCAATTCCAATCGAAGACGAAGTAACAGCAATTAACGGGCCTGATGGCGTGGCGTTCGTAAGACCAGAATGGATCACATTGGTCAAACCAGAACAGGTTCAAGATTCATCGCTACCGATGGGTAGAGTCGAACGAATTATGTTTTTCGGTTCATCAAGCGACTATTTGATCAGACTAGGAAATTCGCTAGTCCGTGTGAAGACGGCAGGGGCAAATCATTTTTTCCAAATAGGTGATCGTGTAGCGCTGCAATTTGTCGCTCGTCTTCTGCCAAACGGACAGGTGCGGACATGAACACAAACATCAGTGCTAAAGGCGGAACCCAGTTTCTTTTCGTTCCAGCACTTTTAATACTCGTCGTCTTCTTTTTCATTCCCTTAGTCTTGATCGTTATATTTAGTTTCATGACATCAGGCCAGGCTGGCGCAGTCGAAATGCCGATGACTTTGGCAAACTACAATCACTTTCTAACCGACAGCTACTATCTCAAAGATCTACTTTGGCGCACGGTTCGACTTTCTGCTCTCGCCACCTTCTTCGCCGTGATCATTGGATACATTGGGGCTTTTGTAATTACACGGGCCAGCGAAAAACTGCAGCCTTGGCTGATTTTTTTAAACATGTGTCCGCTGTGGGTGAATTTGGTCATTCGAACACTGAGCCTGATGGTAATACTTGGCCGAGATGGTCCCATCAATCATTTGCTGATTGCTTTGGGTGTCACAGAGCGCCCTATTCAACTTCTCTACAATGAAACCGCAGTGCTCATTGGAATGGTGCAGGTTTCAATTCCTTTTGTTGTGCTTTCTCTCTATGGGGTACTGAAATCCATTCCTCGTGATTTGGAGCATGCGGCGATGTCAGTCGGTGCCAATCCAATCTCAGTCTTCATTCGCGTAATTTTACCGCTGAGTGTTCCTGGTATTTTCGCCGGCAGCATACTAGCGCTGGGAATAAACATGGAGTCATTCGTTGTGCCCATCTTGTTGGGAGGCGGACGAGTGCGCTTTATGAGCGTTGCGGCGTATGAAATGGCGACAGTCTCCAATAATTTACCTTTCGCAGCAACGATTGGAATGATTTTACTGATAGTGACTTTACTAATGCTTGGTGTATATCAATGGCTCGTTCATTCCGTGAGCCGTATGCCAACCGCCTTGCGCTCAGCGTGAGTGCGATATCTGACTAATAGGAGTAATGATGCTCAAACTCAAGGTTAGAGACGTCGTATGGTTTGTCACTACGATAGTGTTTTTTTGTTTTCTTTTGCTGCCTCTGTTGATACTCATAGTGGTTTCGTTTAACCCGGTTGCGATGGTATTTCCCCCACAAGGTTTTACCCTGCATTGGTATCGAGTAATTCTCGACAAACCTGAATTTCTTTCTGCTGCATGGGCGAGTGCTGTGATTGGGATAATGACCGCAGTTATCAGTACTACCGTTGGAGTACTGGCTGCAATCGGTCTTCATCGCTACACGGGACGTCTTCGTAAACCCATGGAATTTGCACTGCTTTCCCCACTGTTCTTTCCTGCGGTGATTGTGGCGCTGGCCATTTTCCAACTAATGATGGCGATGGGGATGATGACCAATCTGGTGGTTCTGGTAGGGGCGCATGTGGTTGTAACAATGCCATACCCAGTACGGAACGTTACGGCACAGCTCTCACGGTTCGACCGTCGACTTGAGGAGGCCGCCATGACAGTGGGAGCCACGCCAAGACAAGCCCTTCTTAAAGTAACCATACCGTTGCTGCGAGCTAGCATCGTGCCGTCGTTGATCATCACTTTTGTTTTGTCCTGGAATAACTATACGGTGTCCGCCTTCCTGGCCCAAACCGATTGGACAACGCTTCCACTGCAGCTTCGTGCTTATGTTCAATATGAGTACGAACCATTCCTTGCAGCTATGTCGACAGTCTTGATTCTCATATCTGCCGTATTCCTATTTATTGTCGAGCGCACTTTCGGTATGTCTGGACGAGGCAAGGTCTGAGAGAAAGTGCTTGCATACGGCGTCCAAAAAAATTGAACGTAGAAGTAAAACTATTTATCCAAAGGATTAGCATGAACGAATCAAAAGAAACATTGGTCATCTCGCCGGGAAATGTAACGCTATCGGATCTCCGTCGCATATATCTTGGTCACGTCAAACTTGAACTGGCGCCAGGTGCGCGCGATGCGTTGAAAGCATCGCAAGCTGTGGTACAAGAAATTGTAGATGAAGGCCGTATCGTGTATGGGATTAGCACTGGTTTCGGCAAGCTCGCAAATACCAGTATCCCGGCACATCGACTGGAGGAGTTGCAACGGAAATTGGTGCTTTCTCACAGCGTCGGCACCGGACCAATACTTGCCGATGGCGTAGTCCGATTGGTGCTCGCAACTAAGGCTATTAGCCTTGCGCGCGGTCACTCAGGAGTTCGAGTCGAATTGGTGGATGCTCTTTTGGCTCTGTTCAATAATAACCTACTGCCGCGAATTCCTTCGAAGGGCTCTGTAGGGGCATCGGGCGACCTTGCGCCACTTGCACATCTTGCATGCGTGTTAATTGGTGAAGGTAGCGTTACTGCCAATAAAAATGTCGAAAAAATTTCCGGCGCTGATGCAATGCACATGATCGGACTGGAGCCATTTATTTTAGGACCGAAGGAAGGCCTGGCCTTGCTAAACGGCACTCAAGTTTCAACGTCGCTTGCACTTGCAGGATTGTTTGGTGCTGAGAGTGTTTTTGCAGCAGGCATCGTAGCTGGAGCCTTGTCTCTTGAGGCAATAAAAGGTTCTATCACTCCCTTTGACGCCAGAATTCACACTGCTCGTGGGCAAGCTGGGCAGATTGGTGTCGCTTCGGCCGTAAGGGCGCTACTTGATGGTAGCGAGATCGTTCGATCACATGCGGACTGCAACCGCGTTCAAGATCCCTATTCAATTCGGTGCGTACCACAAGTCATGGGAGCCTGCCTTGATAACCTCACACATGCGGCGCGCGTGCTTACTATCGAAGCAAATGCGGCATCGGATAATCCTTTAGTTTTCACGGACACCAAAGAGGCAATTTCCGGAGGCAACTTCCATGCGGAACCGGTAGCGTTTGCCGCTGACATCATCGCGTTATCTATATCGGAAATTGGCGCTATCTCGGAACGTCGTTTAGCGTTGCTGCTGGATTCTAATCTATCCGCATTGCCTCCGTTTTTAGTCAATGATGGCGGCGTGAACTCGGGCTTTATGATTGCCCAGGTGACCGCTGCGGCTCTCGCATCCGAAAATAAGTGCCTCTCACATCCATCCAGTGTGGATAGCATCCCCACCTCTGCAAACCAGGAAGACCATGTATCGATGGCAACCTATGGCGCGCGCAGGCTGACTGATATGGTTGAAAATACAGCAGTTGTGGTTGGCATCGAAGCGATGGCAGCTGCACAAGGGATGGAATTCCACCGCCCTCTCAGAAGCTCCCGATTGGTCGAAGCAGAGTTCGCCGATATTCGTACTCGCGTCGCATTCCTCGAAGAGGACCGTTACATGGCGACAGATATCGACGCAGTCAAACAGTGGGCTTTGAAGATGGATTGGAGAGGACCTGTTGGAGAACTGCTGCCAAGCGCGTGAAAACTTTAGCCGGCAACGATTGAAGTTAGAGAGTTGAATGTTCTAAACACACGCTAAATTATTCTTGTAATTTCACTGATTAACGGCAGTAACAGAACGTCCCTGGGAGCCCACCCCAGCCTTGTGCCCATTCACATTTGAATGGGCATTTTTTTAATTTCTGCATATTCCGGCAAAGTTGACCGCCCGCGCCGGTGGTCATTGACCGGTCCAGCCACATTTCGCTGGCATTTACCATGCCTACCAAGGGCCTGCTGTTAGCATATACTGTTAGCCGTAACGGGCCGCAGTCGGCCAGAAGCAGTCAATCGCATTCGACCACCGAGCGTCGGCAAAGCGAGAAATTTCAGCCATACGGTACCCAACCGCAATCATACGACGCTGAAGCAGGATACAGCATCAGCCAGTCAGTCTGGCCGGTGGTCGCCGAAGAACTGCGCGGTTAGAAAGGCTTCATTGGTTCGTCGGCGGAACGGATGCGAAAACAGTCGTCGCAGAGCCGAAGCGTACCTGGCCCAGCCGCCGGCATACTCACCAAGGCGTAATCGCGGACCGGATCATCCGCACAGACACTGCACACATCCAAACTTCCCGTTGCCCTAGTGGCCGCTTCCGCCATTGCGGCCTGCTTGGGATTCCATTCGCGCAGCGAAGCAAACCACTCAGACGTGTGCGGACGGAGCAGCCTAGGAGGCGCGGGCTCAAGCAGTCCCCTGCGCTCAAGCCAGGTAGTTGCTGCCTTAATGCGCCGAGCACGAAACTGCGTCAGGAGGTCATACAGCTCTACCTTCAGGGCGAAGTATTGGCGAGGGTGCAACGTGTTCACGGTCACGTAGCCCGCGTGGTTCAGGACAAAACGGTTTTGGCACAACCTCTCGTCTGCCAGCAGCTCTTCGCAGTACCTCTGCTTGCGCTGCTCCGAACCATCGGCCCCTTCCATCAAGGCGACGTGGTACTGCCAGGAATTCCTTTCGAATTCATCTCGCCACAATTCCAGGTACCTCGAAGATCGCAGGGCTTGCACAAGGTGAGCGTCTCCCTCCGGATGCTCAACCAAGTAGGCATCGATGTCGTTGAGCGACTCAATCTCAGAGGACATCTTGCGGGCCTCCCCAAGCAAGGCGTTGGTTGAGTCGCGCATGGCCTGAACGTTGTCAATATCCTCACGCCGGTCAGCCTCTTCTTCTGAACTGAGATTCCTAAGCACATTAGGCACCTCGACAAGCGCCGCGCTCTTCAGCAACTCTCCGGGGTGGCAAAAGTCGGCATCCGATACTAGGTTCACGCCGGCATCACGATAGGCCTGCGCGACCAAACGCGAGCAGAACTGCCTCCGGCCGGCCACGAAACCGGCCAACACGCTCTTGGCGGCGCTGGTTATGGAGTATCGAGTACCGACCGCAGCTCTGGCAAAAGAGATGATGGAGTGCAATTGCTCAGTCGTCAGCGGTTTCACCGGTCGAAGCACATGACCAGCGCAGCCTGGCTCAAGAATGAGCCGCTCAAGGTTGCGTGCGTGAACACCGTCGCCAGTGGAATCGATCACACTCGACTTACCCACACAAATCATGGCATGAGAGATGTCCGCGCCGGTGATCATACGGATTATTTGGCTCGCCGGTTCGGGCGTCGTCGTCAGGACAACATCGCCGGCCTGGATGAGGCCGGCGACGAACACGCTACGCCGCAGTTCCGATTCATTCATCTCACAACTCATATTGGGCATCAATCCGGTGCAGGTACTGAACTATGGGGTCTCCGCTGTAGCTATGCACCCGCAATATCACGCTGAACCGATCCTTGGATGTATTTTCTCGAACGAGGGTCGGCGCGTTCGGCGACGAGCTCGTCAAGATCTTTCCAACATCAGGCGCTCCTTGCGTTGTAAACCACATTTGAGTCGTCAAGTGCTTCAATGCGTGGCCACCGTGGCATTATAGATCCGTCGTGTCGACGGGAACTCAGTGCCGCGTAGCTATTTGGCACGCATTGCCTGCGAACGGCCGATATTGCGCATGAAGCCGCTGTTTCCTGCCGATTGATGAAAGACCACTTCAGGTCGTTTGTTGCCCGTCACAACGCGCGTCTGTTGGTCACTCATGAATTGTGAGGTCAATACCGTCAGGATAGGTCAGCGCGGACCAGCGCAGTAGGTCAGCCAGAATCGGCGCAGCGGTCAATGTGCACCAGCGCCTGCAATTTTCTCGTTAGCGGAAATTTTAATCGCCTATCTTTCGCGTTCGCATTTTTTTTGACACCTGGGCGATTAAGCACTCTTGATCAATCGGTGAAGTAGGAGGCAGGATTGGTCATGAAAGATCCGAACTTATGCCGGCAGAATCACAAGGTTATCGATGCTGTCGTCCCGAACGATAAAATGACTCGTTGGTCGATGGAGGGCTGCCATCAACTCGGCGTATTGCCAGTGAGCGGGAGGCCATAGATGCAGGCGGTGATATTTTTCCGACGTCAAAGTGAATGCTGTGAGCGCCGAGATCAGTTTTGGTTAACGCACAAAAACCTTACGTCGCATTGACGAACGATCACTGTATTCAAGACGTGCTTCAGATTGTTCGGGCATGGCGTCACACATAGCATCAAGAAGAACTGAGATCAACATCATTGCACCGACGCTCGAATCAAAGACCAAATTCGAATTTATGCGTGCGGTAAGAAGAAGATCTGCTAACTCTCCTTGATTGCTAAAAGTTGAATCGCTGACGAGAGCGATCTTCAAACCTAGTTGTTTAGCGTATTCAATCGCTTTTATCGTCTCACGCGGATATAGAGGCATCAGGAATACAAGCAACCAAGTCGCTCCTGCAGCGTAAGCTTGCTCGAGCTGATCTTCAGTCAGCGATCCTCCGTCGAGAATGGGGCGAATGTCATGATGCACCTTGGCAGCGAAGTAGCAGAAATGTTTCGCGAGCCCTGTTGACGCCCGAAGTCCTAGCACTGGAAGTGGCCGTGATGAGGCTAATACCTGACCAAATTTCTTGATGATAGTAAGGTCTGAAAATGTGGCAGAAAGTTCAACCAGATTCGCTGCTTCCGTTGCCGCCGCGGTTTGATAGCGATTATGTGAGACTTGAGGTACCGATACCGACGGTTCAGGGTCAGCAATCGCGCGAAAGCAACGGCGCATATCAAGGAAGCCATCAAAGCCCAGCGCTAATGCAAATCGTGAAACCGATGGTTGGCTGACATTTGCCAATTCAGCTAGCTCCATACTGGATAAGAAGCCAATTTCGGGGGCATGGTCAATGAGGCATTGCACAATTCGTCGATGTGCAGGAGTTAGTCTTTGCCCCTCCATACGTCTTTCGATTTCTGCGCGCAATGACATCGGTTGGGTCGTAACCTCCACGGCGGATTTCTTCGGTTTAGACTGTACGCGAGGGCGAGTTTCTGGCAATTTTCTCTCCGGAGGTATTCGGAATAACATTTTAGGATTTCTAGCGCCCAGATACTAACCTTGACCTGTTCTTGGCATCAAGCACAACAAAGTAATCTCGTTGACGCCGGGGAGAAAAGATGAATTTAGTTGCTCATCTCGATCGGATTTAAGCAAAAACATAAAGAGCGAAAGGTCGTGGCAGATCGATAAGCTGACAACTATAAACTATCTTGATTGCATTCAGTGAGTGTCGACGTCTTGTACTTATTTGATGGGTGGCCAGTTGACCACCCATTTCGTCGATCGAAGGAAATTAATAGCAACATATCGGGCACCGAGAAGCTTAGGCTACTGTGCCAATATTTGACGCCGTTGGGATACCGGATCAGACTTTACTAGTAATTTTGGCAATAGCAGCAACTTCAGCAGGTGTACGATGTGGGAAAGCAACGCCCAAATTCCAAGGAAAGATGAAATGAACCCAACGGTGCATTCTGATGACATAGGTCATCATCGCGCCAGTGAGTTGAATATACTCTTCTTTAGTTTCTAATTTATCAAGTGAATCAGCATAGGCTTGTCCGATTTCGTGCATATTGGTCAAACCAAGATCCGTCATGAATTCGAAGGCATTAAATGTGCCTGTCAGAAATTCTTTGGTCATCCGCGTAAGGACTGGCAGCTCCATATCTGGGTATTTAGCTACCTTTAAAAACCGATACATGACGTCTGCGCCAACGAGCATTAGGTAAGCCTCCAAATGCACAAGTACGCTGAATGATTGTTGACCGCTCCCAGCCCCACTATCGATGATTCCCCATCGAACTTTCTGGATTTCCTCTGGTTCGTCGAGCCAAACACGATCGATCTGGCGTTCGATTTCGGCCTTGGCATCTTGCCAGGTACCTTCATATTTTTTGAATGCAGACATTATTCAGCCCTCCGGATAGTGATGTTGACAACGCTCTTGCGTGGTTGCGCAATTGTTTGGTCCCAAACGTGTGCTCCCAGCTGACTCAAGATATGCAAGTCGCTTTCGAGAACTTGACCGAACTTATTGACAAGCGCGCTTTCCGTAATGCGCCCATAAGTTAGGCAAATCGTTTGCCCAGGAGCATATAAATAGACCGCGCCTGGCGAACGCTGAACCATATTGGTGCCGCCCAAGTGGACGATCCGGGTAGGTAACCATATTGCTTCGCCGGAAACAACGACGTGACCAAGCGTGCTCTGTAGAGGCAATTGCTTAAGTACTTGCTCTACGACATCTGGGTTTTCTTTAGTTAACAATTGGACTCTGAACTTGAGATCCAAGCTTGGTGCGTGAAATTCGAGTAGGTCAGGAGATGACATTGAAATACCTCATGTATTGAAAAATTCATTAAGTGTGATGAGATTAAAGAATAGAATATTTCATACATAGAGTCAATGAATATAAAATGAAACTTACCCATAATGAAAACGTGATCGAATAATTACTTTAGGCATGAGTGACCTGTGTGTAAGCGCCTTACCAGCACCGTTCTTGACTTTTCAGGTGCGAAGCTGGCGAATTGCTTATGCTATTTTTTGCGTCAGGCGATCGGCGACATTCCAAGGCAGAAGGTCAGCAATCCGATTGATCGGATAGTCAGCTATGTGCGTGAACACATAGCGCAGGTAGGCTTCCGGGTTGATGCCATTGAGTCGGGCGCTACCGATCAGTCCATACATGGCGGCGGCCCGTTCGCCGCCGCTGTCGGCACCAAAGAATAAAAAATTCTTCCGCCCCAGGCAACAGCCGCGCAAGGCATTCTCCGCGATATTGTTATCGATTTCCGCGACGCCATCCCCGCAGTAATAGATCAGCGCCTGCCACTGGTTGAGCATGTATTTGATGGCCTTGGTCGTGTCCGATTGCGTCGAGAGCGTCAACAACCGGTTGCGCAGCCAGGCTTCCAGTTCATCCAGAAGCGGGCGCGCCTGCAATTGCCGGATGCGCTTTCGTTCGTCCACCGGCTGGCCGCGGATCTGCGCCTCAATCGCATACAGTTCGCCGATCCGGCGCAGGATTTCCGTCGTCGTTGGCGTGGCCTTGCTGGCGTGGAGATCATGCACCTTACGCCGCGCGTGCGCCATGCAGCCAGCCTCCTGGACCATGTCGCCAGCGACGATTTTGTTGTAGCCCGCATAGGCGTCCGCCTGCAGCACGCCACGGAAATCGGCAAGGTGCGACTGCGGATGCAGTCCCTGCCGATTCGGCGAATAGGCAAACCACACCGCCGGCGGCGCCTTCGATCCGGCATTGCGGTCGTCCCGCACATAGACCCACAATCGCCCGATCTTGGTCTGGCCATTTCCGGGAGACAGCACCGGTATGGTGGTGTCGTCGGTATGGACCTTGCCGGGCGCGAGCACATAGCGGCGCAGTGCCTCGACCAATGGCGCAAGCAATTCAGCGCAGGCGCCCATCCAGCGGCCAGTGGAGGCAGGATCGAGTTCCACGCCTTGCCGGGCATGCATGACTGCCTGGCGGTAGAGCGGTTGATGATCGGCGAATTTGCTGACCGCGATATTGGCCAGCAGGCCGGGGCCGGCGAAACTGCGCTGAATCGGGCGGCTTGGCGCCGGTGCCTGAACGATGCAGTCGCAGCAGGCGCAGGCCTTCTTGCGGCGCACATGGCGGATCACCTTGAAGGCCGCTTCGATCATCTCCAGTTGCTCGGACACATCCTCGCCCAGCAGCTTTAATGCGCCGCCGCAGGCCGGGCAAGATTGCTCCTCCGGCTCGATGATGTGTTCTTCGCGTGGCAAGTGTGCTGGCAGCGAGACATGGACCGACTTCTGGCGCGGCATCGTCGGTGCAGGTGACTTCTGCTCGGCCGCGCCTTCCTCGGCCACCAGGTCTTCCAGGCGCGCTTCCAGCTGCTCAAGCTTGCGGTCGATCTTCTCGGACTTGCGGCCGAACTGCATGCGCTTGAGCTTGGCGATCTGCAGCTTCAGTTGCTCGATTTCCAGGGTGCGCACCGACAGCGCCAACTCCAGCGTCATGACGGCGCCGCGCAAGTGCGCCAGCTCGCCATCGCGCAGCGCCAGCAGTGCCTTCAAGGCTTCAATGTCGTCGGGAGGTGGGGTAGCAGCCATGCGCGGAGTTTACGCATGTCCTGCCGTGTTTACAAGAGCGACAGCGGCGGCCAGGTGCGTTCTGGCTGCTTCCAGTTGATCCCTTCGAGCAGCATCGACAATTGCGCCTGGGTCAGGTGCACCTTGCCGCTATCGGCCTGTGGCCAGACGAAACGGCCTCGTTCCAAGCGTTTGATCAGCAAACACACGCCATCGGTGGTGGCCCACAGCACCTTGACGACATTGCCGCGCCGGCCGCGAAACACAAACACATGGCCCGACAGCGGCTCCTCGGCCAGCGTCAATTGCACCTTCGCCGCCAGGCCATTCATGCCCGCGCGCATGTCCGTCACACCCGCGGCCAGCCAAATGCGCGTACCCGCCGGCAGGCCCATCATGGGCGCAGCATCCGCACCACGGCGCGCAGCCTCGCCAGATCGGCCTGACCATCGAAGCGGACGGTGGCATCGGCAATTCGGATTTCGATGATGCCTTGCTGTGGCAGGCCGGAATCCATTGCAGCGGCTGATGCCGCCGGCTGTTTCAACTTCGTCGATGAACCCGTAGTTTCCGGCGCATCGGCAATCACGACTGGCAACATCGCCTGTTGGCGCACCGCATTATCAAACTTCCCCGCCAACAGATACCGCCGCCACTTGAACACCATGTTGACGTTGACGTCATTCTCTTGCGCCAGTCGGGAAACCGAGACCCCCGGTTCGCATGCGCGCTGTGCCAGCGCCTTCCGGAATTCAGGTGAGAAATTCGGTCGCCGCTTCTTGCGGCCAGGTGTGACTATCGAATCCAAGGTAGCTCCCGTTAAATAATAGCGGGAACTACTTTGGATTCTTTGGAAAATTGCGTCTAGACGGTGCAGCCGAGGCGCTTACACCTGTGTTACTCAATGACGCAGATATATCTAGAGACAAGGTGCTAACCCACGCGGTCTAGTACTTAACAAATTTAGAATTGAGTTAGCGCCATGTCAGGAGGGTTGTGTTCTGAATTTAGGTAGTAGGCGGAGCCACGCTGTGCTTGCGTTGTACCTTCTTGGGCTTTCTTACTGTACGCAAGAATCATGTTCACTCACCCTAGCGCCATGACCTTCTCGCATGATCTTTCCGCAGGATGTTTATTTATCGCCTGTTGAGCAATTTTTAGAATGTTCTGCCCTGGAGGTATTGCTTCCGACACCAATAAGATGGCACCAGATATAGGCATGTTTACTAATAGCATTTAGCAAACGTTTTTGCTGGATTGGCATGGAGATGGGCTTGGTCAAACGAGTGATAATCGTAGGACGCCGCCAGGGACAATTAGGTGGGCAGGCCGATAGTTGCTATCGGTGAGCGCAAGTAGATTTCAGGCGATCGTGCCTGTACTCGCAAAACGGATATCTAGGGGGTGAAAGTCAGGGTCATCAATTTAATGACATGGACGCCAGCTCAATGCTGCTGGACCCTGATCTACTGCAATCGCATTAAGGTTTCCGCCACTGATCAGGCTTCCCCTTCGATGTATGGCGTACGCGTTCGACGTGCGGTGCAACACCATTGTTCAAATCGCGGGCGCGTTGAATAGCTTCGCCTTGAGTGGGTTTCACGTCACTCGCCCGTTCGGAATTTGGCCGCCTGATGGCATAGTCACCCTCTGGCCGTTGTTCAACGTAAATTCTTTTATCAGTCATTATAATTTCCTTTAAAGAAATATTTATACTACATTTAGTGCAATTCACACTAAGTACTACTATAGATGGAATTTTTTGAATGACAAGGAATTTTTGGCACTCATTCCACTAGAGTGCCAGTAGCCTAAAAACACCATCATTTTTGAGGTAACGAGAGCAAATTGTCTGTCTTCCGTCCATCTGCAACAGTTTGGACATATTTAGTGTGTCCGTTGTTATGAACGTGTACCCAAGCACCCTGGAGCTGTGGATTGCGATCAGGACACCACACCGAGTTGTTGCCATTTTTCTCGATGAAGACGACCATTTCCTCCCGTGTGTTGACGCCACTTTGAACGACCTTCTTCAAATCATCAATTTGATCCCACCAGAGATGGCTGATGTGTTCATGCCCTGTGCCGCCAGCCATCCGACGCGCCGTACATTTAATTGTTGTTGCCATAGTGAAGCCCTTTATGAAAGCACCAAAAAACGAAAAGTTCGGTATAGGCGCACTTTAAGTATCGACTTAAAGAATTCACTTGTCAAGCAAAAAAAATGCGTCTACTCTGAACATTAAGTACATGGAGAGAGAAAAGTGGCAACAGCAATAGGTGAAAAAATACGTGCGCAACGGAAGCGTTTAAAGTTAACGTTAGATCAACTTGCGGAAAAATCAGGCTCTAGTAAGAGTTACATCTGGGAATTGGAAAACCGGCCGGTGATACGACCATCAGCAGAAAAAATTGCACGCATAGCCGAGGTCTTTGGAGTTACGGTCGAATTCTTGCTTGATGATGCAAAACAGGAGTTTGCGGAATCTGATGCCGATAAGGTTTTTTTTCGACGTGTTACACAACTAGATGCTAACAAGCGGGCGCAGCTAGAAAAATTCCTCAAGGCTATTGACGATGAGTGACCCGACAACGCCAGCTGCGTGGGGTATTCAACTAGCCAAACTCTGGTTAGCAAGCGGTCAAGGCTTCCCAGTCAATGTGGAGACACTTGCTCTTGAGGTTACTAAGCAACGCTTCTCTGAACCCGTGGGCATTGTTATGCCGCACGGAATCGATGGGATCGATGGGATGCTTTCGAAGCGAAAAAAACATAAGGACTGGTGTATTTCTTACGACAAAAAGGTCGTGGTTCCTGGGCGAATTAACTTCACTATTGCCCATGAATTGGGGCACTACCTTCTCCACCGGACATTGCACGAGACGTTTCAATGTGGTCAAGCTGAAATGATGGACTATGACAGCCTTGAATCTAAGCGGCTCGAATCGCAAGCGAACACTTTTTCCTCCTATTTGTTGATGCCGCGAAATGACTTCGACGCTCAGATAAAAGGGCAGGAAATATCATTTGAGTTATTAGGTCGCTGTGCGGAACGTTACCAGACTTCGCTGACGGCAACGGTGTTGAAGTGGCTAGAGTTCACAGAAGAAGCAGCGATGCTAGTAGTAGCCGATCATGACGAATTTATTTGTTGGTCGTACTGCAGTCAATCTGCGAAGCTTCTGCGCGCATATAAACCGCCTGGAGAATCGGTGCCTCCGTCGGTACTGGAACATTTAAGAGCGAACCTCTCGGGTTCTCGCACGGCGCGTCGCGTAGAGCCCGGTGTCTGGCATCCAACCGAAGAGGCCATCGAGTCAGCGATAATTTCCGATCAGTTCGAACAAATAATTTTTTTGATTCGCTTTCCATTTGCCTCTGCTCCCAATCATGAAGAAGAACCAGAATCAGACTCGCTCACGGAGCTGACAGAAAAAGCGCAAGGTTCAGGCAGTTAGACTGCAGCTCCTTAATCCAAGCAACACCGCTAGTGTCCACGGCCGGATGGCGAAACTCGACCTTGATCGCTCCGCATTTCGGGAGCGTCGCCGCGCCATCCGATAGCCATCTAGAAATGGACAGAAACGTATCATCAGTCCATTTTTTGTTGGCATTTTATGGACATCATCAATTTTGATAAGTCATTGATCTAAAAGAAAAAGAGATTTGTCCATTAAAGCTTTACTTGGCAGTATTGGCGAAAACAAACTGGTCGAGACGCTGCGCTGAACCGACCGGCAGCCTTGGTGCTGCGTCATCCGCAACGCTACGCTACAGATCAAAGCGCTTCATGACGCCGACTGTCATCAGGTCGGCGTCATTCTTGTTCCTGAAGGTGACTACCCGGCCGAAACTGGCGAAACCCCTGACGCTGCTGCCAAGATCGCGGCCGACTTGCAAGCTGAACAAGCCATTGAGTTTCCAGTCGCCCGATTCGCGTTGATTGGCCGCCAGATACGGCCCGGCGCCAGCGCTGATATCCCAGTGCTCGGTAATCGGCTGCACGTACCAGCCCTGCGCGGCAACCCCATGCCGGTTCACGCGCACGCCGTCATCCCCCTCTTCAATCGCTGAAACCGAAGCGGCCCACGGCCCGTAGTATTTTTTGGCTTCAAGCGCATAACTCAGCCGCTTGCCCGGTCCCGATTGATTGGTCTGGGCAAAACCGCCCAGCGCCGCCAGCCATAGCCCGTGACTGCTATCCGCATCAGCCGCAGTCACATGCGCCGCGCCGAGCTCCTTGCCAATGCCGACCAGGAACGCATCCGACGAAGGCGCGCCCGGCACCAACGCATGGTTGTACGCCAGCCGGATGCTCAGGCCGGGCGAATATTGATCCAGGCGCGCCAGCAGCGCCACGGAAAGCAAACCGCCCAGGCGCGCATCGTCTTTTTCCGTGCCGTTGATGGTGCTTCGATTCATGCTGAAATACGGACCGGCAGCCAGTTCAAGGTCAAAACCGGGGTGCAGTTTCTGGCGGTAGACCATCTGCGCGGCATAACCGTCGCGGTGATTGTTGTCAGGATGGCCTTCGTTGTAATACACATAATCAAGCCGGGTGCTGGCGCCCGCTGGCAGATGTCCGCCGGCAGCCAGCCCGAACAGATCGATGGCCGGCCCGAACCTGATTTCCGCAGCGCGCCAACGCATCGGCTTCTGGGTGTCCAGGCTGGTGCCGTACATTATGCCGTTGCCGAGTGCCGCCGAGACATAGCTGTTATCGAGCGCCGGCGCCAATGGCGGCACAGTCGAGGCATCGGCAGCTTGAGTGAGGGGATGCCAGCAAAGAAACGTACATGCCAGCGCAAAACTCCAAATTACTTCTTTTTTCTTTGACATAACGACTTTCTGTATTGCTATTGTTTAAACACTTGGCCACTTGCTTATGCAGCTTGATCGACGCCGACGTCTCAAGTCAAGCTCTGCGCGAATGTCGCGCAGCGGCGGTTTGATCAACGCCGATGGATTTTGTTTCATTTCTTGACTTAGGAAACAAACGTTTCCATAATCAGCGGATGTCAGATCCCTCCTCAAAACTTGCCCATATCTCGCGCAGCCGCGGCCGGCCGCGCGAGTTCGACATGGACCAGGCGCTCGACAAAGCGGTTCGGATATTCTGCGAGCGCGGTTATCACGCCACCTCGGTGTGCGACCTGACGCATGCCATGCAACTCGCGTCGGGCAGCGTCTACAAGGCATTCAAGGACAAAAGAAGTGTCTTTCTGGCAGCGCTTGATCGCTACAAAACCGTGCGCGATGCGCAGTTGCGGGCGGCTGTCGGCATCGGCGCCACGGGCAGAGAACGGCTTCGTCTGGCGCTGGCCTTTTATGCTGATGCATCGCATGGCGCCGCCGGCCGTCAGGGCTGCCTGGTCGGCGGCAGCGCTGCGGAACTGGCCACTTTTGACCAGGAAGTCGCGCAGTGGGTCACTGCCGCACTGGCCAGGAATGAAATGGTCGTTGGCGAGCTGATCCGGCAAGGGCAAGAGGATGGCTCGATCCCGCCGCACGTTGACGGCGCGGCAACAGCCCGGCTCATGCTCTGCCTGATTCAAGGCATGCGCCTTGTCGGCAAGACGGGCCGGAGCCGGGATGAGATGGCGGCGCTGGTGGATATCGCAATGAAAACACTCATCTGATTTTTTACCCATTTAGGAAATATTCATTCCCCATTCCCTTTTTTTAGGACGCGCAATGACCACAACCTCAATGACCGCCGACATCAAACCCGAGCAGGCTGTGTCGGCCTGGATGATACTCCTGCTGGCGTTTGCCTGCGGACTAATCGTCGCCAATATTTATTACGCTCAGCCGCTCGCCGGACCGATAGGCGCGGCGCTAGGCCTCTCGCCCGCAGCCACCGGACTGATCGTCACCCTGACGCAGATCGGCTACGGCGCAGGGCTGTTGTTTATCGTCCCGCTCGGCGATCTGCTTGAGACGCGCCGCCTGGTGCTGACGCTGATTGGACTCGCCACCTTATCACTGCTGGCAGCCGCGCTGTCGACCCACCCACTGCCGTTCTTCACGGCGATCCTCTGCATCGGCCTCGCCTCGGTAGCGGTACAAGTTCTGGTGCCGTACGCAGCGCACCTGGCGCCCGAGGCCGTGCGCGGCCAGGTGGTCGGCAATGTCATGAGCGGCTTGATGCTAGGCATCATGCTGGCACGCCCGGTCTCCAGCTTCATTGCCCAGTTCACCTCGTGGCACACGGTGTTCTTCCTGTCAGCAGCTGCGATGGCCCTGCTGGCGCTCATGCTGAGAATAGCCCTGCCGCCGCGTAAGCCAATATCGACGCTCTCATACAGAAAATTGCTGACCTCGATGGCGCAGCTGATGCGAAGCACACCGATTCTGCAGCGCCGCGCCTTATACCAGGCCTGCCTGTTTGCTGCCTTCAGCCTGTTCTGGACCACCACCCCGCTATTGCTGGCTGGGCCCGAGTTCCGGCTATCGCAAGGAGGCATTGCGCTATTCGCGCTAGCCGGTGTCGCCGGCGCCATCGCCTCGCCTATCGCCGGCCGCTTCGCAGATCGCGGCTGGAGCAAGCCGGCAACTGCGTTCGCGATGCTGGCGGTTGCCGCTGCATTTCTCATCACCCACATCGGCGCCTATGGTTCGCCGCTCGCCCTGGGATTACTGGTTGTGGCCGGCATCTTGCTGGATTTTGGCGTGACCACCAATCTGGTGCTGGGGCAACGCGCGATCTTTGTATTGGGGGCTGAATACCGAAGCCGGCTCAACGGCCTGTATATGGCAACCTTCTTCGCCGGCGGCGCGCTTGGTTCGGCGCTTGGCGGCCTGGCGTTTGCTCATGGCGGATGGCTTCTGGCGTCCTGGTTAGGGTTCGCTTTGCCGGTTGTTGCACTACTTTATTTTTTTACCGAGCAACGATAGAAATCCGCCTGGCGGAAGTGTCCGCGCTGCCGGGGAAAGCCATTATTTAAAGATCAGCGCTTGGGATATGAATAATTCCCGCTCTGGACGGCTAGTCCTGCAACCTGGCACGAAACAGAATGTCCCGGAGAATGTGATCATCATCGAAAACGATTTTTAACGCATGGCCTAGCACCGTCAAATTCGTCTTTGTTCCGGCAATCGCAAAAAAACTGGCGTCGGAATCGAAGGTGAATGCGTCGGCCAATTGAGGCAATTGTTCCGCGATGACGACTTCCGCAACGGAATTCCAGTCGCGACCGTTGCCGGTCCAACCTTCCCCCGCGCGTTCCTTAAATATGTGCGCTTTAGTTTCACAATAGAAATCAAACAAGATTAATGCTGTGCAGTTGCCGCAAATAAGAATGAATGGCGCAAACGTTGTACTGTCAACTGACTCATTTCCTTCCGGTTGCATACAAATTATCGGTGAGTCTTGGGCAGTGGTCACTATCAGATCGACCTTCATTGAATGCCTCTCTTTGAATATAGCCAGGCGCTTGGTGCGTCGATACGTTTTGACACGGGGTCAAAAAAAAGGCCGGAATATCGCTATCCGGCCCATCCCTTGCTCGGCTTCAACACCACGGATCAGGCATCGATTCGTTATGCCTTGCTACGCGATGTAGTCGATGACTTGTAGAGATCAAACTCCTGGGCGTATAGCCGAAGACTTCTGATTTATTTCGTTAAAGTTAATTAATGGCAACCAGTGAAGCGGCATATTCCAACGGTTTTTTGTATTCCGGCAGGCTGTAATGCGCGACATCGGCCATTTTTGTCAATCGGCTTTTGAATGCCAAGAGATTCGCCGTCGCATCGGATCTCTGACGAAAGAGGAAATAACATGCTTCGCTGATGACGGACTGAATGGATGCGTCGACATTTTGTCCGTACAGAGCCAGGACTGCCAATGCTTGAACTCTATTGATGTACTCGTTAACCAATTCTTCTTCGATATGCGCGTCCATAGCGAACTCCCAAAACCGAAACTGTAGAAAAAATGACATTAATTCATCTTAGTAATCGGGATGAAATTTGTCCATGCTCCAGATCGGCTTTAGAAAAATTTATAAATACCTAACGGCAACGGCGCCAACTTTTCAGCGGCTTCGCGTGACCATGCCAAAATTTTGTGCATGACACCGCCATATGATCGTCTCGTTACAAACGGCCACTTCCATATAATTTTTTGTTCTTAGTGCCAATTTGTATCATCTGTCAACATCAGTACAAATAGATAACGCGATGTCGAATGTGGAACCGGGCCAGCTCCGCAGATGTGCTCAATTCTCTCGCTTTCGAAAGGTGATTTCATGAAAAATCCTTTACCAGCGCTTCTTATTTTGTTGGCCTCCTTGCCCGTGGCGGCTCAGACGGCGTCCCCACAAAAACTTAAACACGCGACGGAACTGAGCTACGCGGCAGGTGACGGAAGAAAATGTGTAGCGCATCTCGAATCGAGTGATTGTGAGTTATGCGGAACGCCAGCACAAAGTACTCATGATCCGCTATGGATCACCAGTTGCAGAAAAGACAAGCAAGAATGGCTGAGGTATCAAGGCGGTGATGGCAAACTTTGGTGGGCGAAAATTCATGCTTCATACGATCCGGGCATGGACTACATTCATATGGCATTCGAGCATCATGGCCCGGATGATCCACATCATCCGGGCGATCCAGATCACTTGCCAAATGGCACAAACGAGTCCAACGAGCATCACATCAGATATTTTGGTGCGGATGGAAAAAAATACGATGCGAATTTGTCGGGTGCCAAGAGGCAGACTCAACCGGCATTCATAGTCAACTTAGTCAGTAAGCGATCATCTCCCACCACCTCCCGAAAAAATAAACAGCGATCGACGATGAGAGCCCATCAACAAAGTGAATGATCATGGAGCTTGCCGCTCTGCGGTTAAGCCTTGGCGCGCAAGAAGCTCTTGACCGCGTCGGCAAATTCATCGGGCAACTCGTCATGGATAGTATGGCCGGCGGAAAACTCGAGATAGGTGCAATTGGGATGATTAGCCCGCATCCACTGTCCATCTTCCGTTCGCATGACCCTGCTGCGCGTACCGTGCAACAGCAGCGTAGGACATTGCAGTTGCAGCCAATCGCCGCGCCAGTCGCCAGTCAAAGCTTGCTCGGAGCGGGCTATCCAATGCGGGTTGAAACGAAAACCCCAGCCATCGTCATATTCGCAAGCGCTATCCAGGAAATGCCGATCGCCACTTAGCCCCTTGTCGGTCAGTAGTTCCAGCAAATCGGGCAAGCTGGCGTAACGATGCGGCCAGTCGGCAGCGAACCCGATCTTGGGGGAGACCTGCACGCCTATGTCTTCCACCACCAATGCACTAACCATATCAGGCTGCTGAGCTGTGAATTGGTAGGCATTTACTCCGCCAAGCGAATGCCCTAGTAAAAACAGCGGGCGTTTCGGACTAAGATGCCTGACCAGGTTGTGTAAGTCCTTGACATAGGCGCCTCTGGAGCAATCTTCTGGATGCTGACTCCAGCCATGACCACGCTGATCCAACGCGACTACGCGATAGTCCTGCGCCAGCGCCTGTGCCAAAGGCGAAAAATTGCGGGCGCAGCCAAAGTGCCCATGCAATGCCAGCAACAACGGTGCGTCGACGCCGGAATCGAGGTAAGACAGGCAGACGCCATCGCTATCAAAAGTAAATCTTTTCATGCTCAATTATCTTCAAGCCATTAAACCGTTTTGAGCCTACATTATTTTTTTATGTGACTTACGGTGATTTATGAGGGAATCAGAGAAAAGGGACTTGGTCCCGCCAACAGGAATCAAATAGTCAATAAAATCAATAATATACATATAAATTTCGTAAAAAATGGGGAGAAGCATTGAAAATACTACAAATTAGTCTCCAGCTGAATATGGTGGTCCGCTGGTCCCACATTGCCCCTTTTAGGTAGCTGACTTCTTGCGATATTCGTCCCAAACTAATTGCCATAGAAAAATCTCAGCGTTACGCTTCTCTATATCCCCTTACTGGTGAAGCACCATGAGCGTTTTGTCCACGATCCTCAAATTTTCTGTCGTCATAGTCCTGCTGTCTTCAATCGTCGAAGCAATCGTACTATCGATTACGCTAGGGAGAGATGCTTATGACTGGAAGGCGGCTTGCGTATCAGTGGTCGATTTCCTAATCCGCGAATATCCATTGCACTGGTTGCTCCCATTGCTGTTTTGGGTTGATATGATGGATTGGTTCTGGCGACATCGGCTATGGACGTTGCCGATGTTCCATTGGAGTGGCTGGCTTGCATGCTTTGTCGGGCAAGAGTTCTTCTATTATTGGTATCACCGCATGGCGCACCGAGTGCGATGGTTCTGGTGTACCCATGCTGTTCACCATTCGCCCAATCAGCTCAATTTGTCGGCAGCATACCGTTTTGGATGGACCGGGCGTCTTACGGGCTCGTTACTGTTCTTCATGCTTGCCCCGTTGCTCGGCATGCCACCGCGTATTGTCATGATGTTGTTGTCGCTCAATCTCTTATATCAGTTCTGGATTCACGCAACCTGGATTCCACGCCTTGGACCGTTGGAGTGGCTGCTTAACACGCCGTCGGCTCATCGCGTGCACCATGCGTCGAATCTAGAATATCTAGACGGAAATTACGGCGGCGTGCTGATTATCTTTGATCGCCTCTTTGGTACGTACATCAGCGAGAGAGCCGATGTGCCATGTCACTTCGGATTTGTAACGCCTGTCAAAACTTACAATCTGCTCGTCATCGAATTCGACGAGTGGAGAAAGCTAGCTCATGATCTGAAAATGGCGCGAACAGCACGAGAAGTTTTGACCTACTTACTGAAGCCACCGGGTTGGCGACATGATGGGAATGGGGAAACGACCGAAGACCTTAGGCGGAAGTCTGTATTGAGAAATACACGATAGTCTTTAAAATCCGGCCACTTTGACGGCGTTAGGGCGACTGTAATAGTGCCAAGGTGAGACTTGGCTGTAACCCGGATGGATATTTACATACGGATGCTGGGCTATCGCTCTACAGGTCACTTTACCTGCCATCCGTTAGTTCACGGCGTGGAATGAGACTGGAAACCCGCGCCAGCTCTGCCTCTCACTATTTGCTGTAGCAAATTCATAGCATTCAACTTTTCCCGGAATTTATTTTGTTTTGATGCTAGATCGTCACTAGCTGCGCAATGGATAGAGCGAGCATCGCTTGGGCCTAGACGCGGGTTCGATTTTTCAATATTTAGAACGAGTCTCCGGTCCGGTCTGCTGTGGTGGTTGCGGGGGCAGGATTTGTTCGTTATATACCAATCCGACTGAAGTAACGGAAAGCCCTACGGGCGCAGCTTTGGTAGCGACTTACTAGGCCAGGCCGACTCGAACATCAAATTAGAATCTCGGACATAAATACATGCTCGTCGGGCCTATAGAGGAATTAGTTCTCTGGAAAGAAGCCTTGGTAGAGCAGTATCAATAACGGTGAAATAAAGCCCGCCAACGCCACTACCAACCAAGTTCGCATGAGCTTCACTTGAATCGAAAGTGCGCGATCGCCAAGGCATTCATGGTCGCGGGAAAATAGAAATCGAATCAACACCTCCGTGTGAACAGGATTTTTTTCATACGTCGTAGGTCGTCCCATATCCTCATATTTTTCTGGATGGCGGTTCGCCAGCGCTTTAAAAAGAGATTCAACCAAGACAAGCCATCCGATTACAAAAAGAACAAGAGCTGCCAGCAGAATGTATTCCATAAAATATAACTTGTTATAGATTGCTAAATCTCAATTTATCTTAGCTCTGCTTGCCAAGCGGAAAGTAGCTCTGCGCGACTGTGCATTTTGCATTATATTGCTCGGCTCAAGTTGCCGCAGTGAAAATGATCGGCTTTCATGATTGCACTTTATTTTCTTCGTCAGGGGCTAAGCATGCATTTTGAACTACCAGAAAAAGTGACCAGTTCCGCCAGGGAATTTGCGTCTCATTACGTGATGATCGTCGTCTCCATCCTGACGGCGCTGGCGCTGGAGCAGGTTGTGGTGACGATTCACCACAAGGCGGCAGCGAATATGGCCTCGGCAAATATTCGAGCGGAACTGAGGGAAAATTGGACGTATGTTGCAAACTTGCGCAAAGCCCATGCGGAGAATGAAGTAAAACTGCAGGCCATCGTGGATACTCTGACCGATCACTTGAGCAAGGGCGGCAGCATTGATGCCGAACAGCTGAACAAACTCGCTCAGGAAGCCACGCATATGTCAATCGACACTGCGCTCAATCGTACCAGCGCATGGGATACGGCGATTGCCAATCAAGCCTTGGCTTATATGGACCAGGCAGACTTGAATCGCTATTCTGCCGCATACGCGGGGATGCGACACGTCGAAAGCTTCACTCCCGCCCTGGTGACCGATAAGCTATTGCGCGACGCCGCAGATCTGCGCCTGGCCGTCAAAACCAGCAAGGTCGACATGCAGGAGGCTGCGCGGATCCTGTCGCGCAGGCTCATCACCATGCAAATAATCGGAAATCAATTAAAGGACCTGGACGGGGCACTAAAAGAATTTGGCGGGGATGTAACAACGCCTTGATCGGGCCGATTAGTCCAACCGACTCAAGAACGGCACCCAAGCATGCGTCGAAATGCGTGAATTTAGAAAATGCCCGGCCTGGCTCGCTGCCACGCCGGGCTTAATTTTCGCCGTAGTGCAAATTTGATTCAAAAGCACCCTATTTAGCGGAAAGGCGTGGGGGGCAATTGCGCATCGTCCCGCACTGCGGATGCGGGTTCGATTCCCGCCGCCTCCACCATTAAAAATCATACCAGACCGCCGCAGACCTCATAACTACTAGGGGTTACAAAAACTGCGAAGTCTGGCGATGGCTCAAAAGGTCTCCGTTTTCGCCTAAATTTCGCCCATGTTCGGCTAAGTGATCCTTGCAAAAGGATGCTGCGGCGCTGCTTCCGCGATTTAGTGGTTTGGGTTTAAGCCAGGATGAGAGCTTAAAGGCGTACTGATCAAGAGCACTCGGAGTGCGTCGACTTGGATACGCAGGCTCTATGGCATCAGAGCGTAGGTAACGTCTGACAGTGTTTCTGGAGATGCCCAAACGTCTGCCGATCTCCCTCAATGGGACTTGGTCACGAAGGTGCCAGCGTCGAATAATGCCTAATAATGCCACGTCGATCACTCCATGCTTGCGCTTGCGCCTGCGCCTTAGTGACGAACGTTGCTGATTCGCGCTTCCCTTTGATTGAAATCTGTACTCGCCAGCCACCTGGACTTTTTACGATCGATGCCATATGTTCCGCTCTTGCCGGAAAAAATAGCGATTACACCATGAATGGGGAGATGACGGGGAAAATCTGGGGGAGGCGCAATCAGCAATTAGTGCTTTTTTACGGTATTTTACGAAATCCGGCGCTGACCAAAATCGGCCGAAAAGCCTTTAAATACATGGCTCGCGGCGACTTAATGCGATTTCCGAAAAATGGGGATGGTCCCGCCAACAGGAATCGGACCTGTATCTAGCGCTTAGGAGGCACTCGTTCTATCCATTGAACTATGGCGAGACAGGGAAATTCAAGGAGTGGAATAAGTCCTTGATTTTGACAACTTAACGCAATAAACCCAATGACTTAAAGGTTTTTCCCACACCTCATCGGCCATTCTTGCTCATGCTAAATCATGCGTTTTAACATTTCATTTGCTACAGATTTGCTCAAATCTCCGATTGAAAACAAGGGATTTATGGCATCCATACTACCTGCAGGCATACGTCAGCGCGTTCAAGTTTGCATTAAAGGCAGGAGTATAGCAAAAACCTTGGCGGCCAAGACGGAGAAATAGGCTACCGTTAATGGTTGCGGGTGGCCTCACTGCGGTCCTGCCGATTTCTGTATCATTCCCCCATGGCAATTTTCCAAAGCATAAAATTCCGTCTGATCGGCCTCGGTGTGTTGATTATCGTGGCCGGTGTCATGTTGCGTATGTTTTTTGCATTACCTTACGCACAGGGGCTTTTGCGCGACGAGGCGGCAGCCCAGCAATTATCGATTGCCTCTTATATAGCCCGCGACATTGACCATAGCATCCAGGCGCGCCAGGCGCTGATAGCAGAATTGAGCTCCGCACTACCGCCCGCACTGTTGTCGCAGCCGGAAAAACTGTTCAATTGGATTCGGGAACGGCAGCGGGTGAATCCCTTGTTTAACAGCGGTCTGCTGGTGCTACGGCCGGACGGCAGCGGCCTGCTGGCGGAATATCCGACGGTGGCTGGGCGCAGCAGTCTGGTTTTTTCGAATACCGCCTGGTTTCAGGCGGCGCTGCATGCCGATTCCCCAGTGATGGGCAAGCCGCAGCGTGGACGCGCCAACGGCGAACCGATCTTGATCATGGCGGCGCCGGTACGCGACGCCGCCAGGCAAGTAGTGGCGGTGCTGGCGGGCGTGGTGGTGCTCAACACACCCGGCTTTCTCGATCGCTTGCAAGAAACCCGGCTCGGCTTCAGCGGCGGCTTTCTTTTAGTGTCGCCGGCCGACAAGCTGTTCGTCGGCGCCAGCGACCCGTCCATGGTGTTACAGCCGACTCCGGCGCCTGGCGTGAATCTGCTGCACGATCGCGCCATGGCCGGTTATCGCGGCACTGGCATAACGATTAACGCCAAGGGCGTCGAAGAGCTATCGGCCATGGTGACGGTGCCGAGCACCGGATGGTTTGTCGTCGCCCGCATGCCAACCGCGGAGGTGTTTCACCCGATCATGGAAATGCTTGGTTTCTACCTGAAGAACACGCTGCTGATAGTGATCGGGATGATTGCAGTACTGATGTTGCTGTTGCCGCGCACCTTGCGGCCTCTGACCGACGCCGCGCATGCGATGCGTGAAATGGCAGATGGCAAGCGCCAGCTGGCGCCGCTGCCGGTCAAGCGCCAGGATGAGGTCGGCGGCCTGGTGCTGGGTTTTAATTATCTGGTGGAACGGCTGCGTGAAAAAGAAACGGCGCTCAAGGCGAGCGAGGCGCGCATGGCGTTCATGGCGCATCACGACGCGCTCACCGGCTTATGCAACCGGGCTATGCTGGAAGATCGCTTGCAACAGGCTTTGGCGCGTGCCCAACGCGACGGCACGCATTTTGCCTTGCTGTTTTGCGATCTCGATGATTTTAAGCCAATCAACGATGAATACGGACATGACGCCGGCGACGCCATCCTGTGCCAGATCGCGGCGCGCCTGCTGGACGAACGCCGCGCCACCGATACTGTGGCGCGCCTCGGCGGCGACGAGTTTGTCGTTCTGTTGACGGATCTCAACGATGCCCGCAGCGCGGCAGTTGGCGTCGCTCAGCAATTGCTGGCGGCGATCGGCATACCTTTTAATATCGCCGGCACGATACTCGAACTTAGCGCCTCGATCGGCATTGCCCTGTATTCCGGCGCCAGCATCTCCACTTCGCAATTGATGTCGCAGGCCGATATCGCCATGTACCAAGCCAAGCGGGCTGGGAAGAATGAGTTTTGCGTTTTCGACGAGGCGATGGAGCCCACCAGCATTTAATGCAGAAAGGCAAACGCGTGATAAGGCAGCTGCTATCAGCCGCAGAGCAGGCCTAAGCCCGCTTGCCTGCTGATTTGAAGCGCTGCAATTACTTGGTAGGAAGAGGGAATGCGCAAACGAAATTCATCATGACTTCGGCGACCGAATCCTTCGCCGGCGCAGCATAAGTCGAATTTTTCAAGGCGTCGCTGTGATCCACCTTGGCGCCGGCGCCGTCAGCGTCAGCAAACAGGATCTCTCGCTTCAGGCTCAAGGTCTTGGCTTTGCAATCGTATAAAGTGAAATCCTGATACGACTTAAAGGTTGGCAATACCTTGGCGTCGCCATCATTCTTGCGCGCCTCTTTGAAGTTCCACATGGACCATGCTTCGCGGATACCCTTGGTTTCCTTGATCGAATTCTGGTCCAGCTTGAGCTCTGCAGTATCGCTGGAGCCAACCGGTTGCCAATCGGCAGCAGCCTGAGCGGCAACACAAGCCAAGCCAAGAGTAAGGGTGAGCGCTAATTTTTTCATCATATGGGTTTCCTTAAAAAGTGCGAGCTTGGTTTCGACTTTGCATAGTAAACATTAATTCCCGCAACGAGTATGCAATTTGGTAACAAAATGAAAAAAGCCCCGTCTAAAACGAGGCTTTTGAAATGGGGCTGCCGGAATTGCCGTTACAGAAACGTCTTATGCCTTTGGCTTCGACAAGCACTGCTTCATGAACGCCTTGCGATCGTCACCCTTCTTACCGGTGGCGTCGGTATTGCATGCTTTCATTTTTTCTTGCTGCGACATCGGAGCGGCCGCTGCCGGTTTTGCGCTCAGACAATCTTTCATGAAGGCTTTGCGGTCGTCGCCGGTTTTACCGGTGGCATCCTTGTTGCACGCTGCCATCTTGCTTTGTTGCGAATTTGCGGCAAATGCCGGGTTAAAAATAAAGCAGCAAGCGAGCAGTGCCAGACCTGTCAGTTTTTTCATGATTTTCTCCGTTTCCACAGTAGGGGTTATATCCAACAACACCGCACTACCCTGCGACGATGCGGCTTGCTGCATTACAGCACGAAAATTGCCAACTGCCAATATGCTAGCTATATGCTTATGCAACCCCGATATAAGACCGTATTCATACGGCCAGATCTGACTGATATTCACAAACGGTATGGCAAGTATGTGAAAGCGAAATTGGATTAGCCGTTTCAGATTATTTATACTGCAATGCAACATAGACGATCAATTGAAAGGGAACATCATGGCCAGCATCTCTCCTCCACTGCCGCTGTCAACACGCGCGATGCAAGCTCAAGCTCGCCCTGATATGCATTTCCATGGCAAGAATCTGACTAAACAGCAGCCAAGCCTGCTGGACAAGGTACTAGCCGTCTGGAGCGCTCCTTACAAAAAACTGGGCGGCTCGTTCCTGCGTTTCTGAAAACAAAGCGCCGCTAGCCTGATCCACCAGCCCCGCCGCCTGCGGGGCTTTTTTTTGTCCGCACAACAAAGTTGTTCGTTGCGCTCCCAAGTTACCCACAGAAAATGTGTGCAAGCCTGTTGATAACCTCATGCTAAAAATCCCAAGCCTTTGATTTACATGAATTTTTAAGCGATGCTCGCAACAGCGTCAAAGCATCCGGCGGACAAGATCCGATGCCAGATACGTATTGCACAGGCAAAAAAAAGCCCGCTCACCTTGCGGTTGCGGGCTGAATCCAAACCTTAGGAGGTGTTGGAGGAGACAGGTGTAACTATATGGCGACGCAGCATTCGTGTCTGCTTTATTTAACTGATAACAGATATTTTATATTCATATATCAGCGCCCTCACCCGCTGTACTTACCTGCTCAGACTGGCTTTCATTTGGGTGCGTGATCGTGACCACGGCAGGCATCGGTACGCGCCTTGCGCATTGTCCCATCCTTGCAACGCATTACGCTGTGGGTTCCAATGCGGCGAGTTCCGTCGTAATAAGAATCCTGACCCGAATCCTGCCCCGAATCCTGACGCCTGTCATTTCTGGCGTCCGGATGTCCCTCCAGCCCCACTCCCGGCTCGGGTCGCGGCATAGGCTGGTCTTGCGCGTGAACCAAGGACGTAAAAGCCAGCAACAGCATAAGTGCGCCTGGAAATTTCCCCATATCGGACCTTTCGTGACAAGTTGAGTAACTGCTTGAGTAACAAGCTGAATAAACAGGACGATCTCTGCGGCGACGACTTTGCTTCGAGTCAGGCCTGGTTCTTTCCGTTCCGCTATTTCAACAAATCCTTGCCGCCGCACTCGCGATACAGCGCATCGCCAGACCACGGTTGCGAGCTGCCTTGTTCAGCGGCGTGAATCAGCGCCGTGATACGTCGGTTGGCGGGAGCATCGCGCGCCAGAGATTCGGCCAGGCGGACAATCGCACCATTCAAATAATCGACTTCCGTCAGACGCCCCGCTTGCAAGTCTTGCCACATCGAAGAGCGCGCCTCAGGATCGATTTTCAGCATGGTTGCCGCAACCCGCTTGAAAATGGCGTCGGGCAAACGCAATAAGGCCGGCAACAGCCGCGGCCCAACCCTGGCGATCCTGGCCGGACGAATCCCTGCGGCATGCAGCAAACCCAGCGCTTCTTCAATCAACAAAGCCAGGCAGCGCCGATAAGCGCGCTGCGACAACTGACTTTTGAGCGCCAGGCCGGACAGCGCATTCAGCGCATTATTCAAATTCAGCAACAGCTTGCCCCACTGGACAGCCGCGAAATCGTCGCATAGCTGCAACGGCAAATGGGCTTGGCGAAATAGCGCCAGCCAGGGCTCCAGCCTGGCATTTTTCTCAATCATCAGTTCACCGCCGCTGGCGCGATGAAAACGATTGCCTTCCATCTGCACCACATTAAACGGCACCATCGCCGCCAGCACCTGCCAGCCGCTCAACAAACTGCGCAACGTATCAACGTTACCGACGCCGTTTTGCAAACTGACGATCAGCGCTGACGGCTTGGCGTGTTCAGCAATCGCGATCGCCGCCGTAGCGCTGTCGGCGCTCTTGACGGTGACCAGAATCAGATCGGCTTCGGCCAGTGCGGCAGTGCTTTCCTGATACGGGAAATTCTTGCCCTCAAAACATTGCCGGCGACCTTCCAGATCGCTCAACAGCAAACCCTGGCTGACAATCTGCTGGCGCATGCGGGAGCGGCCGATGAACAGCACATCGGCGCCGGCGGCCAGCAGTGAAGCGCCGATATATATGCCGATCGAACCAGCACCAAAAATGGCGATTTTCATCGAATCAATGCGTCAATCCCTGCGCATCAATAGGCGATATGCAGGCGGCGGTACAAGAAGCCCAGGACAAACAAGGGGCCGATCAGCAGGAAACGCAAATCGTCAAAAAAAGAGGGTTTTTTACCCTCGATCTTGTGGCCGATAAACTGCCCTATCCAGGCGATCACAAACACGCTGATCGAAAGCGGCAGCACCAGGCCGGGCGGCAAGACGTAGAGCAGCGCCAGCATCGCGGCCGACATCAGCAGCATGCCGAACGCGAGCGGCGCCGATAAGGAAAAATAGTAGAGCATGGAGGCCAGCGCCACCGCCAGCGCCAGCCACGGATGGATCGCCCACAGCAAACCCAGGAGCGTGAAGACGATGACTGGCACGCAGATGAAATGAATCACTTCATTCACCGGATTCAGATGACTTTCGGAGTATTTGGCCAGCAAGGTATCTATAGAGCGGCCAGTTGCCGGTTGCGTATCCTGATTCATGACGGTCTCCGTTTTTTTAATATACGACATCTTAGACCATCATTTTTCCTCACGCTTGAACGCAATCGCCATCTTTTGAAGCTCCGACGGCAGCACGCCGAAAGTATTGCGGAAGGTCCGGCCCGTCAGACTAAATATGCGACTAAATATCAAACTAGAATTTGTGGCAGGTGCAATTACCCCAGCGGTACAGATGCATCTTGTGGAAAACGTTTTTGATTTCGTTCGGTACGCCGCCAAACAATACCTCGGCGGCGGTCAGGCCAAACACTCCCAGGCTGATCGACGGCTCCAGCGCTACCACCGCGTGCCAGGTGCGCTTGGGAATGAACAGCGCATCGCCCGGCTCGACCCTTGCATACAAACCCTGCGTTTTTTCGAATTCCTTGAGTTTGTCCGGCTGCTGATCCAGGCGCGAGATATTGATATCACTCAAGATCGCGCCCCAATCGTATTTCTCGGAAATGCACATGTGCGGTGTCTGCTCAGGCGGAAACAGGATGAATTCCTTGCTGCCACGCACCTGGCAAAACCAGTTATGCGGAAAGTCGTAATGCAGACCGGTGACGGTGTTGGCCGGCCCCATGAAGACATATTCCCAGGTCCAGCGCCAGCCCGGCCACAGATCCTTGATCGAGAAATCGTGGCGCAGCGCCGGAAACTCATCAAGGATATTCCATTGCGCCAGATACATGCGATCGGGTTGAAACGATTGCATGTGCGACCACTCGAGAAAAAATCGTTCGCCCGCGGCCAGTTGATGGCGCCGCCGGTCCGGCAGCAAACCGACATCGTCCGGCAACGCTTGCCTGGCCCGCGTTGCCAGGCCTTGCAGATAGGGACCAACCGGCATCACTGGCCGATGCCGGGTCTGGCCCTGCTCCACCAGGCCGTTCTGAAACTTTACCTGCGGTTCAGAACCGTCCTTGTAGCGCAGCGCAGCCATTTGTTCGAACGACCAGCCTTGCTGCGCCGGCCAGTTACGCAACGCACCCTTGACCAGCAAGGGCCGGGTACGCGCACCGAAACCGCCGTCTTGCTGGAGCTGTTCGGCATCGATCTGGTCGACTAACTGGAAGGAAGGTCCGCGAATCGGAGTCATAGGTGAATAAAAATCGAAATAAAAATCGGAATAAAATCTGAAATAAAAATCGGAAATTCCTGCGCAGTAATCAAACCTTGAGCCGGCGGGAATTCGGTAGTTTAGCAGGATGCCCGAGAATTTTTCTGTAACGGTTCTCTCTACAGCGGGCCTGCATCGCGCTTAAAAATTGCGTATATCTACCTGAATCATTCTGATCCGATTGCCGCTGATCAGAAGGAAGAAAACGGCGGGAACCAAACTCCGCTGCCGCCATAAAAAAACCGCGTCCTCACAACGAGATCGCGGTTAACCTGTGCCGAGGGCACTGGGGGAGACTAAAAAAAAAGCCCGCCGCCTTACGGCAGCGGGCAAAATATCAACATAGGAGAGGATAGGCTCCGATAGACAGGTCCATTCTAGTAAGAATTGGAAACTGCCACACCTGTCACATTTAACAGGTTTACAAATTTGAAATCCTGACAGTCGTGTCAATTATGACAATGTCCGTACTCTTGCTTTTTATTTGTCACTGCCTGTTGTAAAAAACACTAGATCGCGCTGACAACAAGTAGCGCTTCGCGCAGCCACAACAAAGCGGGATCAGCCTGGTTGCGAGGGTGCCAGGCGGCGAACAGCGAAAAACCGCTGGCCTGAAACGGTAGTTCGAAGGCATCCAGCCGATCCCGATAGCGTTCGAACAAGCGGCTCGGCAGGGTCGCAACATAGTCACTATTGCACAACAGATCCGGCAGCAGCGTGAAATTCTGCACTGACAACAAGACCTCGCGCCGATGCCCAAGTTGTTCCAGGTGTTCATCCATGAAGCCGTGAAAGCTGCCGCCGCTGGTCGAAACCAACACATGTTTCAGAGCGCAGTACTGATCCATGTCCAGTGCGCTGGCGCCGCGCGGATGTCCTTTTCTCTGCGCCATTACAAAACGTTCGTCGTACAACTTCCTGGCTTTCATGGATGACGGCACCATGCGCTCAGAGCCGATCAACAGATCGATCTCGGCATGTTCCAGCTGCAGCGCCACCTGACGCTGATCGGCATGCACAAAAGCGATCTTGACGCCGCTTCCGGCCAAGCCGGGCAATTGCTCCATCAAGCGCAGACCGAGCACCGCAGTCGCATTATCGTTGGCGGCAATCACGAAGCGGCGGCTGTCCTGGTAAGGATCGAATGCCGGACGCTGCCGGACCACCACCTGCAAATCGTTGAGCGCAGCATGCAAGGGCGCGATCAGGCCCAGCGCCCGCGCGCTAGGCGTCATGCCGCGGCCGCTGGCGGCCGGTATCAGCAAAGGATCGTCGAAAATCTTGCGCAGCCGCGACAGTTGCGTAGAAACCGCCGGCTGGGTCAGATGCAGCCGCGCCGCAGCCTTGGTCACATTGCATTCCTCCAGCAAGGCGTCGAGCGACACCAGCAAATTCAGATCGATACCGCGCAGATCAATCACGTTGATATGTCCTATGCCATTAATTGATTTCAAATATACGTCGTTGCCCCCTAGAGTTCAACCATCGACCAACAGGAGATCAACATGAAAGCATGGATGTTCAACCGCTCAGAATTAACACTGGCGCTGCAAGAAGTGGCGCAGCCGGAATTGCGCGCCGGCGCCGCTCTGGTCCGCATGGAAGCGGTGCCGCTGCTGAGTTATACCGGCAATTATTTAAAGGGCGATCTGCCTTACGCTTACCCGCCCAGCCCGTTTACGCCCGGCACCAACGGCATAGGCCGGATCGTCGCCGTCGGCGCAGGCGTACAGCAGTTCAAGCCGGGACAGCGTGTCGCCCTCAATCCCTACTGGATCGCCAACGAGGCAGTGGCGGAGCCGCCGCAAGTGCTGATCGGCCTGACTGCCGTCAGCCATGACAGCGCGCAGATGCTGGAGGAGTTCCGGCATGGCAGCTTGCGGGAAGTGGCCGATGTGCCTGCCTCCACCCCGCTGCCGCTAGACGGACTCGATCATCTGAGCGCCGAACGGCTGGCGCTGCTGGCCAAATTCGTGGTGCCGTTCGGCGGCCTGCGGCGCGGCCGCCTGGCCGCCGGCGAGACGGTGGCCATCAATGGCGCCAGCGGTTATTTCGGCTCGGCGGCAGTACTGGCCGCTCTGGCGCTGGGTGCAGCTAAAGTCATCGCACTAGGCCGCCGGGCGCAAGCGTTGCAGCAACTGGTGGCCTTGGGCAAGGGTCGCGTGGTTCCGCTAGTGCTGACCGGCGACATCGGCGCCGATGCGGCGGCAATTCGAGAGGCCGCCGGCGGCGCTATCGAACTGGCTTTCGACATGGTGGGCCAGGCTAGCGACGCCAACAGCACGCTGGCGCTGCTGCACAGTTTGCGGCGCGGCGGACGGCTGGTCTTGATGGGCAGCATGCAAGCGCCCCTGCCGATACCCTATGGCGAAATGCTGCTCAATAACTGGGAATTGATCGGCCATTTCATGTATACGCCGGCCGATTATCTGGCGCTGCTGTCGCTGCTCAGGGCCGGGTTGTTGTCGCTGGATGAAGTCGACCTAAAAACCTTTGCATTTTCTGATCTGCCAGCGGCCATCGATCATGCCGCGCAGATGCAGGGGTTGCAGGCGACGGTGGCGCTCATGGCGCAGTGAAATTCGCAGTGAAATTCGCAGCGATGTTGAGACCGTAACGCTAGCGGCAGCTCAAGCCGCAACTAGCTGACCATTCCATTCGCCAAAAACTCGCGCCACGGTTCGAAATATTTTTCGCGCCAGCCGATCTTGACCTGCTCGTAATCGTGGTCCGGCACGTCCAGATGCACCAGCTCTATGCGGCCGTGCTCGCCCTGCGGGTGAAATGACAGGATCAGGATCGAGTCCGGATCGTCTGCCGCAAATGCCGGCGAACGCCAGGTTTGCACGATCAGGCGAGGTCTGGCCACCTGCAGCATGACGCCGGTCAGGGCGCCGTCGAATGCCTCGAACTCGGCGCCGGCTTCTGCGCCTATGATGACCGGCAAACCGGTGATAGCCCCGTGCTGCACCGGATCTACATACATATCGAACAGTGCCTCGGGCGCTGCTTTCAAGACCACCGTTTTATAAATCACATTGCGCATGCTGGTTCTTCCTGCTGTGAGTAAAGCATCAGGTCAACAAACGCCATGACAATCAGGGGCACTTCTTCAAATGGCGCACTAGGAATTCCGGAGCCGCTTTACGCTTTAAGCACCGGCACAAAACTTTACATCATTTTCAAAAAACTCATTTCATCGCGCGCCGCATACCCACATACAAGGCTTCCACCTTCTCGCGCGCCCACTCGGTCTTGCGCAAAAATGTCAGGCTGGATTTGATGCTGGGATCGCTCTTGAAACAACGGATATCGATGCGCTGCCCCAATCCATCCCAGCCGTAGTGCGCTACCAGTTCCGTCAGCATCGCCTCCAGCGTGACGCCGTGCAAATGATGATGTGTGTTTTGTGTCATGCGTTTCTCAGGTCAATTCTCGATCAAGGTTCAAGCCGACATTTTACGGTGCGCCGCTCATCTCCACACAGTATTAAAGTTTTTGGAAATTCTGTCGTTATCTGAATGACAGCTACTCTGAAAGAAAATCATGATTTCGAAAATCGGCCCGGCTCATGGTTCAGGCCAGTCCGCCGCCAGCATTGCTTCGCAAATCGCGGCGTTGCAAAAGCAACTTGCCGGACTGCAAAAACAACTGGTTACAGCGCTCAAGGAAATGCCGGCGCAAGACGAACTCAAATTAGCCGACATGCGGGTAAAGATGCTGCAGCAGCAGATCACATCGATAGAAAGCGAAATCGGCCGCCTGAGCCAAATGGCGGCGGCTCCTGAGGCGCATGACAGCTTGCAAGGCATGCAAGAGTCTTCGCAAAAATCCTTGCAAAATCAGCGCGAGCAGCGGCAGAAACATCCGGCCTCGTCTGCCGGCGCCAGCGTAGATCTGTATATCTGATGCAAATCCCGCCCGGCGTCGCATTGCCGGGCAAGGACTGATCGCTAGGAACTAAGGATTCAGGTTGCTGTTATAAAAAGCGGTTACTGCATCGGCCAGCAATTTGTGAGTGTGGGTAGTCGGATGCAAGGTATCCCAGAACACATAACTATCCGGATTGCTGCACTGTGAGCGCGCGCTCTGCGTGCTCAGGTAGTTGATGCTGGAATCGGTATTGATGTTCAGGCAGGACTGGGTGGTGTTGCTGACCTGGTATTTGGCCGGATTGCTCAGCAAATCGTTGAACAACGCATAGCTGTCGAACAGCTGGATATGCAAGCTGGCGCCGTATTGCGCCTGCAAAGAACTGACCAGCGCAGCCAGCCGCGTATTCAAATCGAGCACCTGTGCCGCCACCGTCGGACCAGTGGTCTTGATCGTGAACACAGGCGCCTTGGAAACGTCGGGCAGTTTGAGCAACAGGATATTCCTGGCGCCGGCCTGGATCAGATTCTGCAACGCCTGGGTTTCGCCGCTGATCACCTGGTCGACCGTGCTGTTGTAATTGACCAGATCATTGCCGCCGATGAGCAAGGTAAACAAGGTGTTTTGCGGCTGGTAATTCTGCGCCTTTTGCATGTATTGGGTAAACGACTGCACTTGCTGGATCACGCCAGGAATCACCAGATTCTGGGTACTCACGCCAGCGCCGCCAATGGCCCAGTTATACAACGGAAGCTGCAGATTGTCGGCCAGGTACTCGACCCAGTTCTTGCCATTGCTAAAACGCCCCAGGAACCAACTGTTGGAATTGGGCAGCTTCCATTGCGAAGCGTTGTAGACGTTTTGGGTGTCGGACAAGCTGTCGCCAAACGCCACTATCTTGTTGATGCCGTTTTGGACCACGCTGTCGGTAGTCCACACGGTGTAGTTGAACGACAGCGCATTGTCGGCAGCCGCCACCATCGCCACCGGCTGGCTGACGCCATTGGCGGTCAGGGTACTTTGGCATACCGATTGCAGCGTGCTTTGCGCGACATCGCTGTAAAACATGTTTTCCCAATTGAGCAGGCCGCCCGCCCACCAGTAGCCGTTGATGCGGTAATAATCGCCGCTGGATGGATCCAGCCCCCAGACGTAAGTGGTGGCCGGCTTGGTCGGATCGCTGCCGGTGCGGTACCAGCAACGCAGATAGGTGTAAGTGCTGGTGCTGGTGCTGGCGGCTGCGGTCGCTGCCATGCTGCGCGCAACCGGCTTTTGCGCCGGCTGCTTCTTTTCCTGTTTCAGCAGCTGCTCTTTGGAGAGCGGGCCGGACGACGATAAATGATGGGTATAAGCCGGGTCCGGTTTTACATCAGGGGAAACTTCTGCCATAGCTAAATTCGAACACAAAGCACAAAGTACAAACAGAGTTTTCATTGCTGGTTTCCTTGTTGTGTTGGATCACGAGAGAGGTCCGGCGCACGTCGCTTGACTGCCGCCGGCTATGGGCGAATGGTGCTTGCCATCGATGCAAACAACGCAAGCGATAACAAAACACCATCATTTACATACCCGCGACAATATTGACACAAGGAAACTATATCAATATGACAAAACTCGCTTTAAGACCTTTTCCTCTAATTCCTCTAATTCCAGGTTACCCACAGAAATTGTGGACAGTCCTGTTGATAACTGCCAAGACTTCAGGCTATGTCACTGATATGTATAGGTTTTTTATTACTGCACAGTGTTGTTGCTTGAGCCGCCGGCAAGGTTTAAGAATCGTTTAATTCAATCCGGCTAAACTGTCACGATTTCCGCTGCGTTGTTGCTACGTTATTGCTGCGTTATTGCCTTCTTAAGGAGCTGGTCCCATGCGTTTGTTGTTGGTGGAAGACGATCTGATGGTGGGCGAAGCCGTGCGCAAGGGATTGCGCCAGGACGGTTTTGCCATTGATTGGGTACAGGACGGCGCCGCGGCGCTGAGCGCGCTGGCGCAGGAAGATTACCAATTGCTGCTGCTCGATCTCGGTTTGCCGAAAAAGAATGGCCTGGAAGTATTGAAATCGCTGCGCGCCGGCGGCAACCGGATCCCGGTGCTGATCCTGACCGCGCGCGACGCCGTAGCGGACCGGGTGGCCGGCCTCGATGGCGGCGCCGACGATTACCTGGTCAAGCCGTTCGACCTGGAAGAACTGGCGGCGCGCATCCGCGCTCTGCTGCGGCGCCAGTCGGGACGGGCCGAACCGCTGATCGAACTGGGCCAGCTGACGCTTAATCCGGCCACTCATGAAGTCTTGCTGGAAGGCCGCCAGATCAATCTGTCGGCGCGTGAATTCGCCCTGCTGCGCGCCTTCCTGGATCGCCCCGGCGTGGTGCTGTCGCGCGCCCAGCTGGAAGAAAAAATGTACGGCTGGGACGACAGCATCGAAAGCAATGCGGTAGAAGTCTACATCCACGCCTTGCGTAAAAAACTCGGCAGCGATTTCATCAAGAATGTGCGCGGCATCGGTTATATGGTGGCCAAATGACGGCAAGGCCATCGATACGCAGGAGTTTGCTGTTATGGCTGGCGGTCGGTTTGAGCGGCGCCATCCTGGTGGCCGGCATCGCCCTGTATTTCCAGGCCCGCGGCGAAGCCAACGAATTGTTTGATTATCAAATGCGGCAAATCGTTGCCTCCCTGCCGCGCCAGGCGTTTTCGCCGATGATTGAAAACGGCGATAGCGGGCCCGAACTGGATGACCAGATCATGATCCAGATCTGGGACAACACCGGCGTCGTCATCTATCACTCGCATGGACAAGCCAGCTTGCCGCCGCAGGCTGAACTCGGCTTTACCAACGTCCGCCAGAGCACTGGCTTGTGGCGCGTCTACAGTGCGCAAATCGGCAATACCGTGGTGCAGATCGCCCAGCCGCAAAGTGCACGCAATCAGATCGCCGCGCAAATGGCTGTCAAGACCGTCACTCCCTTGCTGCTGCTGTTTCCGCTGCTTGGCTTATTGATCTGGGTTGCGGTGGGCCGCGGACTGGCGCCGATCAGGCGCGCCGCAGCGGAAGTGCAGTCGCGTGACATGCATGCGCTGTCGCCGATTCCGGACGCCACGCTGCCGCGCGAGATCCAGCCCTTGACGCAAGCATTGAACGACTTGCTGGCGCGCCTGGGCCAAGCCATCGATGCGCAACGCGCCTTCGTCGCCGACGCAGCGCACGAACTGCGCACGCCGCTGACCGCCTTGCGCCTGCAAGTTCAACTCGCCGAACGCGCTGCCAGCGATGGCGAACGGCAAGCCGCTTTCGGCGATCTGAAACAAGGACTGGAACGTGCTACCCATCTGCTGCAGCAACTGCTGACATTGGCGCGCCAGGAACCCGGCGCCTTTGAACAAGCCCACGTCGAACTCGACTTGCGCGCACTGCTGCACAGCGTGATCGGCGACTTCGTCCTGACTGCCCACGCGCGCCAGATCGATCTGGGTATCAGCACGGAGACGGCCGCCAGCGTGACCGGCAACGCCGACGCCTTGCGCATCTTGTTTAACAACCTGATCGACAATGCCTTGCGTCACAGCCCACCAGGCAGCCGCATCGATGTCTCAATTGCAGCCGACGCCGCCGGCGTCGCGGTCGCCGTGGAAGATAGCGGCCCCGGCATCCCCGAGGCCGATTTGCAGCGCGTATTCGATCGTTTCTATCGCGCCGCCGACAGTCAGTCGCAGGCGCACGGCAGTGGCCTGGGACTGGCGATCGTCAAGCAGATCGCCGATGCTCATCGGGCCAGCGTCAACTTGCAAAATACCGGGCACGGGCTGCGCGCCAGCGTGCACTTTGCCGTTTGACGATAGTTTTTTTCTCAGGCGTTTTTTAAGTTTGCTTTAATTTTTCGTGTTTATGCTGTGTGCTAGTTAATCTGCAAAGGAGCACAGCATGCAACCTCAAACCCGTCAAACCTTTACCCGCAGCGCCATTGCCGTCGCCGTTCTGGTGGTGGCCGGCGGCGCCTACTTGCATTCCAAGAACAGCGACATCGGCATCGAAAACGCCAATGCGGCGATTACGGCGCAGAACGCAGCTCCGGCCCCGGTTAGCAATGCGGCGCCCGCAGTCGCGGTGGCCACCGATTTTTCCGGCATCGTCGAACGCTCCGGTCCCGCAGTGGTGAACATCAGCGTCACCGGTAAAGCCAAGCAAAGCGCAGTGTCTGATCAGGACGACGGCTCCGGCGAACTCGATCCTAACGACCCGTTCTCACAGTTTTTCAAACGCTTCGGCCCGCAACTGCAAATCCCCAGCCATCCGCAAATCATGCGTGGCGAAGGCTCAGGTTTCATCATCAGCGCCGACGGCCTGATCCTGACCAACGCCCACGTCGTCGACGGTGCTCAGGAAGTCACGGTAAAACTGACCGACCGCCGCGAATTCAAGGCCAAGGTGCTGGGCTCCGACAAACAGAGCGACATCGCCGTGATACGGATAGACGCCAAAAACCTGCCAACGGTGCAGATCGGCAATCCGGCGCTGACCAAGGTCGGCGAACCGGTGCTGGCGATCGGCTCGCCATACGGTTTTGAAAATACCGCTACTGCCGGCATCGTCAGCGCCAAATCGCGCTCGCTTCCGGACGATACTTATGTCCCGTTCATCCAGACCGACGTCGCCGTCAATCCCGGCAATTCGGGCGGCCCGCTGTTCAATATCAAGGGCGAAGTAATCGGCATCAATTCACAGATCTACAGCCAGACCGGCGGCTACCAGGGCTTGTCTTTTGCCATCCCTATCGATGTCGCCACCAAGGTTGAGCAGCAACTGGTCAAGCACGGCAAGGTCACCCGCAGCCATCTCGGCGTCAGCGTGCAAGAGGTGAACCAGGCATTGGCGGAATCGTTCGGCTTGAAGTCTGCCGCCGGCGCACTGGTCAGCTCGGTCGACAAAGGCAGCCCGGCCGACAAGGGCGGTCTGCAAACCGGCGATGTGATCCTGCGCTTCAACGGCCAGCCCATCAATCACTCGTCTGACCTGCCAAGCCTGGTGGCCGACATCGCCCCCGGCACCAACAGCACGATTGAAGTGATGCGCGATGGCCAGGCCAAGACGCTGACGGTCAAGCTGACGGAAGCGGAAGTGCTGAAAACCGCCGGCAAAGACAATGGCGCCGGTTCGCAAGGACGACTCGGGCTGGCCTTGCGCCAGCTGACGCCGGACGAACAGCAGCAGGTCGGCATCCGCGGCGGGCTGGTGGTGGAAGATGCGACCGGTCCGTCGGCGCTGGCCGGCATCCAGCGCGGCGATGTGATCCTGTCGCTCAACGGCAAGCCGGTCAACAGCGTCGAGCAGTTGCGCCAGTTGGTGAGCAAAGCCGGCAAGAACGTGGCGCTGCTGGTGCAACGCGACAAAGAGAAAATCTTCGTGCCGCTGACCCTGGGTTGAATCCAGGCCAAAGCGCGGGGCCAAGGCGTCACTATCGCAGGATGGGAAAACGATGATCAAGCTGTTGAAAAACAACAATCTGTCGCGACACATCCTGCCCTCTTCCGCCACCATGATCGGTGTCTGCATTACCGCGTTGTCGATTATCAAGCTCGCAAGATTCAGCGGACTGGCGCTCTGGCTGAGCCACTTGCTGGCGCTGAACAGCCTGGTGTTCCTGACCAGCGGCGTGCTGTCCTACGCGGCCATGCGCTCGAACCAGAGCACACGCCTGGAACAGTACGCCGACATCGCCTTCATCATTGGCCTGATCCTGCTGAGCCTGGCCACCGTCTTCATGGCGGTGGTGATTGATTAAACCTAGGTTCGGCAGTTGACCGCTCGCTTATGTCTAAATAGCCTGAAGTGCGCAGACTTTCTTTGATTCGGTCAGATTCACCTAACATGTGAGAGCGCTACAGGCGCGACTGCACATTTTTCCGCCCCGCTGGCGTCGTTGCTCCTCCTAGCGGAATGCAGTCCGCGTCGTCGTCACGCCTAGCCAGAGGGGCGGAAAAAAGCACACTCGCACCTGTCCAACTACCGAATCTAGGTTGCCATCCCTGATTGAATTCTCGTTCTAATAAAAGTTACCCACAGAAACTGTGGATAGTCCTGTTGATAACTTCAATGCGCTTTAGCTATGTGCTTGATCTATATGGGTTTTTCATCTCTGCTCATTGTTGCGCGAACAGCGGCGCGGAAATGACACCGGATGTGCCTGCCTCGGCAACACGCCGCACCGCAAAAGGCGGCGATTGAGCGAGTGTTCGATTTGTTATTTGCGGCGAGCTTGCCTAAGCTGTTTACGCCCCGCCCGATGGCGGAATTGCGATTCTTGCAAGCAAAGTACGGCCATCAAATATAATTCCAAAAAGAATTCTGCAGCTTGTCGATCTCACGGTTTTCCGTTCGACTAGTTAGCAGATCCCGGATTTAAAAGGCCGCAGCCGGCGTCCGGCAGATTCAAACCAAACGGAGATATCAGAATGCGATTCATGATCATACGCAAGGCAGACAAGAACACCGAGGCGGGTGTTTTACCCAGCACAGAGCTGATCGCCGCCATGTTGAAATACAACCAAGAACTGGTACAAGCCGGCGTCATGCTGGACGGTGAAGGCCTGCAACCCAGCGCCAAAGGTGCGCGCATCAAATTCTCGGCAGGCAAACCGACTGTGTTCGACGGCCCCTTCGCCGAGACCAAGGAATTGATGGCCGGCTTCACCATGATTCAGGTGAAATCGCGAGAGGAAGCCATCGAATGGGTCAAACGCTGGCCGGCCCTGGATGGCGACGGCGCGGTCGAACTGGAACTGCGCCAGGTGTTCGAGCTGGAAGATTTCGGCTGCGAATTCACGCCTGAGCTGAGATCAATCTCAGAAAACCTGCAGCAGCAAGGCGCCGCTAAATCAGCTAGTGCGAAACCCTGATCACGACGGCGCCCCGAGGAAATCCATGGTCAAAACCATCGTCATCACTATCGTCGTTGCGATCGCCGCCATCCTTGGCTACGCCGCAACCCGCCCCGACACCTTCCGCGTCCAGCGCAGCGTCATTATCAAGGCGCCGCCGGAAAAGATTTTCGCCCTCATCAACGATTTTCACCAATGGGGCAGCTGGTCGCCCTACGAAAAGCTGGACCCGGCGATGAAGCGAAGCTTCAGCGGCGCCGCCAGCGGCAAGGGCGCGATGTATGCATGGGAAAGCGAGGGCAAAGCCGGCGCCGGCAGCATGGAGATCAGCGACACCTCGCCACCGTCCAAGGTCGCGCCGTCCAAGGTCGTTATCAAGCTGGATTTCAGCAAACCCTTTGAAGGCCACAACATCGCCGAATTTAACGTAGACACCCAGGGCGACAGCAGCAACGTCACCTGGGCTATGTATGGGCCATCGCCTTATGTCGCCAAGGTAATGGGCGTGTTTTTCAATATGGACAACATGATCGGCAAGGATTTTGAAGCCGGTCTTGCCAACCTGAAAAACGCAGCAGAAAAATAAGCGACGAATGTCATTCCTCGAATCTCACTAACTCATACAGGAGCACGCCATGCAATTGAATCCCTACCTTAATTTCGACGGTCAATGCGACGCCGCATTCAAGCTTTACCAGCAAGTCCTGGGCGGGAAAATCGCTTTTAGATTAACCAACGCCGAAACGCCGATGGCAGAACAAACGCCACCCGACCGCCAAGACAAGATCGCCCACATCCGCCTGGAAGTAGACGGCATGGTATTGATGGGCTCCGACTGCCCGCCGGGGTATTTTGAAAAAATGCAAGGCATGGTGGTATCGCTGAATGTCGACAAGATTGCAGAAGGCAAACGTATTTTTGATGCATTGGCAAAAAACGGCACAATCAAGATGCCCTACGAAAAAACCTTCTGGGCCGCCAGTTTCGGCATGCTGGAAGATCAGTTCGGCACGCCGTGGATGATCAACTGCGAAAAAGATAGCTGACAGCCGATAGCAACGCGATTTTGAGGTTGCAGTTGCGGTTGCGGTTGCGGTTGCGGTTGCGGTTGCGGTTGCTTTTGACGTGCCCCGCATTGGGACGTTGCCAAATGTAGCGGCTGTCAGTCGGGAATTGTGGGGAGACATGTCTGAGCGCAGCGAGTTGGTCTCCCCACCCGACTGGCAGCCGCTACATTTGGGGACCTGACCGAAGGGAAGGCAATGGCTTTGCGGTCGCCTTCTTTTTGGTTACTTTTTCTTGGCGAAGTGTATAGACCGGAGACATAGGTAACAGGTGTGCCGGGACATGGGTAACACTTTTGGTTCATTCGAATGAAGACCAAAGGATTGACAACCATGCCCTG